>NZ_AP022847.1:0-310000 GCF_015100395.1 Nitrosophilus alvini | reverse complement strand
TTATCTTCTCATTTTTGTTCTTTCCTTTGCAGTTCTCCTTGCAAAACTCCACAATCTTTCCGTGAAACCTTGCATATATCATATGAAGCGGCATCTCTTTGCCATAAAGCTCATATATTTTGTCAAGATTTGCATATATACCCTCTATTAACCACTCCTGTATCTCATCATACTCTTCAAACTCGTATCCAAAAGCTCTAAGCAACCGGGAAGTATAGCTGTCTACCACCATAAAATTTTTATAGCAGGCATAGCATAAAATAGAGTCTGCCGTCTCTTTGCCGATACCTTTTTGCTCCAAAAGCCAACGTCTGCTAGGTTTTGCCCTGAATGCTTCGAAACTGCCGAAATCTTTGAGCATATTGATTGCCAGCTTTTTGAGTCTGAATGATTTGGTATTGTAAAATCCGGCCGGTCTTACAGCCTCGGCCAATAGCTTCTGGTCAGCCTCGGCTAACTTTTCAAGACTCAGCAAATCAAGGTTTTTAAGATTTTTCAGTGCCACTTCCACCTTTTCCCATTTGGTGTTTTGCGTTAGAACCGCACCCACAACAACTTCAAAAGTTCCGCTGCCCGGCCACCAGTAAGGGTCTCTCTCTTCTTTGATGAATCCCAGCTTTTTCAGTTTAGCCAAAAGCTCAAAACTGTTGTCTAACATCTGCACCCCTGCAATCAATCACTGACCAGCGCCTTCTGGGAAACAAAATACCCTTCATCATCATATGCCTTTATTTTGTATGTATCTTTGCAGATTCCATCTTCAAGTTCCAAAACGACCATCTGGAAAATCTTTTTACATTTATCGGGAACATCGAACCGTCCCGGAAGTCCCGTCAAAAATCTCTCTATCGGAACTTTTTCATCCACTCCTATTACATTGTCACGACAACCGGTAAGTCCAACATCTGTTATATATCCGGTACCTTTATATATCTCAAGATCATCTGTTCCCACATGCGTATGAGTTCCCGCTATATACGATACTCTACCTCTAAGCATCATCAGAAGCGTTCTCTTTTCACTTGTGGATTCCGCATGAAAATCTATAAAGATATTTTTTATTCCATCCTTTTCGAGTCTCTCTACTTCTTTTAAAACGGTTACAAAAGGATTGTCCACCATAGGCATTGTAAAATGGCCCATAAGATTTATAACAGCAAACTTCTCTCCTGCAATTTCGACAATTTCAACTCCTCTTCCCGGAACGCCTTCAGGATAGTTTACTGGTCTTAAAAGCGCCATAGAATCAAGAAGAGGAACGATCTCTTTTTTATCCCACGTATGATTTCCGCCTGTCATAAGATTTATACCGCATTCAAAAAGTTCAATTGCATTTTTGTGCGTAAGTCCGAAACCGTGACTTACATTTTCATAATTTGCCATTACAAAATCGAGTTCTTCTTCTTTAATAATCCGAGGAAGATAGCTTTTCACCATTTTTCTCCCCGGTTTTCCCACAATATCGCCAATAAATCCTATCTTCATACTTTCTCCCTGCTTTGAGGTGATTTAAGTTCAGACCCGGAAGTTTTTCTCAAATATCTTAGTACCGTGTCGACAATATCGTCATCATCTTTGCTTCTTGCTTTCAAGTGCTCTTTTTTCTCATCCGTATACAGAATAGTAATGTTTTCATTGTAGTTTGAGATCGATTTTATGTTGTTCTGTATAGCGAGGATTTTCATAATCACTATATCTATAAACTGTTTTGTAATATTGTCGAGTCTGCCGAATCTGTCCTCCATCTCCTCTTCAATTTCATATACCTCTTCTACGTTTTCGCAATGGCTGAGTCTTCTGTAGAGTTCGAGTCTGAGCCTGTCTTCTTTTACTGTCTCTTTTGAAATATAGGCGTTGATACTAAGTTTTATCTCTACTTTTTGCTTCTCTTCTTCATTTTTGGTAAGAGCGTTTATAGCATCTTCGAGCATTCTCAGATATAAAGAATATCCGATATTTTTTATATGACCGCTTTGCTGAGCGCCTATGAGGTTTCCCCCGCCTCTTATTTCAAGATCGTGGTATGCAAGCACCTGCCCGCTTCCAAGATATGAATTTGACTCAAGTGCAATCAGTCTCTTTTTGGCTTCATCGGTTATTTTTTCTTTGTTTTCAACCAAAAAGTAGCAATATCCCTCTTTTTTGCCTCTTCCTACACGACCTCTGAGCTGATGAAGGTCCGCTATACCAAACCTGTCCGCTCCGTCTACTATGATGGTATTGACATTTGGCATATGAAGACCTGACTCTACTATCGATGTTGAAAGCAAAACGTCGTATTCTCCCTTCTCAAATCTCAAAAGCTCTTTTTCGCTTACAGTCGCACTCACCCTGGAGTGTAAAACCAATATTTTAAGATCAGCGACAATATTTAAAAGTTCTCTCTTTTTGTCCTCTATTGCGGCAATGGAGTTATATATATAAAAAACCTGTCCGCCTCTTCTTCTCTCTCTTAAAATTACCTCTTTTATGAGTTTTTCATCATACTCTTTTACATATGTTCTTACACCCATTTTGCTCTCGGGAGGAGTTCGAAGTTCACTCAACTCTTTTAGTCGGCTTAGTGCCATGTTCAGACTTCTTGGTATAGGAGTCGCACTCATGGATAGAATATGAACGTCAGTTCTAAGCTCTTTGAGTTTTTCTTTCTGTTTTACACCGAACTTGTGCTCTTCGTCGATAACAACAAGAGCAAGATTCGAAAATTTTGCCCCCAAAATAGTATGTGTTCCGACCACTACATCTATAGTACCTTTTTCAAGCCCTTCCAAAACGGCTTTTTTCTCCTTTTGGCTGACAAATCTGTCAAGTTTCGCTGTCTTTATGCCGTATTTTTCAAATCTATGTACCAAAGTTTTGTAGTGCTGTGAGCTAAGAAGCGTAGTAGGAGCAATCATGGCCGCCTGGTATCCGTTTTTAACTACTGCAAATATGGCATTCATTGCGACTTCCGTTTTCCCAAAACCTACATCGCCGCTTAGAAGCCTGTCCATAACTCTTCCGCTACCAAGGTCGCAAAAGATATCTTCAATGCTTTTTATCTGGTCTTCGGTATATATAAAACCTGCATCATTTTGAAAAAGTTTTATCTCCTCAACTTCGGTATTGCAGACAACACCTTTGGAAATCTCCCTTTTTGCAGCAATTTTGACAATCTCAGAGGCAATTTCGAAAAGTCTCTCTTTCGCTTTTTTCTTAAGTCTGTTAAAACTGCCGCTGCCAAGTCTGTCAAGAACTGCAACCGAACCGCTGTCAGCTATATATCTATCTATGAGATCAAGATTTTCGACAGGAACCAGGAGTTTGTCATCTCCTTGGTATCTCAGGGTCACAAAATCTTTTGTCGCTCCCAGCACCGTAACTGGGGAAATTCCTTCAAATATTCCGATACCGTGGTTTTCATGCACTACATAATCACCTGGTTGCAGTTCATCAAGAATAATGGAAGTTTTTTTGACTCTTCTTTTTTTGACCGGTCTGTTCAGCGATAATATAAGCTCTTCATCCGTGAGGATATTTAAAACGATATCTTTATACACAAATCTCAGATTTTCAAAACTTTTCAGATGCGAACGTCTTATCATAGATTCGTTTTTCGCAAGAACAGTGATTTTTTTCTCTTTGTGGATATCTATAAGAGTGTTTAAGTCGATAGGCTCGATCTCTTTGCAAACGGTGGGTTCGCCTATAGTTTCAAAACAAAGGCTCTTTTTTGGAACAAAACCTTCTGTATTGGCTTGATAAAGATCATCTATTTCGTTTTGCATATCTTTTGCAAAAAAAGCTCTCTTACCCTGCAGCAGCGGTTTTTTGTCCTCAATGTACCAAAAACCCAATGAATCTATATCTTTGATAAAAGCGTCACTCTCGCTCTCAAGAATTTTGGCTTCAAGCTTTTCATACTCCTCTTTTTCCAAAGCCAGAAATGCCGGAATTATACTTATCTTTTCTATCTCCTCTTTTATACTCTTCTGAGTTTCCGGTTCAAAATGCCTTATACTTTCTATTTCATCATCAAAAAGAGAGATTCTGTAAGGCATAGCCGAATCTATGGGAAATATATCGATGATATCCCCTCTGAATGAAACTTCGCCTTTCTCTTCTACGATATCAACAAAACTGTATCCCCAATACAGAAGCCTCTCTTTGATTTCGGCCAGATTCAAAGTTCCGGCAAACTCTATATCGAATTTTTTAAAATATCTTCTTGAGGGCATAAGTCTTGCAGCAGTATCAAGAGGAACAACGGCTAAAGTATCCTTCGTATAAAAATTCCAAAGAGCAGCAAAAAGTTCATCTCTTTCCTCTTTGAAACTTCTTAAATCATCAGGATATCTTGCCCTGAAATCAGGAAAAGGTGTGAAGTCCAGTTCAAAATACTCAGCAACATCACAAACCTCTTTTGCCTCTTTCTCATTCGAGACAATAATCACATCAGCTTTGTTATTTTTCAGAAATTCAAATATCTTCGCCTGAATCACCCACTTCCTTCCTATTTTTTCTGATTTTGCTCTCACCTTCAAACAGACCTTTTGGTTCTATCACTATCTCATCGGTCACTATTTCGCCAAAAACACGTCCTTCGCTCATAATTTCAACACTTCTGGCATCTATCATGCCTTTTAACTCTCCGTTTATTATAATTTTATCGGCATAAACCTCTCCTGTGACTTTTCCCTTTTTCCCGATCACTACAGAGCTGCTTGATTCAATTTTGCCTTCGTATACACCATCGAGATAAAGAGCGCACTCTATCTTCATCTCCCCTCTGATGTGAGTTCCTTCGATGATAATTGTTTTTTGGGAAGGCTGCTTCGCGTTACTGTTTTTACCAAAGAATCCCATGGCACTCTCCTAACTTTTTTAAATATATACTCAAAATCGCTCCTGTTCCATTTGATAAAATAGTAGGGATTGAGCACTCTTTCAATAAACCTTATCTCATAATGCAGGTGCGGACCATTGCTAAGACCTGTATTTCCCGTATACCCTATAATATCGCCCTTCTTCACAAAGTCACCCGGTTTGACTGCAAACTTGTTCAGATGTCCGTAAAATGTCCTGAAACCGTAGTTATGATCAAGTATAACAAGTTTGCCGAATCCGCTTTTTTTATGCTTTGCCGCATACTCTACAACAGCGTCAGCAGGTGCATATACAGGTGTATTCATAGGCGCTCTGAGATCTATGCCTCTGTGAAACTCTTTTGTTTTTTTTATGGGGTGTTTTCTCCAGCCGAAACTCCCGCTTATACCTCTATACTCTACCGGCGAGCCGTTGGGAATATTTGCAAATATAAGCGCAAGTTCCCTTGATGTCAGTGCAGCTGTATCTATCCTTTCGACGATACTGCTTTCAGGAAGGGGTTTTAGTCCTATCAATTTTTCTATATCTTCCAGTTTGTCGCCGATCTCATCGAGCTTTTTTGTTTTATCTTCTATGCTCTTTTTAAGAACTTCATTTTCAAGCAAAAGCTCTTTTTTCTTGTATTCAAGCCTGTCTACCTCTTTTAAAAGGTAAAAAATAGTAATACCGCCTATTAAAATTATCGCAAGCAGTCCGCCCAACAAATACAGGGCAATTTTTTTTATTATCTGATGCAGCGTATACTGTTTTACACCATGAACATCACTGATTGTTATTGTAAATCTTCTTTTCATATATCCTCAAAAATTCCTCTACCAC
Source organism: Nitrosophilus alvini (assembly GCF_015100395.1). Lineage (NCBI taxonomy): Bacteria > Pseudomonadati > Campylobacterota > Epsilonproteobacteria > Nautiliales > Nitratiruptoraceae > Nitrosophilus > Nitrosophilus alvini. Next base: position 304,315 of record NZ_AP022847.1, on the reverse strand, counting down.
ACTGAATGATCCAAATACCAGGTAGTTCTCTTTTTCATCAATTTTATCAAACAGGCAAAAATCTATATCCAACTCATTCAATACAGAAACAAGTAACTCTTTGTCAACCGCACGCTCGTTTGGAATTTCCAGAATTTCAACTCTTTTTATAACAGGTTTCAGTATAGAAAGCACTTTTTTACAATCTTTGTCTTCAAAACTGTTATAAACAAGAATACTGTTTTTTTTAACTGCGGTTTTTATCGCTTCGGCTGCAAGCGGATTATGTCCTACATCTATCGTTATATTGGGGGCAATTTTTTCCATTCTGCCTCTTATTTTAACATCTTTTAGAAGCTCTTTTTCGAAATCCTCACCCAAGGCCTTGAAAGCAGCCGCGGCCAACTGACAATTTTGTGCAAAAAAAGGGGCAAAGCCGGTTTCTTTTATAAACTCTTCGATCTCTTTTTTTTCACTCTCTGTTAAAAAATCGTCTATTTTTTTAAGCTCAGTACCTTTTTGCTTTGCTATATCTTCAGCAATATCATAAATTTTTTTATACTTTTGATAGCCGATGATTGCCCTTTTATCCATACTTCTCAGTTTAGTTTTCGCAATGGATTCTATATCCTCTCCCAAAAATGCCTGATGGTCATAGGCTATAGGTGTAAAGAGAGACAAAACTTTTCTAAATACATTTGTTGCGTCATACTCTCCTCCAAGACCTGCCTCAAGAACTACATAATCACAATCTTCGAAAACTTTCATTGCAAGAAAAGTGGTGTACTCAAAATAGCTAAGACTTTCGACAACCTTTTTAGGAAAAGTTTTTTGAAGTTGGATGTGGGCATTTTCGAGAGTCTCATCCGATACATCTTTGCCCTCAAGCCAGATGCGTTCATTGAATCTTACTATATGAGGTGAGGTATAATGGCCTGTTTTGAATCCTTTTTTATGAAGCATATGCGCTAAAAAGCGGCCTGTACTTCCTTTGCCGTTGGTTCCGACTATATGAATTATTTTGGGAATTACAAGAATATCTTTAACCGACTCATAGGCTTTTGGCATTCTTGTCAGATCGATTTTTTTATAATAAAGAGGTTTTTGTGCGAGGAAATCTTGAAGATTTTTCATATATTTCTGTTTTTAAGATATCCGGTTATTGTTATTTTTGATATAAACTGATCCAAAGCTTTTTTTGAACTCTCTCTAATTGCTTCAAATCTTTTGGAATCGGAAATAACCGCATTTGGCTCTATCGGAAAGTCATAGGTTCCAGTGACTGTAAAACTCTTTGTCTCTTCTTTGTTTGTATATTTTATATTGAGACTGACTCTTGCTCTGTAATATACAACATATCCGTTTTTATCATACTGCAAAGGAGAAAAACTTACACCTCTGAGTTTTACGGAAAGTATAGTATCAGCTTTCTCTTTTTCCGTTAGTTTTCCCTTAAAACGGCTGACTATCGCCTCATTTACAGCATCTTTTATCAATACGGAGTTTTCGGGATCTCTTAGATAAATCTCCACATCGGTATATATTTTATCCCCTAAAACCTTTTTCGCATGCACCGATGCGGGCTTGTAACCGCATCCGGTAAAAATATTTAAAAAAAGCAGATTTGTAATCAAAATTACAAAATATTTTTTCATCTGTTTATCCTGAAATTTAAATGGATACAGCCGATAGTTCTCAATCGACAGTTTTTTGTCCAGTGACAACTTCTATTCTGTTTTTACATCTCATTTGACTACAAAATTTACCAGTCTTCCCGGGACCACTATCTCTTTTACCACTGTTTTGCCTTCTATCCACTTGGCGACTGTCTCTTTCGCTTGTGCAATTATATCCTCTTTTGAGGCATCTTTTGAAACTTCTATCTCGGCTCTTCTTTTTCCGTTTACCGTAACTGCAAGAGTGATATTGGCCTCTTCAAAAACCTCCTCTTTTACAGCTATCTCTTTAAAGTTATTGCGTCCGAAAAGCTCTTCACTGAGCTCCCAGCATATATGCGGAATTATCGGTTCAAGAATATTGAGCAATACAAAATACCCTTCCGTCCAGACATCCTCGTTTTTCTGTGCATTCAAAGCGTTCATAGCTTCCATAGAAGCGGCAATAAGGGTATTGAACGCAAAGTTTTTCTCATAAACATCTTTTGACTTTTTAAGCGCTTCATACACTTTTTTTCTCGCCTCTTTCTCCTCTTTTGACAAAGAAGAGTGATCGATTTGAGGCAAAGAGTCACATTTTCTTGCTTCTGATGATTTTTCATAGAATCTTTTTATAAACCTGTAAGCTCCCTCGACCGCACTGTCATTCCATTCGAGTTCCTTTGAAGGAGGAGCTGCAAAAAGGATAAAGAGTCTAGCTGTATCGGCACCGTATTTTTCTATAATGGAATCGGGGTCTACCACATTCCCTTTCGATTTACTCATCTTTGCGCCGTCTTTAAGTACCATTCCCTGTGTAAGAAGTCTTTTAAAAGGTTCGTCTATATCGATATATCCAAGGTCTCTTAGTGCTTTTGTAAAAAACCTTGCATATAATAGATGCAGTATGGCATGTTCGATTCCCCCTATATACTGGTCTACTTCCATCCAGTAATCGATATCTTTTTTCGTAAAAGGCACCCTTTCCCAATCGTTTTCATTTGTGGTAAATCTCAGAAAATACCAGCTTGACTCGACAAATGTATCAAGAGTATCTGTCTCCCTTATAGCATCGCTGCCGCATTTCGGACATTTGGTATATTTCCATGTTGGATGAATTTCGAGAGGATTTCCTTCACCGGTTATTTCCACATCTTCCGGTAGAGCCACCGGGAGATTCTCTTTCTTCTCCGGAACGATTCCGCATTTTTCACATTTTATCAAAGGAATAGGAGTTCCCCAATATCTTTGGCGGCTCACTCCCCAGTCTTTGAGTTTGAAATTTACTGTTTTTTTCCCTAGTGAGTTTTTTTCGAAATATTCTATAATTCTGTTTTTTGCCTCTTCGCTTGAAAGGCCGCTAAATTCACCACTGTCAAAAAGTATTCCCGGTTCAATGTAGGCTTTTGAGGTATCAATTTCTCCATTCTTTGGTTTAATGACATATTTTATGGGAAGGTTGTATTTTAAAGCAAACTCATAGTCTCTCTGGTCATGAGCCGGAACGGCCATAACAGCACCGCTTCCGTACTCTGTAAGAACAAAGTTTGCAACCCATACCGGAATCTTTTTATGAGTAATAGGATGTGTGACGTAAAGTCCCAGAAACAGCCCCTCTTTTTCAGCCTGTGCTCTCTCCTTTGCAGGAGTATTTTGCATCTTCTTGATTTTTTCTACCGCCTCTTTATCCAATAAAGAGTGTTCGACAAGATACTTTACGATATCGTGTTCAGGAGCAAGGGCTGTATAGCTCACGCCGTATATCGTATCGGGCCTTGTGGTAAATACTTCAAACCCTTCAAATTTAAAATTGAGTTTTTCCATGCTCTCTTTATCGAAATGAAACATGAACTCTAGCCCTTCACTTCTGCCTATCCAGTTTCTCTGCATAGCTATGACCTGTTTCGGCCAGCCGTTTTCAAGCTTTTCTAAACTGTCCAGAAGCTCCTGGGCATAATCGGTTATCTTAATATAGTACTGATCCATCTCTTTTTGGACAACTTCGGTATCACATCTCCAGCATCTACCTTCAATAACCTGTTCATTTGCGAGAACAGTAAGGTCATGGGGACACCAATTGACTGTCCCTTTTTTTCTATACATCAGACCTTTTTCCCACATATCTATGATAAATGCCTGTTCAAACTTCGTATAAAGCTCATCACATGTGGCGAACTCTCTTTTTTTCGAAAAGGAAAAACCCAAAGCGTCAAGCTCTTTTCTCATATATTCAATATTTTCATATGTCCATTTCTTCGGATGTACTCTGTTTTTTATAGCAGCATTTTCCGCCGGCATGCCAAATGCATCCCACCCGATGGGATGCAAAACATTTTTGCCGCTTTTTCTGTAATATCTGGCTATAGCATCGCCTATACAGTAGTTTCTTACATGTCCCATATGTATTCTTCCACTGGGATAGGGAAACATACTCAAAATATATCTCTTCTCTTTTCTATAATCGTTTTGCGGTTCAAAAGAGTCGTTTTCAATCCAGTATTTCTGCCATTTTTGTTCAATCTCTTTGGGATTGTAACTCATTACACTCCTTTTGTCAGTTCACATTATTATCAAATAGATTGATAATTTTAGGTCTAAATATATTAAAATTTTTCTTCGCTCTTCATCGCTTCTACAAGAACAAGCGCAAGTGAAAACACGTTTGCTACTATCGCTCCTATTGCAAGAGCAATCGCGGCTTTATCATCACCGGCAAATTCAAGAAAGAAAAAAGCTGGTATCAAATGAAGATCGGCCACAAGAGAACTTGCCAACAGTTCAGCAGAAAGAAGGCTTCTTACACCTATTTTCAAAATAGTTGATGCAAGATTTATACTTGCAGCGATAAAAAGAGAGACTTCATTGTTTTCGTATAAAAATCCCGCGGTTGTTGTAAGGCTCATAAGAGCAAAAAACATATATACGACTTTACCCCAATCCATTGGTGCTCCTTTTTAAAAGAGAGGAAACTTGAACATCTTTACACAACCCCTTGCTCATACATAGCTCTCATTCTCTCTTTTTCCTGTTTTCTTTTAAGCTTTTCGGCCAGTTTCTTCTTATAATTTGCAAGGTCAAATCCAAGCCACATCAACAATGGAGAAGCTACGAAAATAGAGCTGTACGTACCTACTACTATACCTATCAGCAAAGTAAAACTGAATCCTTTTATTATCTCTCCTCCAAAAAGATAGAGTGTCATAACGACAAAAAATGTTGTCAGTGAAGTGAGTGTGGTTCTTGATAAAGTTTTTGTAATGGAATCGTTTATAACATTTGACAAAACAGCCTCTTTTGTTTTTGTAATACCCTCTCTAATCCTGTCAAAAACGATTATCGTATCATTCAGGGAGTATCCCAAAATAGTCAGAAGTGCCGCTAGAATATCCAGATTTACCGGCACCTGAAAAAGGCTTATAGCACCAAGTGCAATAGAGACATCGTGAACTAGAGCAAAAACCGCAGCCAGTGCAAATCTCCACTCAAATCTTATCGATACATATATCAAAATACCGATAACAGCTATAACCATAGCCATAATACCTTTTTCCCTGAGCTCTCCGCCTACTTTGGGACCTACGATATCTACTCTTCTGATCTCGAAATTTCCCGTATCTTTTAATATCTCTCTGGCTATATCGCCTATATCGCTTCCAAGTTTTTTTGTGGATGTTTTAACTCTTATGATGACCTCTTCTTCACTTCCAAATTTAGTAATAGAAGCACCTTTAAAAAGGTCACTCTTTTTTATAGCTTCCCTGATATCTTTTATAGGTGCCGCTTTGTCATACTTGACCTGAATTATAGTACCTCCGGCAAAATCTATCCCGAAATTTAGTCCTTTTGTAAAAAGAAGGACATATGATCCTATTATAAGAAGAAGGGACAGAGATATAAATACCTTGCTTTTCCCCATAAAATCGAAGGTTTTCGTTGTTTTGAAAAATTCCATCAGTCTCTCCTGATTTTGATACCGAACCACAGAGAGAGGTTTTTAGACCTTTCTATTTTCGGCAATATAGCTTCATAAATACCGTGGGTTCCGAGTATCGCAGTTAACATCGAAGCCAAAATACCTATGCTTATAGTTATCGCAAACCCTTTTATCGGGCCTGTACCGTATGCATACAGAACCACTGCTGCTATAAGAGTTGTGATATTTGCATCCAGAATCGCACTCATCGCATTTTTGTATCCCTGCTCTATCGCTTTTCTGATACTGAGTCCCTCTCTGAGAAGCTCCCTGATACGCTCGTTTATAATAACGTTGGCATCAACAGCCATACCTACGGTAAGAACAATACCCGCCATTCCCGGCAGGGTAAGAGTAGCTCCGAAAAGCGCCATGATACCGATAATGAGAAATAGGTTTGCTATCAGAGCGATATCGGCTATAACACCCGCAGCTCCATAATAGACTATCATAAACAGAACAACTATCACAAAACCACTTATCAGGGCTATCATACTGGCTTTTATACTGTCTGCTCCGAGACTAGGTCCTACACTTCTTTTCTCAAGCATAAACACCGGTGCAAGAAGCGCACCGCTTCTAAGGGCAATTGCTACATCATGAGCTTCCTGAACACTGAACCCTCCGCTTATCTGACCGCTCCCGCCCCCTATTCTCTCTCTGATCACTGGAGCAGAATATACTTTGTTGTCCAGAACGATAGCCAGATGTTTTCCCACATTTTTTGCCGTAAAGTCACCGAATATTTTTGCACCGGCACTGTTAAGCGTAAAATTTATAACAGGCTGGTTATTCTGATCAAATGCTACCTTCGCATCCACAATCATTGAACCGTCAAGAATCGGTATCTCTTTAAGCAGATATTTTACATTTGGATTTTTCGCATCACTGAGTATCACATCACCATATTCCGCAGCCTCTTCCGGTGTCATCTGATACACTCTAGCAAACCTCTCTTCATCTACGGCCATCAGTTGAAGATGCGCCGCTTTGGCTATAAGAGAACGAACTCTTTGTTCTTCTTGCGGAGTTTTTATCCCGGGAAGCTCGACAAGTATCTTCTCTTTGCCCTGCTTTGCTACGTTCGGTTCGGCAAGACCGAACTGGTCAAGTCTGTTCCTGATAGTATCAACCGCCTGATTTATTGCATACTCTTTTACCGATTCTATCTCTTGAGGAGTAAGAGTTACACTATATTTTAGCCCCTCTTTTTTTATCTCCAGTCCCGGTATTTTGCTCAGCATTTCATCGATTTTCGGCTGGTCATCTTTGTCAAGTAGCGTAAAGGTGACAGTTTTGTCTTCAATTTTCAGATCATCTATCAAAATATCTTCCGCTTCCGCATAATATTTGATATTGGACGCTATCGATTTTATTTTTGAATGTATTGCAGCATCGGTATCGACTCCAAGTAGCATATGCAGACCGCCCTGCAGATCAAGGCCAAGCGTTATTTTGGGTCCCTCTTTTAAGTTAAATATGGAAGGAACCGACAAAGCGATCCCTCCTACAAGAGCAATTATAAAGATTACCAATCTGTAATTAAGCAGCTTCATTTCAGCTCTCTAATTTTTTGGCTACATAATCTTTATGAATTTTAACAACAACCTCATCATTAAGCTTTACTTTGATAAAATCCTCTTCAGGCTTTATCACTTCGGCAACAATACCCCCGGTAGTGATAATTTTATCGCCTTTTTTGAGAGATTCAACCATCTCTTTATGTTTCTTGGCCTGCTGCTGCTGCGGCCTGATGATCAAAAAATAGAATATTACAAAGATAATGATGAGTGGAAACAAAGAACCCAAAATCCCTGCTGCACCGCCTTGTCCTTCCATTGCTTTCCTTTGTGTGGAGTTTATGAGGCGATATTTTAACATCAATTTACTAATAAAAGCCTTTTTTACAGCAGTAATTTTTTCCTCTTTTATATATTTGGCATATTTTGATATAAATATGCCTTATCTGGAATCTTTTTTCGGATTGCTAAGTTTTTATGTGGTACTCAAAGCCGGAAAAAAAGAGCTTTTCTGGACAGGCTTTTTTACAGGAGTTCTCTGGTTTTACTGGATAGCTCTGAGTTTTAGATACTACGGTCTATCCTGGATGATACCGATTATGATTCTGTTTATAGGTTTTGTCTACGGAATACTTTTTTGGACTATGGGATATTTGAGTGAAAAAGCGGTTTTAGGGATTTTAAAAAAAGTATTCAAAAAAGAAAAAGAGACTATTTTTTTATTTTTTCAAGTATTGATTAAATCTCTTTTTCTGCTTCTGCTCAGCCACATACATCCTTTCGGTTTTAACTGGTTTGTTCCCGAGTTGGTATTTATAAATTCGATTTTTGATACCACAAAAATCTCTTTTGCCGTAATACTTCTAGCTCTCCTTACTCTCTTTGTGCTCCCCAAAAAAGTAAAATTTCTGGCCTTTTTGCCTCTTGTTTTTGCTTTGAAAGGTGAAACTTCCCAACCCACAATGCCGCCTCTGAAAATCTATCTGAGCCAGACAAAAATTCCTCAGGACAAAAAGTGGGACCCACGGTATCTAAACGGTATCATTAAAGAGAATTTTTCCATCATAGACAGAGCCATAGAGAAAAATTATGATCTTGTTGTTCTGCCGGAAAGCGCTTTTCCTCTCTTTTTGAACAGAGAGGAAAATATTATCAATCTTTTAAAAAAAAGAAGTTTAAAAATAGCTATTGTAACAGGAGCACTTCATCTAAAAGGCAAGCTTGTATACAACTCCTCGTTTTTCTTCAATAAAGGAGAGATGACAATTGCCGACAAGGTTGTACTTGTACCTTTCGGCGAAGAGATACCGCTACCCTCTTTTTTAGGAAAATGGATAAACGAAAAATTTTATAACGGTGCGGAAGATTATCAAAAAGCCTCTAAACCGACAGACTTTGTGGTGAAAGGTATAAATTTCAGAAATGCAATATGCTATGAGGCCACACACCCAAAACTCTATGCGGGCGATCCTAAATATATGATAGCGATAAGCAACAACGCATGGTTTATACCCTCCATTGAACCGGTACTGCAAAATCTTCTTATTAAATATTATGCCGAAAAGCACGGTACAGTAGTTTTTCACTCAACAAACATTGCAAAAACTGATATTATTTGGTAATATCGATTTTTGTTATATTTCTATTATTATTGAGGGGAAAAAAATGAAAATAGCTGCTAACGTTACAGGACTTATAGGAAATACCCCGCTTGTGATGATAAACTCACTCAGTTCCGAATATGGGGCCAAGATAATAGGAAAATGCGAATTTATGAATCCTACCGGTTCTGTTAAAGACAGGATAGGTTTCAATATGATTAGAAGAGCTATTGAAAAAGGCCTGATAGACAACGAAACAACAATAATAGAACCCACCAGCGGAAACACAGGTATTGCACTTGCAAGCGTCTGTGCGGCCATGGGGCTCAAACTGATACTTACGATGCCGGAATCTATGAGTATGGAAAGACGCAAACTACTGGTGGCGCTCGGAGCCAAATTAGAACTCACACCTGCAGATAAAGGAATGAAAGGAGCAGTTGACAAGGCATATGAACTCCTGGAGAAGATAAAAAACTCATATATGCCAAATCAGTTTGACAATCCTTTCAATCCGGAAATTCACAGGCTCACAACTGCCAAAGAGATTTTGGAAGATACCGAGGGGAATATAGATATATTTATAGCTGCAGTAGGGACCGGAGGAACTCTGACAGGTGTGGGCGAAGAACTTAAAAAGCATAATCCAGATATCAAAATATTTGCCGTAGAACCTCAAAAGTCGGCTGTACTTTCGGGTGGTGAACCGGGACCTCACAAAATACAGGGTATCGGGGCCGGATTTGTACCAAAAATCCTGAATACTAAAATATACGGTGAAGTTATAAGAGTAAAAGACGAAGATGCGATAGAGGTTTCCAGAGAAATCGCAAAAAAAGAGGGGCTACTGGTAGGAATATCTTCAGGTGCAAACCTCTGGGCGGCGTGCCAGGTTGCAAAAAGATACCCAGGTTCCAATATTGTTACAATTCTTTGCGATACAGGAGAGAGATATCTTAGCACAGAACTTTTTGCTGTTTGAGACGATAAAAATCGAAAACGGCCGGATTTTCCATATCGATTATCACAACAAAAGAGCAAATAGATCTAGACTTGAGCTCTTCGGCTCAAAAGAGGCTCTGAATCTTTCTGATTATATAGAGCCTCCTAAAAACGGTCTTTTCAGATGCAAAATCTGGTATGGAGAAAGTTTCGGTAAAACTGAATATTTCAGATACTCCCCACGAGTTGTAAAAGTCCTCAAAATCATAGAGTCCGATATAGAGTATCCATATAAATACAGTGACAGGAAAGAGATCGACAGACTCTTTGCAAAAAGAGAGAGTGCGGACGATATTCTGATAGTAAAAAACGGATATATAAGAGATACTTCTATAGCAAATATCGCATTTTTCGACTCGGAAAAATGGATTACACCAAATACGCCTTTACTAAAAGGAATCTGCAGAGAAAGACTCATTGACGAGGGAAAAATTATCGAAGAAGAGATAAAAACAACGGATCTGAAATTTTTTAAAAAATATGCACTTCTAAACGCAATGACAGAGTTCAAAATCATCGAAAATGGTATAATTTTGCAATAACAGCCTTAAAAGGAATTTTATGCTTTACGACATCATACAAGATGACAAATTTGAAAAAATAATGTGTGAACATATAGAAAAGACTATAAATTATCTTTTTGAAAAGGACCAGCCTTTTGCGATACTGGCAAATATAGAACTTGTAGATTTCAAGCCGCTTTTGCCTGAAGAGATCATGTCAAATCTGCCACAATTTACTCTGTTTATGCTTGCAAACTATACATATGAAAGTGCTACTTTAAAAGATGAAATATTATCCTTCGAAGCCGGATTCGGAAAAGATAATTTCGGAAGCGTGGTATCAGTACCTGTCAATTCCATCATGCAAATTATCGTAGAAGACACCCCGATAGCTGTCAATCTCTCAGCATCTGTAGCAAAAAAACGTGAAGAAAAAAAAGGAGATATAGAAACGTCAATGGACGCACTGCTATCAAATCCGGAAAATCTCAGACTTTTGAAAAAAAGGAAAAAAAAGTAAGAGATTTCCGCACTCTCTTACTTTTTAAGTTTTAAAAGAAAATCTACGACTTTCTCGATAAATGCATCATGTTTTCTCTCTTTGAGATAGGCGATATAAAACTTTCTTTTTATTCTAAAACCTTTTATTCTTGCTTCATACAGTTTACCCTGCTCAACCTCTTCGGCTATAACATATCTTGACATAATCGATACAGTAGGCCTCTCCACACTTTTTGGGCTTTTTAGTATAGTCAACTTAACAGCGGTTGAACTGCTCACTTCACTTTTTACATTGAAACTTTTACACTCGACTCCCATAGATTCGAAAACTTCCGACACGAGTTTTCTCGTATGGCTTCCCTCTTCACGACAGATCCAGTCAAAGTTGTAAAGATCCTCTTTTCTTACATACTTTGGCAAAGGCGAATTGGAAAAAAGTACCAGCTCGTCTTCCATCCACTCTCTGTATATAAGTCCCTCTTTAAATATCGGTGACTCTATAAGTCCTATATCGTATTTCTTTTCAAGAACCTGATTGATAACATTTTCGGATACATCGACTTTTATCAAAACATCATTTTTTATAGCCTCTTTTATATTGTTCAATACATCAGGAAGAACATAGTTCCCTATAGTAAAAGAGGCGCCTATTACGAAAGTGACCTCTTTGTTTATTATTTTGAAAAGGTCCTTTTCCGCATTCATAATGGCACGTTCAAGCTTTTGTGCTATTCTATAGACCTCTTCTCCCTCTTTGGTGAGCTTTATACCGTTTTTCTTTCTTTCAACTATCTTTGTATCAAGATAATCCTCAAGAAATTTTATCTGCTGTGTGACTGCAGGCTGTGAAATCCCTAGTTTGGCAGATGCTTTTGAAAAACTTTTTTCTCTGACAACGGTCAGAAAGGTCTCTAGTTTTGAAAAATCTCTCAACATTTCAATCCTTTGATTCTATAGATTATTAAAAAAACTGAATATATTAAAACTATTATAACAAATAATAATAAACTTTTCAATAATTTTTTTTAATACATTAAATTTTCTTCGATATTGTTTCATATATATTTTGATATAATAGAATACTAAATTACAAAGCACAGGCTTGATATGGACAAGATTTTCGAAAACCTTAACGAAGCACAGATAGAAGCGGTAAAAAAGATAGACGGTCCTCTCTTGATACTAGCAGGGGCGGGAAGCGGCAAAACAAAAACAATTACGAGCAGATTGGCATATCTTCTTGCGGCAGGTATCGACCCGGCAAACACTTTGACTCTGACTTTTACCAACAAAGCGGCAAAAGAGATGAGAGACAGAGCTCTTTCTTTGATTGACAACTCCATCTACCCTCCTCTTCTTTGCACTTTTCATAAGTTCGGACTTCTTTTTCTGAAATTTCATATAGAGGAGATAGGACGAAAAAACAGTTTTGTCATAATAGATACAGATGACAAAAAGAGAGTTCTGAAATCCTTCGAACCCGATCTTCCCATATCACTGATTGCCAGCGAAATATCAAGATACAAAAACTCTCTTATAGAACCTGAAATTGCCCTGGAAAAAGCGCAGTTGCCCAACTATAAAAAGATAGCCTCCTTGTATCAGAAATATCAGAACTATCTCAAAGAGAACAATCTTGTAGATTTTGACGATCTGCTGGCGCTTACATACAAAATACTCGACAAAAACGAAGATTTGTGTCGCGATACCAGCCAAAGATACCAGTATATAATGATTGACGAATATCAGGACACCAATGAGCTACAGTATAAAATAGTAAAAAAACTCTGCTGTACACACAACAATATTTGCGTAGTAGGCGATGACGATCAGAGTATATACGGCTGGAGAGGTGCAAATATAAAAAACATTCTCGAATTTCCAAACTCTTTCGAAAACACAACCGTTATAAAGTTAGAGACCAACTACCGTTCCACCGAAGAGATACTCAAAGCCGCAAATATGCTGATAGAACACAACAGAAACCGTCTTGGGAAAAACCTCAAAAGCGTGGCCGGACCCGGAAAAAAGATAGAGGTTTACGAATCGAAAGATGAAACGGAAGAGTCTTACAAGATAGCAAAAAAGATAAGAGAACTTCTTGACCAGGGTGCAGACCCCAACGAAATAGCCGTACTTTTCAGAATAAACGCACTCAGCCGCTCTTTAGAAGAAGGTCTTAACAAAGCAGGAGTTCCCTATAAACTGGTGGGAGCCATAAGATTTTACGAACGTGCCGAGATAAAAGACCTTATAAGTTATCTGAGAATCATAGCAAATCCTCATGACGACTTCTCACTCAAAAGAATCATCAACAAACCCAAAAGAGGTATCGGAAAAGTAACTTTTGAAAAGATGCAAAAAGCCGCCTTTTTGAATAAAACTCCCATAATACAATATCTTGCCGAGGCAAATGAGGAAGAGCTTATATCATTGATAGGAAAGAAAAACTATAAAACAATCAATGAGTTTATAGAAAATATCAAATATCTAAGAAAAATCTCTTCGCAATCTCTGTACAACTTTGTAGATGAGATCGAAAAAGTTTTTGAAATAAGAAAATTTTACGAGTCTCTGCCGGACGGTTTTGAAAGAGTTCTCAATATAGACGAATTTTACGGATACTTTAGAGATTTCATAAAACAAAATCCGGAGAGTTCCCTTGATGAGTTTTTAAACGAACTCTCTCTTCAAAGTGATCAGGACCAGATAGACGCAGAAACCATATCCATTATGAGTATTCATGCAAGCAAGGGACTTGAATTCAGATATCTATTCGTAATAGGTATGGAAGAGGGATTTTTCCCGCTTATAGGAGACGGCAGCGATATCGAGGAGGAGAGACGTCTTGGATATGTAGCGATTACCCGGGCAAAAGAGGAACTGGTACTCAGCCATGTAAAAAGCAGATTTTACAAAGGAAGAAGAACCGAGCTTCAAAAGAGCAGATTCTTAAAAGAGGCAGGTCTTTGTAAAGGAAGTCTCACTATAGAAAAATCGACTTCTTTCAAAAAAGGCGACCTTGTAAAACATAAAATATTCGGCATGGGAAGAGTAACGGGGGTCAGCAAGGTGGGAAGGGAATTCAAACTGTCCATAAATTTCGGCGGCCAGAAGAGAGAGATTTTGGCATCTTTTGTTGAAAAAATATAACAAAAGGTATAATTTGACAATAAACGAAGGAAAAAAAACAGAAAAACAGAAAAAATCTTTTACCTTCGCTCTTGATTCTTCATCACGGTTGTTTGTTGCCTATAAACCTCCGTTTATAAGTTCAAACAGTTTTCTTCATCGTATCAAAAAAAAATATAGAGTCAAAAAAGCCGGATTTTCCGGTACACTCGATCCTTTTGCAAAGGGTGTGCTAATTATCGCTTTTGGAAGCTATACTAAACTTTTCAGATTTTTGGATAAAACACCGAAAGTCTACAGAGCAACTCTCTGGCTCGGGACCCACAGCCCAACCCTGGATATAGAAAATATAGAAAAAATTGATCAGCTGCTCCCGTTTGCGGAAGAAAAAATAAAAAATGTTGTAGAGGAACTGAAAGGAGAAATAGAGTATATACCGCCTAAATATTCCGCAAAAAAGATCGAAGGCGTTCGTTCATATGAACTTGCGAGACAAAATGCCGAGTTTTCCTTAAAGCCTGTAAAATCATATATATACGATATAAAACTTTTAAGATATTCCCACCCTTTCCTCACTTTCGAAGCCGAAGTATCCGAAGGAACATACATAAGAAGTATCGGTAAAATGATCGCGGAAAAATTGGGAACAACAGGCGCTTTGAGTATGCTTGATAGAATCAGAGAGGGAAAGTTTGTCTATGAAAACGAAATTGCTCTTGATCCTCTCAAATATCTCAAAATTCCAAAAAACAGGTGTGCTCTCAGCGATAATGAGGTATGGGACGGCAAAAAAATAGAACCGGACGACCTTGAAATAAGAGACGATGGATACTACTATATCGAATATAAAAATTTCTTCTCCATAATCAAAGTTGAAAAAGATAAAGTTTCATATGAAATAAACAGATTGCCGAAAACAGAAAAGTTAAAACAGGAAAATTGAAAAATGAAAGCAAAATCCTACGCAAAAGTTAATATATTTTTAAAAATTGTTGGAACTAGAGGAGATTATCACGAACTGATTTCCAGATTTGTTCTTGTCAAAAATCTTTACGATATTGTCAGTTTCGAGGAAAAAGAGACAAAGGGTTTCGAGCTTGAGGGAGATTTCGGGTGCGATACAAAAGAAAACACCATATATAAAGCATATAAACTTCTCTGCGATCTGGACAAAAGAGTCGAAATATTTTTTCGGTCCCACAAAGTTACTGTCCAAAAACAGATACCATCTTTTGCAGGACTGGGCGGCGGAAGCTCCAATGCAGCCGTTTTTATAACTATGGCCAATGATGCCATAGGTCTTGGTCTCTCAAAAAAGCAAATGGCAGAACTCGGCAAAAGAGTCGGCGCAGATGTTCCCTTTTTCATACATGGATACAATAGTGCAAATGTAAGCGGCATTGGAGAGATAGTAGAGCCGTTTGAAGAAGAGACGCTTGAATTTGATATAATTACACCCCGGATAAAATGCGATACAAAAGAGATCTACGCGGTTTTCAGAAAGAGATTTTTAAAGCATACAGATATTGCCTTTGCAAAAAAACTGGCGTCAATGAAAAGCAAATATATTATGGAAAATTATGAAGCAACGGAAGTAAATGACCTTTTAAAAGCGGCTCTTGTTGTAAAACCGGAACTAAAAGAATATCTACAGCCTGGCTGGTTTATGAGCGGCAGCGGCAGCAGCTTTTTCAGACTCAAATATATGAAGGAAAAACACAAAAATGAAAGTCATAGCAAGAAACAAAAAAGCTTTTCACGATTTTGAGATACTGGAGAGGTTTGAAGCCGGCATCGTTCTTGAAGGAAGCGAAGTAAAAGCTATAAGAGCCGGTCGTGTAAACCTGAAGGACAGTTTTATAAAAATAGTAAAAGGCGAGCCTTTTATATTTGGTATGCATATCTCTCATCTAAGCACTTCTGCCGCACACTTCAGGCCGGATGAAAAGAGACCAAGAAAACTTCTTCTTCACAAAAAAGAGATAAACAAGCTCATAGGAAAAACTTCAGAAAAAGGGCTTACCATAGTTCCTTTGAAGCTATATTTTAACAATAGAAATATTGCCAAACTTGAAATTGCCCTTGCAAAAGGGAAGACTTTGCATGATAAAAGAGAAGCCATCAAGAAAAAGATGATGGATAAAGAAGCCAGAGCCGCTATGAAGAACTACTGAATCATCTATCCTTTATAATACAGATTTTATCAGTTTTCAACTATACTCTTCTATATTTAAAATTTTTTAGAGGAGTTTTCATGTCAAAAAGAGTAGCGCTCTATATCGCTTGTGCCGTTTTGTCAACTTCACTTTATGCACAAAGTGACAATGACTACCGTTTGGACTCTTTCGAAATCGGTCTGCAAACTTTGAAAATGGACTATAAAGAGTATGATACAGGTGGAAATTTTCTTGACGGAGATTCTACCGATCTGTTTGGCGATATGAACGGTATAAATGCAAAGGCCCTTTTTCATTTGAAAGATGTATATTACATAGGCGCATCTATAGAATATACAAAAGGTAAAAGCCATTATGAGGGTTCTACCTGGGGAGGTACACCTCTGAGTCTGACCAAAGACAACGTCTCAATTCTGCAGCCTGAAATCTCTTTAATAGGCAAGAAAGAGTATAATTACGGCACTTTGCACTCGAAAATTGCATTTGGTTACAGAGAGTGGAAAAGAGGAAAATCGGATTATTCAGGGGATTACGACGAAACGTACAAATGGAAATATTTCTATATAGGCGCAGGCTATAAAAAAGAGATTGCAAAGAGAGTGTCACTTGGATTCTCACTGGGATATCAAAAAGCTCTCTCACCTGAAATGAAAGCATATCTCTACGATGGTGCAACATTCAAGCTTGGTAACACGGAAGGCTTCAAAATCGAAATTCCTCTTGAATACACCCTGACAGAGAGAATAGATATTATCGGTTTTTACAGATACGACTATTGGGAAATCAACCATAGCGATACAGTTGCACTTACAAGCGGTGGCTCGTTTGTCACTTATGCCTATGAGCCGGACAGCAAAACAAAAAACAGTTATTTGGGAATAAAATTGAAGTACAGTTTTAGATAGAAAACAGAAGAAAAAGAGCTTATTTTCTAAGCTCTTTTATTCTTGCAGCTTTTCCTGTTCTTCCTCTTAGATAGAACAGTTTGGCTCTTCTTACACGTCCCCTTCTTACAACTTTTATATCAACGATACTGTCACTGTAAATAGGGAAAATTCTTTCTACGCCTACATTGTTGGCGCCGATTTTTCTTACGGTGAATGTTTTGCCTGTTCCTTCGCCTTTTATAGCAATACATATGCCTTCAAAATTCTGGACTCTTGTTTTATTGCCCTCTTTAATATTTACGGCAACTCTTACGGTATCACCCGCTTTAAACTCAGGAACACTCTTTTCAGAAATCTGAGACTTTTCAAAATGCTCTATATATTTATTTCTCATTTTATATCCTTTATCGTAGAATCTCTCAAAAGATCCGGTCTGTAAAACTTTGTTTTACACAGTGACATTCTATATTTTAAGGCGCTAATTTTACTATGATTTCCCTTTAATAACTCTGAAGGGATAAAACTGCCTCTAAATTCAACCGGCTTACAAAATGCCGGTGCTTCAAGAAGATTTTCCTCGAAACTCTCCTCTTCCAAAGAGCTGATATTGCCCAAAACGCCTTCAATGTTACGGCTTATGGCATCACACATTGCCAAAGCGGCAAGCTCCCCTCCGGTCAGAACAAAATCTCCTATGGAAAAAACCTCGTCCGCTTCGATTTCCACAACCCGTTCATCAAAACCTTCATACCTTCCGGTAACAAAAATTATATGCTCTTTTTTTGAGAGTCTCTTTGCATCTTTTTGATTGAATCTTTTTGCAGCCGGAGTAAGGAAAACAACCCAGCTTTTTTTCTCTTTTACGCTCTCTATTGCATCGCAGAGTGGCTGGGGAGTCATAAGCATACCGGCCCCTCCCCCTGCTTTATAATGATCGACTTTTTTGTGTCTCTCTTTTGAAAATTCTCTTGGGTTGACAAAGTCTATTTTTATGAGCCCATTAGCTTTCGCTCTTTTTAGTATGGAATCCTCAAAATAAAAATCGATCAGGTTTTTAAAAAGTGTTACAAAAGTAAATCTCATGAAGCTTCCAGAATCTCCATAGCACCGCTGCTTTCTATCCGTTCTTCGGAAATGTTCACATCTTTTATATATCTGTCCAAAAAAGGAACCAGAAAAGATTTGGGATGCCCTTTTTCAACAAGTGCATCATCTGTTTTTATTTCAAGATAGTCGCCACCGGGAAATCTGTGAATATCTTTAACCTTTCCGAGTCTGACACCATTTTCAAAAACTTCGCACCCTATAATATCAAACCAGAAAAACTCGCCTTCATCAAGCTGGCAGTTTTTTCTGGTCTGCTCTTCGGTAGTGGAAAGCAGAAGATTTGTAAGTCTTTTTGCATCTTCGGGAGTATCAACACCTTCAAATTTTACAACTCCTCTTTTGGAGTCGTAATACTCTATAGTTAAACTACCCCTTTTAGTAGAAAACTTTGCACCTTTTTTAAACTGTTCGGGAAAATCCGTAAAAAGATGGAGTTTTAGTTCTCCTTTCAAGCCGACTGCCTTTCCTATCCTGGCTACATCGACCTTTTCCAACATCACTCCTCTATCGCTTTTACGTTTACTTTATAGCTTATCCCATCCTTTGCTTTGCATCCGGATATGACGGTTTTGATAGCGCCTATCATTTTGCCGTCTTTGCCTATCAGTTTACCCGCATCGGCTCTGTTGGCATATATGATTATCTCGGCAAAAGTATCATCTTTGTCGATTCTCTCTACTCTAATATCTTCCGGAACCGTGGCAATCAGCTTTGCATACGATTCTACAAACTTTTCGATCATATTATTTACCGGTGATTTTTTTCACTCTGTCGCTCATTTTGGCACCCACACCAAGCCAATACTCAAGTCTCTCTTCGTCGAATTTTACAGTAGCAGGCTCTGTGAGAGGATTGTAATATCCGATAGACTCTATCCATCCACCGTCTCTCTTTTTTCTACTGTCCGTAACTACGATTCTGTAGAAAGGCTTTTTCTTTCTACCCATTCTTGTCAATCTGATTACTGTCATTAACTTTCTCCTTTTGATTTTTAAACGTTAGGTAAAAAAGTCAAAAGGTTTTCACCTTTTCACCTCTTTACCCATCAATCTTTTGGCCTACCTGGGTATATTCATATGCTTCATCTGATTCATCATATTCTGCAGATCCTGCATACCTTTTTTGCCGGAAAATTTTTTCGCAAATTTTGCAGCATTGTTGAACTGCTTTATTATTTTATTGACTTCCTGCTGTGAAAGTCCCGCCCCCGCAGCAATCCTTCTTTTTCTGCTGTTATTGAGAAGGTCGGGGTTTTGCCTCTCCTTGGGAGTCATAGAGTTTATCATTGCCCTTATCTTTTTTATCTCTTTTGAGTTGTCAAGGTCTATATCTTTCAATGCTCCGGCCATATTTGATAGACCCGGAATCATTCCTATAAGAGACTTTAGACTCCCCATCTTTTTCAAAGATTCCAACTGCTCCAGAAAATCTTCAAAATTGAATTTTCCTTTCTGAAGCTTTTTGGATATCTTTTTGGCCTTCTTCTCATCTATAACCGCAGCCGTTTTTTCTGCAAGAGACTCTATGTCTCCAGCCCCCATTAGTCTGCCGGTGATTCTTTCCGGGATGAAAACCTCAAGATCGGGCATCTTTTCACCCGTACCTATAAATCTCAGAGGAACACCTATTTGATGGGCAATACCCAGAGCAACACCACCTTTGCTGTCGCCGTCGTATTTTGTAAGGATAACCCCAGTTATACCTATCTCATTATTGAACGTGGCAGCACTCCTTACTGCATCCTGTCCTGTCAAAGAGTCGGCAACATAGAAAACCTCATCGGGATTAACGGCATTTTTGACGTTTTTGAGCTCTTTCATAAGCTCTTCGTCTATAGCCAAACGGCCTGCCGTATCTATAAGCAGCACATCATAAAGATTTTTGTTTGCCATATCAAGGGCATTTTTTGCTATCTTTACAGGGTCCTTTTCATTTTCGTCAGCGTATATGTCCACCTCTATCTGGGAAGCTATCTGTTTTAGCTGCTCAACTGCTGCCACTCTTTGCAAATCCGCAGCAACCATAAGAACTTTTTTCTTTCTAAGTTTCAGATAGTATGCCAATTTTCCTGTAGTTGTGGTTTTACCGCTTCCTTGCAGACCTGTCATCAAAACCACTGTAGGCGGTTTTGAAGCGAAAACAAATCCCTGTTTTCCCGGTACACTCAAAATTTCTGTAAGATTTTTTTCAAGAGCTTTTAGAAAGTTCTCTTTTCCTATGCCTGCTCTTTTTGTATCAAGTTCGACTCTTTGCAAAAGCTCTTTGACAACTTTATGGTGTACGTCCGCTTTCAAAAGAGATTTTTTCAGTTCGGACAACGCTTTTTTAAGAGCTTTTTCATCATCTTTAAATCTTATTTTTCTTATTGCGTTGCTAAATGAGCTTGACAGGGCTTCAAACACTTCTTTTCCGCCTTTTTGTTAAATTTTTGTATCTTTTCTATAAATTTGCAATAAAGAGTTTTTAGTGCCGAATTTTACTTAAATTTTTCTTTATATTATATAAATTTTTCAAACTCCTTTGGCTGGGGCGCTTCAAACGAGTATCCTAAAAGCTCTATTTTTTTGGCATGAAGCATAACTCTTTCATATTCTGGTCCGCTATAATATGTATCTCCGATAATCGGATGATCTATTCTTGAGAGATGAACTCTTATCTGATGGGTTCTTCCGGTTTTTATCACCGCTTTGACCTTTGTCTTTTTTGCAGCAATTTCCAAAGGCGTAATTGTGGTCAAAGCCTCTTTTCCTTTTGAATAGGAAATTCTGCTTCTCGCCCTGTGTCCTTTTTTGTCCGTCAAAATTGGCAAATCGATTTTTGTCTCCTCGGCGACAATCCCCTGAACCCATGCGATATACTCTTTAAAAACTCTTCCTTTTCTAAACTCTTCAATAGCTCTTTTCCTAAACTCTTCATTTTTTACAAGCAGCAGCACTCCGCTTGTCTCTTTGTCAAGTCTGTGCAAAAGCTTGGCTCCGCTCTCCTTTTCTATCTCTTCACTTGAAATGTGTGCCGGTTTGTCAACCGCAATAATATTTTCATCTTCAAAAATCTTTTTTACAGGATTTGTCTCTTTTACTTTGAACTTTGTCTTTGTATCGATCTCTCCTCTGGCAATCAAGACTTTTTTGCCTCCCGCATATACAAGCCCTCTGTCGATCAACTCTTTTGCTTTTTTATTGGAGATACCAAGCTGCAAAGCCAGTACCTTGTATGCTTTCTCTTTCATTTTTCCTTCTTTTTTCGTAATTCGTGATTGGTAATTGATGTCGGTAATCAGCATTCACTCACACCCACACCCACACTCACACTAACTCAACTCCCCATCTTCTTCACAAACTCTTTAATTTTCTCATTATACTGCATCTTTATCTTTTTGCGTTTGCTCGTTTCTCCTCCCAAAAACTCAATGGAACTTTTGGGTATTTTGAAACTTTTCGAAAGAAATTTTACAAGCTCTTTGTTTGCCGCACCCTCTACCGCAGGAGCTTTTATCTTGACTTTCAGCGAATCATCGTAAATACCGGCAAATTCATTTCTGGAACTGTTGGGTTGAGCTTTTATATAAAACAGTATCTCATCCCCGATTATCTCATACCACACTCTATCTCCCTGATAATTGGCGATAAATCGTTTTTCTCTTTGATATAGGATTTTCCCAGCTCTTTTTTCAATATATCGGCCAAATTTTCACTTTCACAGATATGGTAATTTTCCACCTTTGAAAAAGTCTCATGCTGATTGAAAATATTCGGGCCTGTTATCAAAGAACAGCCAAAATTTGCTGGTTCCAGAGGATTATGTCCTCCTATGGGGACAAAACTTCCTCCCAAAATTACAATATTGCTGATTGCATATATGTTTATAAGCTCTCCCATTTTGTCCACAACGGTAATATCGGCTTTGAAAGACTCATCTTCACTGAAACGTACGCAACTAAATCCCTCTTTTTTGGCAAACTCTTTGACAAGCCTCCACACTCTATCAAACCTCTCGGGATGTCTGGGTACTATTACCAGTTTTCCTCTGCCGTACTCTTTGAAAGCTTTCAAAACCAGTTCTTCTTCACCCTCATGCGTACTGGCCGCCGTTATGAGAATCTCCTCTGTTCTTTTCAATTTTCTGGTTGGTTTGAACTCCTGAGCCGATTTGATATTTCCGACAACTTCCACATTTTTGGCACCAAGAATCTCGAGTCTTTTTCTATCGATATCTCTTTGGCAGAAAACCTTGTCAATATTTTCAAAAATTTTTCTGTAAAACCAGCGAAATTTTAGATATTTCGGGTATGACCTTTCGCTGATTCTCCCATTTACAAGTATCGTTTTGGTACCTCTTTTTTTTGCAAGATAAAAAAGAAGATACCATAGTTCAGCTTCAGCCACCACAAGAACTTTTTGTGGCTTCATCCAGAAAAAAAGAAGTATCTCAAAGGGTAAAAATCTCGTATCAAATCCGTAACTTTTTGCCTCATCAAATCCGGTCTGCGTTATCACGGATATATTTTTGATACCCTTTACTCTCTCCAAAAGAGGACGTATAGACTTTACTTCACCTAAAGAACAGGCATGAAACCAGACTCCGCTTTTTTTGAACGGAGGATTTTTATAAAGAAAAAATCTTGCCGGAATTGAATGCCTGTATTTTTTTTTGAAAGACAAAAAGATTAAAAAAGGGATAGAAAGCAGATATACAAAAGATAAAATTAAAGTGTATATTATTGGAAACATTTACAGCCTCGACACTGGACACAGGGTTTTACCAGTGTCCGGGTTCCAATGTTCTATAGCTCTATACCGTCTCTTCCTCTTTTTCAAGATAGAGTATTCTGCCACAATGAGGACAGGTGACTATCTCCTCTCCTTTTATAACTTTTGCATAGGTTTTATCATTTATTCTCATAAAGCAGCCCATACATGCCTGTTTTTTCACAGGTACAACCGCTGTATTTCCTGCCCATCTTCTTATCTTCTCATAAAAAGCAAGAACTTTTTGGCTCATTTTGGATATAAGCTCTTCTTTTTTCTCAAATACTTTTTTTCTCTCTTCTTCTATCTGGGCAATCTCTTTTTCAACAGCCTCTTTTGTTGCGCTCAATTTCTCTTCCAGTTCGGAAAGCAATTGTTTAAGGCTCTCAATCTCCTCTTTCTTTGTTTCGCAGATATTTTCATATCTTGCTATCTCTTCATTAGCAAAATTTATCTGCTCTTTGGCAATCTCTTCTTCAAGCTGCAGAGCCTTTGCCTCTTTTTCGGTTTTTACCTGTGCGCTCTTTTTAGCAAGCTCCTCAAGCTTTGCTGCAAGTTCCTGAAGATGAAGTTCATTCTTTTTCTTCTTTATTTCGCACTCTGCCACTTCTTCATTGAGCTGCTCTATCTGCTTCTTGATAGTCTCTTCTTCTTTTAAAATATTTTCTAGTCTTACTTTGGCCGCTTCGATTTTCGGTCCGAAAGCGTCTATCTCTTTGTCTATCTTTGAGAGCTCAACAAGCTGTTCGATATACTGTTTCATTACTGCCCTTTATAAATATTCGAAAGGATTTTTTGAGGGTGTTATTATAACCTCTATTTCATATTTTTTCAAATGAGAGGCCAGAATTTCCGCAAAATAGCGTTCACTCTCATAATGACCTATATCTATCATACTAAGACCCACCGCTTTTGCTTCCATTGCATCATGATACTTTATATCACCTGTTAAAAAAAGGTCTGCTTTTACCTCTTTTATCAGCGATCCTCCAGATCCGGTTGTAAGAGCTACTCTTTTTATACGCTCTTTAGTTTTTACACTTTTCAAAATCGGCAGATTCAGATTTTTTTTGACCAAGTCTGCAATCTCTTCAAAGCTCATATCCACATCATAGTAGCATATAAAATCGTCACAAATGGCGCTTTCAAAATCCAAAATTTTATGAGCCACATATCTGTTAAGATGTGTTTTATCAAAGTTTGTATGCATAGCAATCATTGAGATATTTTTCTTTATCATCTCTCTTATCAGTATAGAAGGATACTCGCTAAAATTAAGAGATTTCAGCGGAGAAAAAATAAGAGGATGATGAACTATCAGCAGCGTATTTGCCGGAACTCTTTCCAGCAGTTCGGCATCTATATCCATTGAAAGTACAACATTTTCCGGCTCTTCGTAAAAAGTTCCAACCTGAAGGCCGCTATTGTCCCATTTCTCCTGAAGCTCGAAAGGACTCAATTCATCAAGAATGTTGTATATATCTATAATTTTCATGCGCTCTCTTTTAGCTCCGTAACCTCTTTGTAAACTTCCGCACATCCTCTGGCGAGCTCTCTTACTTTTAGTATGAAGTTCTGTCTTTGTGTGACTGAAATGGCCTTTCTCGCATCAAGTGTATTGAAAATATGAGAAGCCAAAAGACACTGGTCATATGCCGGAAGCGGAAGTTTTTCCTCAAGACACCTTTTACACTCATTTCTTGCATTTTCAAAATGTTCAAACAGCATATCCGTATCGGCAACTTCAAAATTGTATCTGCTGAATTCAAATTCGCCTCTTTTATGCACATCGCCGTATGTGGTTTTTTTGCCGTCAAACTCATTCCAGACGATATCAAAAACACTCTCCACCTCTTGCAGATACATGGCCAGTCGTTCAGTCCCGTATGTAATTTCTACGGCAACAGGTTCACATGTAAAACCTCCTACCTGTTGAAAATAGGTAAACTGTGTAATTTCCATGCCGTCAAGCCACACCTCCCAGCCAAGCCCCCAGGCTCCGAGAGTAGGACTCTCCCAGTTATCTTCTACAAAGCGAATGTCGTGCTTTTTTATATCAAGGCCCAGAAATTCAAGGCTTTTGAGATAAAGTTCCTGAATATTGTCGGGGCTAGGCTTTATGAGCACCTGAAATTGATAATAAGCCCCCAGCCTGTTCGGATTTTCTCCGTATCTTCCGTCGGTAGGCCTTCTTGAAGGTGCAACATATGCCGTTGACCAGGGTTTGTTATCAAGGCTTTTAAGAAATGTAGCGGGATGAAATGTCCCGGCCCCGCTCGGTATATCGTATGGCTGCATTATAGTGCACCCCTGGTTTGCCCAATATGTCTGAAGCTTGAGTAAAAGTTCGCTGAATGTTATCATCTATTCTCCTAAATTCCCAACTCTTTATTTATTTTTGCCTGATCAAAACCGCATATCCATCTGCTTCCGATAAGTACAACAGGTACTCCTCTGCATCCATGTCTTTCACAGTCGAGTGCCGCTTTTTTATCTCTGCTTATATCTATCTCTTTGAATCTTATCCCTTTTGCCCTAAAGTAGTTTTTGGCTTTTACGCACCAGTGGCATCCGGGACCTGTAAAAAGTACTACTCTTTTTTGAGGTTTTTTTGCTTCACTCATACAACCTCCTTTTTTTCTTGACTCGTGACTTGTGATTTTTTATCACACACCCACACACACTCACACTAGCATAACCTATCATTCGATTCCGTTATTCATACAAATTATATCACCAACCCGCTTTCCCACTTTTGAAGCCACTACATTGCATTTTACTTTGAAGAGAAAGAAAACTCTTTTGTCTTTTCTCTCTTCCATGCATTCATAGTTTCCCATACCTTTGGCAAGGATCAGATCCACCTTGTCAAAAAGCTCTTTGGTCTCTTCGTTTGCTCTTTCGTATACAAATCCGGGTGTATCAACTCCGCTATTTACTATAGTGGCGATTTTGTCTATATCAATGGCTTTTACGTCGCTTGGAGTAACATCATTGATGATAGGCTTCCCCCTTGTTACATAGTAGATATCCAGACCTGGATTGAAATCAAAAAGAATCTCCATCATTATTTTGTCAAAAACATGTTCGCCCACATTGTCGCCGATAACCATCAGAGTTTTCGCATCTTTGACTCTCTTTTTAAAAAGAGGCTTATCATCAATAGCAAATTCGGTTTCAAAAATAGTATCTATCTCTTTTTCGATATCAAATATCACTTCAGTCGCAAAATCTATCACATTGCCTGCAACCGCCGCTCTTAAAGCCGCATCCACATCATCTTCGCTCTTATTTATCTTTTCAAGTACCAAATCCATCAGCTTGAAGGCTTTGTTTGTAGACTCTATCTTTTTGGTTTCGTAAACATCTTCTTTTCCCAATACTTTAGATATTTTAGGATAAAGAATTGCAGCGGCTTCAGGCGGTGTTTGGTTTAGATCGAATTTCGCTAAAGTTAAAGCAGCCACATCCAAAACTTTTTTGGCACTGATATCGTCACAATCAAGAGCCTTAGTGACCCTTAGCATCTGGTTGAAAAGACATACCAGACAATCAGGTTTCATATTCATTTTTATCCTTGGTAAAACGTAATGCGTGATACGTAATGCACGGCATAATCATAGATACGTATCTCTATCACGTTATAGCAAAACCTCTATTTCACTTGAATCAGCCTCCACTTTTTTAGCTTTTGCTATTCTGTCTTCTTCAAGTTTTACTTTCAGTTCGTCATCGTCAATTGCAAGTATCTGCATGGCAAGATATGCCGCATTTACCGCTCCAGCTTTCCCTACTGCTACAGTTGCCACAGGCATGCCGGCAGGCATCTGAACTGTACTTAGAAGCGCATCCATTCCATCCATAAAACCACCTTTCATAGGAACGCCTACTACAGGTTTTGTAGTTAGAGACGCCACTACACCGGCAAGATGAGCGGCCATTCCGGCAGCACATATAAACACTTTTGCGCCTTTTTTTTCTGCATCTACCACATATGTTTTTGTTCTGTGTGGACTTCTGTGAGCACTGGATATTATCATCTCATACTGTACACCAAACTTTTCTAATACATTGGCACACTCTTTCATAACCTCATAATCGCTTTTACTTCCCATAATGATAGATATAAATCTCATGAATTCTCCTTTTATTTTTTACTTGCTGTTTTGCCTAAAAATTCATTATATTGCACACTATCCTCAACGTTTTCACATATGCACTCCGTTTCAGGCTCAATTTTGATACTAAAATCTCTGTATTTTTTCTGGAGGGCAAATTTTAAAAAATATATCGAGGCATAAACTCCAATGCCAATTGAAACAAGATTTGAAATTATATAAATATTTTCTTTTGATAAACCAAAAAGAGAACCGATAAAACCAATCATAAAGGTAAAAATCGAAGTAGCTACAATCGTAGCTACGGCAACTCTCCACTGCCAAGCCCACCAGATGGCTAAAACTTTTTTATTAGTCAGTTTTTCCAACTTCTCTCCTGAAAAATGAAAACGCAGGAAGGCGGCAGGGAAGTTTTACGGGATTTGTATTTCCGCTGTGAATACACTCCATCTCTTTTCCGCTTTTTGTTTCTATCTTGTAAAATCTGATAAACCAGTTTCCCTCTTTTTCGTAAACTTTTCCTATCTCGTTTTCACAAGGCTCCAATTTAGAGTTTGGCGGAGCTATGATTTCCACCTCATCGTTTATGCACATCCTGTCTTTGCACATAAAATAGAAGCCGTCCTCTGTAACTTCGGCAGTTACTTGATGAGTTCCTTCACTGATTGAACTGTCAAGTTTTTGCGTTCCCTCTTTTTCATATGGGCGCTGCACTAGATAAGCATCAGTAAAACCTCTGTGTTTTGTTGTATGAAGCTCTTTTTGATAAAGCTCGGGGTGAAACTCGCCTCTGTAATAGTCATCTATAGCCTGCCTGTAAGCTTTTGCTGTAATTGCGGCATAATACGGACTTTTAGTACGCCCCTCTATCTTAAGGCTGTCTACCGCGCCGCTGTCAAGTATCTCTTTGATATGGCTTGCAAGATTGAGATCTTTAGCGTTCATTATGTATGTTCCCTCACCGGGCTGCTCTTCAAGCTTGAAAAGTGTTCCGGTTTCGGGGTTTTCGGCATACAGTACATAAGGAAACCTGCAGTCGTTTGCACAGCTTCCTCTGTTTGGAACTCTGCCGCTTTGCATTGTACTTATTAGGCATCTGCCGCTATAAGCAAAACACATGGAGCCGTGTACAAAAACCTCCAGTTCAAGTTCGGGAACTCTTCTTTTTATCTCTGCAAGGTCTTTGAGACTGATTTCGCGTGCCGCAATTATTCTCTTTACCCCGGCTTCATAATAAAATTCTGCATCAAGATAGTTCATAACATTTGCCTGGGTTGAAAGATGCAGGTCTATATGAGGAGCAATCTCCCGACACAGTTTGATGACACCCGGAGTACTCACTATAAAAGCATCAGGATTAAGCTCTGCCATCTTCTGGATATGAGTTCTGAAAAGCTTTATCTGCGAATTGAAAGGAAAACCGTTTATTGTACAATAGACTTTTTTCCCCATCGCATGAGCATATTCGATACCTTCTTTGAAACTCTCCAGATCAAACTCTTTCCCGGCTCTGATTCTGAGAGAAAAGTGGCTTACTCCCCCATATACAGCATCTGCTCCGTAATTTAGAGCGATTTTAAGTTTTTCAAGATTTCCGGCAGGACTTAAAAGTTCAACTCTTTTCATACTCCTCCAACATTTTTAAAGTTTTTTTATTTCCTGTTATCCGCGCATAGTCAAATGCCGTTTTATTAAAACTGTCTTTGATATTTTTGTCAACTCCGTACTCCAAAAGATATTCCACTATATCCTCACATCCGTAGCTTACGGCTGCCATAAGGGGTGTAAAACCGCTTTTTCGTTTTGTAGTATTCGGATCTATACCTTTTTGAACAAGAAGTTTTACAATATCGAGTCTTCCTTTTTTTATGGAATCATCCAAAATACCCACACCCTCTTCATCAATTTCGTATATATTCGCACCTGCTTCTATCAAAATTTCTACCGTTTTTATATCTGCATTTCTGTTGACCGCATATCTTAAAAGTGAAAAATTTTCACTATTTTTTAGAGTATTTATATCTTCTATTTCGGACAGTTTTTCTGCAATACCTTTAGTATCATTCTCCTCAATCATTTTAAATATTTCCATCTCCCCTCCTTTTCAAACGCAATTATACATTAAGATTATTCAAAACTTAAAGCTAGGTGAAGAGTCCCGCTGGATGAAGGCAGTTTTATTTTATATACGGCCGGCTTTTCGATTATTGCAAAATTACCGTTTTGCAATTTTTTGATAATCATCTTCTTTTTGCTTGGTATTTTATATTTTATTTTTCCTTTTTTTGTCAAGAAAACTATCTTTTTGCCGTTATACCAAAAAGGTATCTCTTCTATCATATCTATTTTGGGCTTTGCATCCTTTTTGCAGAAGTTTATGTACAAAATATAAATATTGTCTTTATAGTGAGATATCTTGTATCTTTTCATTCTGTATCTGCCAGCAGCTGTTTTAACTTCAAAATCATAGTCTGCATATCCAGATGTGATTATTATATCTGTAACAGCTTCTTCATTTTCAATCATAAAAGCCCGTTCAACCTCACTTGCATCAAACGCAAACACTCCTAGAGGAAGAGCGGTTATAATAAAAATAGCAAACAATTTTTTAATCATATATGACCTTTAAGAGATTATTCATTAATATATCAAAGTTTTATTATAACAAAAGACAAAAGGCTGAAAATGAGAGTCGATTTACACAACCACACATCGCTTTGCAATCATGCTGAAGGCTCGATAGATGAATATATAGAAAAGGCTATAGAGAAAAAAATAGATATTTTCGGTTTTTCAGACCACGCTCCTATGAAATTTGACCAAAAATACAGAATGAGTCTTGAAGAAGCGGATTTGTACGAAAAAAACATTTTGGAAGCAAAAGAAAAATACAAAAACAGTATCGAAATTCTGCTGGGATATGAAGTTGATTTTATACCTGGACTCATTGAAAATAGGATCTTATGTGCGGAAGTGGACTACCTTATAGGAGCGGTTCATTTTTTGCCTAAGTCCAAAGAACATAAAGATATTTTGATACATCAGGATCTTTGGGGATTTGACAACCCTGAATTTATAGGTGAATATAAAAACAAAGATATTGACAAAATATGGCAGGACTATTTTGACGCTATTGAGCAGATGGCAAAAAGCGGTCTGTTTCAGATAGCTGCGCATCTAGATCTTATAAAAGTTTTCAATTTCAAACCGAAAAAAGATATCAGACTAATAGCTAAAAACGCAATCAAAGCAATAAAAAAGTCCGATATGGTTATCGAAATTTCTCCTGCAGGAATAAGAAAGCCGGTAGAAGAGATATATCCTTCAAAAGAGCTTCTTGAGATAGCATATGAACTAGACATTCCCATAACATTCGGAAGCGATGCGCACAGTCCCGATCATGTAGGATATAAAAGAGAGACAATTGAAAATTTTGCAAAAAGTATAGGTTACACAAAATGTGCATACTATCGTAAAAAAGAGAGGATATTGGTCGATTTTTAAACAGAAAAATCGACTATACATATATATTGTTTCTCATTTCTGATCATTTTTTAATCAATAGGTCAATTTAAATTTTATATTATTTTCGATATTATAATATGACTTGAAAATTTATCAAAGGAGTTGTTCAAATGGGTAAATTTGTAAACAGTGTAGAGGAGTTTTTCAGTTTCTGCAAAGAGAACGAGATTGAATTTGTCGATTTTCGCTTTACGGATATAAAAGGGGCTTGGCACCACATCACATATACGATGAAAGCGGTAAACGAAGAGATGCTTAAAAACGGTATGCCTTTTGACGGTTCTTCTATTGAAGCGTGGCAGCCGATAAACAAGTCTGACATGATTTTGAAGCCGGAAGTCGAAACTGCTTTCATCGATCCTTTCACTGCTGATCCGACAGTTATAGTTTTCTGTGACGTATACGATATATACAAAGGCCAAATGTATGAAAAATGCCCAAGATCTATAGCTAAAAAAGCTCTAGAATACTTGAAAGAATCAGGAATAGGCGATGTGGCATATTTCGGTCCTGAAAACGAGTTCTTTATTTTCGACGATGTAAAAATAAAAGATGATATAAATATTCAGTATTTTGAAGTAGATACAGAAGAAGGGGAGTGGAATACCGCTACAGAATATACTGAAAGTTACAACACTGCCCACAGACCGGGAACAAAAGGCGGATATTTTCCTGTTCCTCCAGTTGACAGTATGATGGACCTAAGAGCAGAAATCATGAAAGTTCTTGAAGAAGTAGGTCTTGAAGTTACTCTGGGACACCATGAGGTTGCACAGGGACAGGGCGAAATAGGTGTAAAATTCGGTACTCTCATCGAAGCTGCAGACAATGTTCAGATTCTCAAATATGTGGTCAAAAACGTTGCACATATCAACGGAAAAACTGCAACATTTATGCCAAAACCTCTCTTTGGAGACAACGGAAACGGAATGCATACACATATGTCCATCTGGAAAGATGGCAAAAACCTCTTTTATAAAGAAGGTGAATATGGAAACATAAGCGAAATAGCCAAGAATTTTATCGGTGGAATCTTCCATCATGCAAAAGCGGTAGCAGCTTTGACAAATGCAACTACAAACTCTTATAAAAGACTGATTCCCGGATTTGAAGCTCCATCAATTTTGACATTCTCTTCTCAAAACAGATCAGCTTCATGCAGAATCCCGTTCGGCGCGGGTGAAAAATCGACAAGAATAGAGATGAGATTCCCTGACAGCAGTGCAAACCCTTATCTTGCTTTTACTGCTCTATTGATGGCGGGACTTGACGGAATAAAAAACAAATATGAGCCGGTAGGTCCGATGGATATCGATCTATTTGAATTAACACTTGATGAAATCAGAGAAAAAGGAATTCCTCAGCTACCTCATACCCTAAGAGAAGCGCTTGAGGCACTTATAGCTAACAACGATTTCCTTAAACCGGTACTTACAGATGAGTTTATTGAAACTTATCAGCACTACAAATTTGAAACTCAGGTATGGCCTGACGAAGCAAGACCTACAGCTTACGAATTCAAATCAACATACTCTTGCTGATATTCAAAGAGGCTCTCGCCTCTTTGATACTATATAACCTCCTATTTCCCTGTTTCGCCGAATCTCTCTTTTACATAATTTTTGAAAAAACTTGTACAGCATCCCCCGCTGGGATTTCTAAGAGAACAGTTGCATCCATGGAGTTTGACTTTTAGTTTCTTCTCTTTAAAAGAATCCGCTTTGATGTTCGCTTTTGTGTAGTTGAAACAAAAACAGATTATTCCGTTTTCACTTGAACTGGCCTTATATCCCACTTCTCTTATCACATCTTCTTGTGTTAACCCCTCGGCAGATGTAAAATATATATTTTCGCAATTCTCATTCCAGCAAAAATAGTAATTTTTTTCCTTATCAATTTTTGATATATCCTTTAAATGACACATCAAAGTCTCATGTTCTACTTTTTGTCCTTTTGTTTTGCATTTGGGACACATATCTTCGGCAATAAAAAACATCTCTTTCCTTTCCTCGTTTTTAAAACAGCAATCTCTCTTGTCCGGAATTTTGTATAGCAGGCGGTTTTGAAATATCTGTAAACACCTCTTTTTTTCCGTTTATTTTAGTAAATATCACACCGTCCGGAATATCAAACTCTCTTTTTAGCTCCGGATGTTTTTTTAAAAGCTTTTTGAAAAAATATCCAAAAACCGGTGCTGCTGCAACTCCTCCGGCCTCACCTCTTCTCATAGGCTTATTGTCATCTTTTCCATACCATACAATAACCTCTATACTAGGCGAAAATCCACAGAACCATGCATCTATGTTGTTGTTTGTAGTTCCTGTTTTTCCGGCAAGTTCTATACCTTTTACTTTTGCTCTTCTACCGGTTCCTCTTTTGACAACATCTTTTAAAATATCTATCATCAGATATGCCTGTTTCGGCTCAAAAAGTTCTCTGCTTTCTACCTCATACTCTATGACCGTCTCTTTGTCCCTGTCCAAAACTTTTGATATAAGCCTTGGCTCAACCTTTTTACCGTAGTTCGAGATTATGGAGTAAAAGCCGGCAAACTCGTAAGGCGACATACCCATACTTCCCAATGAAAGAGAGAGGTCCAAGGGAATATCTTTAAATCCAAACTTTTTAAGCTCTTTATAGATAGTAACCAGACCTATTTCATTAACAAGATTTATAGTTGCAAGGTTTCTTGAGTGTACAAGGGCTTCTCTGAGCGTTATCAATCCTTTAAAATCTTTTTCATAGTTTTTGGGCTGCCACTTTTTGGTAATATCTTTATTGTCAAATTCATAAGTCCTTGCAATATCGGGTATCAGAGTGGCCGGAGAGTATCCAAGATTTAAAGCCGCCTGATATATGAAAGGCTTGAAACTAGATCCAGGCTGTCTTTTTGCCTGCGTAGCCCTGTTGAAAGAACTCTCCTGATAATTCACCCCGCCAACCAGGGCAAGTATATCTCCTGTGGTATTTTCCATAACAACCATGGCACCGTTTAATTTATCTGTCTGTTCGCTGTTTTTTGCTCTTTTGATAATATTTTCATAACCAAATCCAAGAGCCTCTTTTGCCAGATCCTGATATTCAAGATCGATAGTCGTATATATCTCATATCCGCCTTTTTTGAGGTCTTCTAACTCTTTTGAGAGCCTCTTGACAACTTCATCGGTAACATAAGGCGCTCTGTTCTGTGTCAAAGTATCATTGTAGACAATAGGAACCTCTTTTAATGCTGCAGCAAAAGTGGCATCATCTATCCACCCGAGTTTGTGCATTCTAGAAAGAACCCTGTTTGCACGGTCAAGTGCGTGTTCCATATTTTTTGTAGGGTCATAATAACTGGGGGCTCTGGGAAGCCCTACAAGCATTGCGGCCTCTTTGAGTGTAAGGTCTTTTAATTCTTTTCTGAAATATCCATACGCAGCTGTTTTTATACCGTAGTATCCATGACCGAAAAATATCTGATTGAGATATCTCTCTATTATCTCCTCTTTAGAAAGAACAGTTTCGACTTTCAAAGCAAGCAGAACTTCTTTGAGTTTTCTTGAAAACTTCTTCTCTCTTGTCAGAACGGTATTTTTCACAAGCTGCTGTGTAAGGGTACTTGCTCCTTCTACAAGCCTCATAGCTTTTATATCTTTTATCAATGCTCTGAAGATTGCATCGAAATTGATACCGTTATGCTCAAAAAAGAGAGTATCTTCAATAGCCAAAAGAGCCTCAATTACTCTTGGAGGTATCTCTTCGTATTTTGCATAGATTCTGTGCTCTTTATCAAAAATATTTGCTATTAGGTTGCCGTTTCTGTCATAAATTCTTGTGGTAAGATCAGGTCTGTAGTCTATAACTTTATCCGCCTCATGGCGAATCTCATTATAGTAATAAAGCAGCCCTCCGAAAAGCCCCAGAAAGGCAACTATCAAAACAGATATAAAAAATCTCACTTTCTAAATTCCCTTTTTGCAAAATTTGCTTCTATCAATCTTTTCGTATACTCTTTTTCTGGATTTTCCAAAACTTTTTTTGTCTCTCCGCTCTCTACGATTTTACCCTCTTTTATAACTGATATATCTTTGCAGAGCCTTGATGCGCTCTGAATATCATGAGTAACAAAAAGTATCAGAAAATTCATTTTTTTACGCATATCTTCTATAAGTTCCAGTACAAGCTCTTTTGTATCGGGATCAAGAGCCGTAGTCGGTTCATCCAACAGAAGTAGCTTTGGCCTCAGTACCAGAGCCATCGCAATTATCGTACGCTGCAACTGCCCTCCGCTAAGTTCAGGCGGAAACCTGTACAAAAACTCCTTTTCAAGTCCCACCATCTCCATAAACTCTGCCGCCACTTTTTCTTCTGCCAGAAACTGATCTTTTATTTTTGTAAGCGGCGAAAGAGATGTAAAAGGATTTTGCGGAACAAGAGACACAGTTTCACCTCTTTTGAGTTCAAAATCGCTTTCATACTCTATTTCGCTTTTTAGATTCGGCGGCAACAAAAACAGGAGCGATTTGAGTGTAAGACTCTTCCCGCTTCCGCTCTCCCCCACAAGTGCAAGTGACTCTTTTATATCAAAAGATATATCAACAAGCACCTTCTGGGGGCTTTTTATAACAAGTTTTTTACATCTGAACATATTCTTTTACTTCTCTTAGCAGTTTTTTCAAATCTTCGCAGCTCTCTTTCAATCTCGGTATTATTCTAAGTATCGGCTCTTTTACTGTAGGCGGCCTGATAGCCCCTGTCAAAAATCCTTTTTGGGCCAAAACTTCTTGCAGTTGCAGGGCCTCTTTGGAATTTTTCACAGGAACACTCAGTATCAGAGACTCCATATCATAGCCCAAAATATCTTTTACAATCTTTTTTCTTTTATTCAACTTTTTTTTGATAGCTTCTTTCTTTTTTTCAATTTTTTTCAGCGCTTCATGGGCCAATAAAACATCAAAAATAGAGAGTGCCGTTGTATAGATAACACTTTTCGCCCTGTTTTCTAAAAAAGAGATTATTTCATTAGAAGCAAGTATATATGCTCCGTAGCTCCCGTAAGCTTTACCCAAAGTCCCCATCTTTATATGCTTCTTTGTAACAGGTATATTATAATAATCAAAAACTCCTGTCAGATTTTGCCCTAAAACACCGCTGCTGTGAGCTTCGTCCACAATCAAAAGCGCATCTGTTTCATCTGCGATATCAAATATCTCTTTTTTGACAACTTCACCGCTCATGGAGTATACGCCTTCGACAGCTATGATAACACGTCCTTTGACGCCTTTGGAGTTGATCTTTTTTTTCAGGTTATCCGGATCGTTATGCCTGAAAAAAACCACATCCGCAGGTGTAAGTTTTGCAGCCAAAACTCCGCTGGCGTGATACTCTTCGTCTATAAATATTGCATCACCGCGTCTTGGTAGCGCCTCTATTAAAGCGATATTTGCCAAAAATCCACTTCCTAAAACAATTCCAGCTTCAAAACCGTTTATCCTGCATAAATCATCTTCAAAATTTTTATGAATTTCTGTATATCCGTTTACAAGAAGTGAAGCTTTCGCAGCATTTAAAGGATATTTTTCTAATTTTTCGTATGCTTTTTTCAAAAGCCTTTTATCTTCGGCAAAACCAAGATAGTCATTTGATGCGAAATCGCAAAGATTTTTATCAAAAATTTTTCGGTGCCTGAAACGCCCGGCTCTTTTAAGTGCTTTCAGTTCCTTTTCATACATCTGTTCCCTTAAGATAAGTGAAAAGGTAAAAATATTTAAAAGCGATACTCCTTTTCACTTCGTCACCTCGTCATTTTTTTATATCCATAAAAGGAAGCAGCTTTTCAATAGTAAGCCCCCTTGCGCAACTCTCATATCCACGGACTTCTCTTATATACTTTTTACAAAATCCCTCTACCATGCATGCACCTGCTTTTCCTATCCACTCTTCGCTTTCTAAATACTCTTTCAAATCCTCTTCCTCAAATTCATCGAAAACATAATGCGTTGCCGAAAGATCTACAAACTCTTTTTTTTCGGATTTATACATAGTACATGTAAGAATAGTGACTCTGTTTCCGCTTTGACGCCTCAGTATTCTGTAAGCTTCCTCTTTGTTCCGCGCTTTTCTCAGTATCTCACCATCTACACTGACAACGGTATCGGCTACAATAAGAGGAAGATCTAGTCCAAATTTCTGAAGACAGTTGTCATATTTCCCTTTTGTCGCATGATAGACGAAACTTTCTGGCCTCCTATACTTTTCCAAAAGAGCCTCTTCATCAAAATCGCCGCTGCATTGTATAAACTCAATGCCGACCTCTTTCAGTATCTTGGCTCTCGTTTCGCTCGCACTGCAAAGTCTTACCATTGTTTCTCTTTTATTATTTATTCGTGATTCGTGATTGGCATTTCACCCACACCCACACTCACACTATCACTCATCTCTTCCCGATATCTTCCACCTTTGTTCCTTGACCGCTTATAAAACTTCCTCCCGGCTTGTGTCTGAGATCCGGTATATTCAAAACACCTCTTAAAACCGTCTCTACAGTCGCATTTTCCGTTCTGAATACTTTTTTGAGGTACTCATGGGCTTTCATAGGATCTACATGATCACCGCATGTAAATATATCTACAGCTGAAAAACCGTACTCCGGCCACGTATGGATAGTAAGATGGCTTTCACTTATAACCACTACACCGCTGACTCCGAAAGGCTCAAACCGGTGAAAAGAACTCCCTATCACCGTAGCTCCTGCAATTTCTGCCGCCTTTTTCAAAGCCTCTTCAACTTTTGCCACGTCGTTTATCGCATCCTCGTCGCATCGGTAATATTCAGCTAAAAGATGTTTTCCCAATGATTTCATCTCTTTCCTTTGGTAATATTTTAAAACCCTCTGAGCACCGTTCCCAAAAAAATTGCTATCAAACCAAGTATTATATTGACCGGTAACATATACTTGGAAAGTATCTGCATAAGTGATTTCGTTTTTTCATGGTTTCCTGCAATAAAAAACTGTTCAGCTCTTTTTCTTATATAAAACATTGAACCGTAATTTAAAGCCATAACTGTCCAGATACCTTCTTTAACATGCGTAAGATATCCAAAATCGGTATTTTTAAATCCCATCCCTATACTCATTACCACACCTGTAAAGACAATGATAACTAAAAAAGGCATTACCAGCATAAAGAGTCTGTATACGATCTCAAGTGTTCTTGCCAGTCTTATACGGCTGTCCTGAATGTTCTGTAAAGCTGGATGTACTGCAAACCTTACAGCAATCATGCCACCTACCCAGACAACAGCCCCCAAAATATGTAAGAAGAGTATATATCTGGCATATTCATTAAAAATCGTCTCCATTATCTCCCCCCCTCCGATTTTTATAAAATACTTTTTATATACTCTATCGCCTTTTTCATTGCTTCTTCTACCATTTCCGGTTTTTTGCCTCCAGCCTGCGCAAAATCTGGCCTTCCGCCTCCACCTCCGCCGACTACGGGCGCTATAGCTTTCACCCACTCTCCGGCTTTAACATTAACATTTTTAGCCCCTGCGGCAATGAGAACTTTGTCTCCTCTCTTTTGAAAAAGCATAACTGCAACTTTATCGTTTGCATTTTTTATATCGTCTATAATCTTTTTGATATCACCGGCTTCTATCTCGTCTACAATTACTTTTGTGCCGTTTATATCATAGCTTTTCAACTCTTTTGATGAAATTTTCTGGGCATTTGCAAGCTCGTTTTTCAGCTCTTTTATTTCATTTTTCAGTTTGTTGATACCCAAAATTACATCTTTGTTTTTTACTTCGGCCGCTGCTTCGGCAAGTCTGCTCCTCCACCCTTTTGCAGTTTTTACAGCACTCAGACCGCATACAGCCTCTATTCTTCTTACTCCACTGGATACTCCCGACTCTTTGGTTACATAAAAGCTTCCTATTTCGGCACTGTTTTTTACATGCGTACCGCCGCAAAGCTCCACACTAACATCACCAAAAGAAACAACCCTCACCCTATCACCATACTTCTCTCCAAAAAGAGCTATAGCTCCTCTTTTTTTGGCATCTTCAAAATCGGTTTCGATAATTTCGGCTTCAATCGCTTCTGCTATAACTTCATTTACAAAATTCTCAATTTTGTCTATCTCTTCCGGCGTAAGAGGTTTCGGATGTGAAAAGTCGAACCTGAGTCTTTCGGCTTCCACAAGGCTTCCCGCCTGTGTAACGTGGTCTCCCAAGATTTTTCTCAAAGCAGAATGCAGCAGATGTGTAGCGGAGTGATGTTTTGCTATCTCTCTTCTTGATCTGTCCACAACCGCTTTTACACTATCTCGGTTTTTAATCTCTTTTTTTGCCTCAACAAGAGAGAGATTGAGATCGAAAAATTTTCTTGTATCCAGAACTTCAGCAACTGTCTCGCCGCTTTCGTCAATCAGTTTCCCAATATCTCCCGTCTGCCCTCCGCTTTCGGCATAAAAAGGAGTTTTGTCAAGCAGAACCCATCCTCTCTTTTTGGGCTCAAGCTTTTCTGTGAGCCTGAACTCTTCATCAAGAAGAGCTTCTATTTTTGCTTCTGCCTCGCTGTTTTCATATCCTACAAACCGGTTTTGACCGATTTTTTCGACAAGCTCTTTAAAATCACCGCTCATAGCCGCATCGCCACTGCCTTTCCATGCGGCTTTGGCTCTTTCTTTCTGCTCACTCATAAGTTTTTCAAACTCCTGGATATCGAGTTCTATCCCTTTTTCTCTCAGCATATCTTCCGTAAGGTCGAGAGGAAAACCGTATGTATCATAAAGTTTAAAGGCAACAGCCCCGCTGAATTTACCGGATGCTTTTGAAAGTTCCTCTTCAAAAAGCTTCATTCCCGACTCAATAGTCTGATAAAACCTCTCCTCTTCCGTCTTTATCTGGGACTTTACAAAATCTTTTTTCTCCTCCAGATACTTATACGGATTTTTCATCAGTTCTACGACAACATCCACAAGTTTGTACATAAAAGGCTCTTTCAGCCCCAGCATATAACCGTGTCTTACACCGCGTCTAAGGATTCTTCTAAGAACATATCCTCGCCCCTCCTTATCAAACATCACCCCCTGGGCAAGAAGGAAGGTCACAGCCCTTATATGGTCTGCTATGACCCTGAAACTGGCGCCTTTTTCATAAACATACCTAATACCAGTGAGTTTTTCTATCTCTTTGATTATAGGCATAAACAAAGAGGAGTCGTAGTTGCTCAAAACCCCTTCTTTTACGGCTGTTATCCTCTCTAGCCCCATTCCCGTGTCTATGGACGGTTTCGGAAGGGGATGAAGTTTCCCCTCTTCATCTCTGTTGTACTGCATAAAAACAAGATTCCAGATCTCAAGAAATCTGTCTCCTTCGCCTCCGAGATAGTCCTCCGGACCATTGAAGTGCTCCTCGCCCTGGTCAAAAAATATTTCGCTACAAGGACCGCAAGGGCCAGTATCACCCATCTGCCAAAAGTTGTCTTTGTCTCCGAAACGTTTTATTCTCTTCTCTTTTACATACTTTTTCCATATCTCATACGCTTCATCGTCACTCTCATGAACAGTCACCCACAATTTTTCGACAGGCAGTTTTAATATATCCGTAACAAATTCCCACGCATAAGCGATGGCCTCCTCTTTGAAATAGTCACCAAAAGAGAAGTTTCCCAACATCTCGAAAAATGTGTGGTGTCTGGCTGTATATCCTACATTTTCAAGGTCATTATGTTTGCCTCCCGCTCTTATGCATGTCTGGCAACTTGCCGCTCTTGGAGGTTCTGGAGGAGGAAGTTCGCCTGTAAATATCTTTTTAAATGGAACCATTCCTGCATTAGTAAAAAGAAGTGTAGGGTCATCCGGAACCAGAGGGGCACTGGGATATATTTTATGCCCTTTTGATTCAAAATATTTTAAAAACTCTTCTCTGATACCCATATTTTGCCTTATAGTTTTAAATTTAAATTCTGTTTTCTTAAAAGTGTATATTTTACCAAAAATTTATTTAATTGAGCCATCTGCATATTGCCGCGCGAAGATTTAAACTAAAGCTTTGGAGTTAACCTACCCTCTTCTATCAGTATCTTGACAACCTCTCTGAAGACCGGAACTGCCGTTTGAGAGGCGAAGTAGACTTTTTTCGGTTTTATTACTGTTACTCCTATTGTGTAGCGGTTCTTTTCATCATTGGCAAAACCGAAAAAGGAGCTGTTGTAACTTCTGACATACTTTCCCTTCTCAACCATATGCGCAGTTCCCGTTTTGCCGCCAATAACAAGACCTTCAATTCTTGCCGCCGTTCCCGTACCCTTTTCAACCGTTTTTATAAGAATTTTCTGCATCCTGCTTGCGGCACCGATAGAGAGAACCTTTTTTTGTTTAGGTCTTGGAAGTGCATACTGTTTCTGATTTTGGGTGCTAAGAAAATTGGCCAGTCTCGGTACTGCTGCTTTTCCATTGTTATTAAACACATTATACGCATACATAAGCTGCATAAATGTTGCTCTCATGCCGTATCCATATCCTACCGTTGCTTTGTATATTTCACTTTTGAGCCGGCTTGGATTCGGAATTGATCCTATATGTTCATAAGGAAGGTCGATACCTGTCTTTTGCGAAAAACCGAATTTTTTAAGCCCGTAATAAAAATCTACATTCGAGAGCTTTTGTGCAAGCTGTGCTATACCTATATTGCTCGAATAGACTATCACGTTTTCCGCACTCATCCACTCCTCTTTATGTTCATCCGTTATGATTTTTCGCCCCAGCTTGTATCTACCGTTATATGTCCTTACTATATCGTACGGATTGACAAGTCCCTGTTCCAAAAGCAACGCGAATGTTACGGGTTTCATAACAGAGCCAGGCTCGAACGTATACTCT
Organism: Nitrosophilus alvini; assembly: GCF_015100395.1. Lineage (NCBI taxonomy): Bacteria > Pseudomonadati > Campylobacterota > Epsilonproteobacteria > Nautiliales > Nitratiruptoraceae > Nitrosophilus > Nitrosophilus alvini. Next base: position 263,016 of record NZ_AP022847.1, on the reverse strand, counting down.
ATCGCTGCGGCATTTAGTGATTTGTAATCTCTTTTTCTTATCGATTTTGGATCAAATCTGTTAGAACTGGCCAAAGAGAGAATTTTACCGCTTCTTGATTCCATTACACAGGCTATTATCTCATCCGCATTTAACTCTTTTTTCATTCTGTCAAGCATATTTTCTATATTTTTTTGAAGTTTCAAAGATACATTCAGGTGAACATTGAAACCGTCTATTCTCTTTTTGATTTTTGCATCACGATTCAAAATAATATATCCCGCCACATCTCTGTAACCTTTTAACAAACCGTCCTGTATGGGCTTCAGCTTCTCTTCGTAATACTTCTCTATTCCCTTGACACCTGAAATTTTTGTATATCCCTCATCCTCAAATTTTCTCACATACCCGATAACAGGCGTAAGAATATCATCATATGCATAAATTCTGCTCTCTCCACTCTCCGTCACCGAAAGACCCTGTTTTATACTTCTTCCTCCTACGATATATTCCACAAAAACATCCATTTTATAAAGTTTTCTCGCAAGCTCTTTAAGATAGTTTGCCTGTTTCGGGTCAAGAGAATACGAAAGGACAACTGTGCCTTTTCTGCTGTTTAATATTTTCCTTATTTTCTTCTCGTTTATTCCGCTGTATATGGAAAAAAGCTTTATAAAAAGCTCTTTTTTGCCAGGGTCTATACATTTCGTATTTACACTTGCTTTGTAGAGTTTTTTCGAAGACGCGATGTTGAAACCGTCACTGCTTATAACAGAACCTCTTATCGCCCTGTTTTTCTCACTTATCTGTAAAGAGGGAAGTTTTCTCTCATCGATGATAATTTTGAAAACAACAAGTAAAAATATGATAAAACCGAAAACAAGAAGGCCAAAAAGCGAGATAATCTTCAGAAGTTTATTAGGAATTTTCATCAAAAGTTTTTCTTTTTGGATTGATATCTTTTCGAAAGCAATTCAAAACTTAATAATTTTTTTTGCAAACAGTCGCTAAAATGATAACTCTAAGCATATAAATATTTACTTAATATTTTATGCTCTAAACCAAACAAATCTGAAAGCAGCGGATGGTCGACAGAACTCTTTTTATCCTTGCCGCAATTCTCATAACAACAGGAATTGTCTGTTCATACTCTTTTACAACATATACGATCTTACACTACGGATACAATGAGTTCCATTTTGTAGTAAGACAGCTTATAGCCGGTATAGGCGCTATTTTTATAATGTGGTGGCTATCTAGAAGAGATCCGGCAAAATGGACAAACTATCTTGGCATTTCAATATTTCTGATATTTTTTATATTGATGTTTATCATGTATTTTCTACCTTCAAATATGGTAACCAGTGCCGGCGGTGCAAAAAGGTGGATAAGGTTTCCCGGATTTTCTCTGGCTCCGGTTGAGTTTTTTAAAGTGGGATTTGTCTATTTTCTGGCATGGAGTTTTTCGAGAAAATTTTCCGCTTCAGACAAACCGAAAAACCTCATCGAAGAGATAAAACTGATAACCCCTTATCTTTTTGTATTTTTCATAGCTGTTCTTCTGATAGCCGTTCTCCAAAACGATCTGGGTCAGGTTATGGTTCTGGGGCTGACACTCAGCATAATGCTCTTTTTTGCCGGCAGGACATTTAAGCTTTTTGCCACCCTTATAGGTATAGCATTTACCCTTTTTGTTGTTTTTATATTCGTATCCGAGCACAGAATCATCAGAATAAAAATGTGGTGGGCAAACGCACAGAACTATATACTCAACTTCCTTCCAGAAACTCTTGCCGAAAAACTTAAAGTGAACGTAACGGAAGAGCCGTATCAGATATCGCACTCCCTCAATGCCATTCACCACGGAGGTATAACGGGAACCGGCCTTTCCGAAGGAAGTTTCAAATTAGGGTTTTTAAGTGAAATCCATACCGATTTTGTACTCTCCGGTATTGCCGAAGAGTTCGGTTTCATAGGAGTTTTTGCCGTTACATTGGTTGTGGTTTTACTGATACACAGGATATTTCGCATAGCAAACAGAAGTGAAGAACCGATTGACTACCTTTTCTGCATAGGAGTCGCTCTTTTGATAGGTTTTTCATTTATGATGAACGCTTATGGAATCAGCGGAATAACTCCTATCAAAGGTATCGCTGTTCCATTCTTAAGTTACGGTGGAAGCGCAATGCTCGCAAACGGTCTTGCACTCGGTATGGTTCTTATGATAAGCAAAAAAGTAAACAGCCGGAGAATTGAGTGAAAGAGAGCAATTTAACCTCGTCAGCCATCACTTCCAATCCTTCAATAGTCATAGCCGGCGGCGGAACGGGAGGCCACCTCTCTATCGCAAGGGCATTGAAAGAAGAGCTTAACAAAAGAGGTATAAAACCGGTCTATATAGGTTCGACTGCCGGACAAGACAGAAAGTGGTTTGAAAACGACGAGGGTTTTAAAGAGCGCTTTTTTTTCGAAACAAAAGGAGTCGTTAATCAAAAAGGTATAAAAAAAGTTTTCTCTTTGCTAAATATCTTCAAAGCATCGCTGAAAGCAAAAAAAATCATAAAAAAACAGGCTACAACAGCAGTTATCAGTGTCGGAGGATATTCCGCCGCTCCCGCCGGGTTTGGAGCAGTTATGAACAAAACGCCTCTGTATATACATGAACAGAATGCTATTATGGGAAAACTTAATCGCATTTTGGCACCTTTTGCAAAAGAGGTTTTCGGATCTTTTACAAAAAATCCCATTCCCTATCCGGTGTCACAAACATTTTTCAAAAAACAAAGAATCAGATCCGAAGTTAAAACGGTCATTTTTCTGGGTGGCAGTCAGGGAGCAAAATTTATCAACGATTTTGCCATCAAAATCGCGAAAGAGCTTGAAAAAAGAGATATAGCCATCATTCATCAAACCGGAAGCAGAGATTTTGACAGAGTAAAAAAGGAGTATGAAAAGGCCGGCATTGACGCTGATGTTTTCGATTTTGACAAAAATATCAGTCTGAAAATTGCCGAAGCGGATTTTGCCGTCTCAAGGGCGGGAGCAAGCACACTGTGGGAACTTGCCGCCAATGCTCTTCCGGCTCTTTTTATTCCTTACCCCTATGCAGCAGCCGACCATCAGTACTTCAACGCAAAATATCTAAGTGAGAGAAACGCCGCATTTGTAAAAAGAGAAAGCGAACTAAAGCCTGAAGATTTTTTCGATTTTTTAGAAACAGATATAAAAAGCATGTCTGAAAAACTGCAAGATATAGCAAAACCTGAGGGTGCAAAAATCATTATAGACAGGGTTTTAAACCCATAGGTTGTCTATAAGCCTCGTATTTCCCACTTTTGCCGCAACGAGTATGATTGAGTTCTCTTTTTGAATCTCGTCTATCTTTTCAAAGTCCCGGCTTACTATCTCGATATATTCAACCTCTATTGGTTTTAGGATCTCCTCCATAGCCTTTTTCAAAACATCACATTTTTTCTCACCGGCCATTATAAGTTTTCCTGCCCTCTTTAAAGATTTTGAGAGCAAAAGCGCCTTCTTTCTCTCCTCTTCGCTCAGATACACATTTCTGCTGCTCATTGCAAGACCGTCAGGCTCTCTTACTATATCGCACTCTTTTATCTCTGTATCCAAAAAGAAATCTCTGACCATTTTTTTTACCAGGTAGAGTTGCTGAGCATCTTTCTTGCCAAAATAGGCGATATCGGGCTTTACAATATTCAAAAGTTTATTTACCACTGTAAGCACGCCGTCAAAATGGCCCGGACGGTTTAAACCTTCAAGAATATATCCTTTTATTTTGGGAGCCGTCACTCTTGCTTCGTCATCAAAATATATATCTTTCACATCTGGCATAAAAAGATAATCAACACCCACTCTTTCACATACTGCTCTGTCTGCTTCATATTTTCTAGGATATTTTTCAAAGTCTTCGCCCGGCAAAAACTGAGTGGGATTTACAAATATGGACACGACAACTACATCGTTTTCTTCTCTTGCCTGCTTTATCAGCGAGAGGTGGCCCTGATGCAAAGCTCCCATAGTAGGCACAAATCCCACTTTTCCTTTTATCTCTTTTCTTGTTTTCATAAAATCTGTGGGATACTTTATTATCTTCATATTAAGCCTTTTTTCAGTATAATATCAATCAAAATTTAATCAAATTTTTTGAAATTATATCATTTTACAGGAGAAAAGCTTGGATAGCTACGAATATTCGGAACTCTTAAAAAGACTTGAAAAAAAGATAGAAAATATAAAAAATATCATCAAACCGGAAGTTATAGAAAAAAGACTCAAGGAGATAGAGCAGCTTGAAAGTAGTGAAGATTTCTGGAATGATGCGAAGAAGGCCGCAGCAGTCCAGAAAGAGAAAAACAGGCTTTCCCGTCTACTTGAAAAATATAACGAAGCAAAAAACGCCGTGACCGATGCTAAAGAGCTTTTTGAAATGGCTACGGAAGAGAATGATGAAGAGACTCTAGCTATGCTTTACGAAGAGGCCGATGACCTTGAACAGAAAGTCTCAAAAGTAGAAATAGAAGTGATGCTTAGCGGAGAAAACGACGACAAGAACGCCATAGTATCCATACACCCAGGAGCCGGCGGAACAGAGAGTCAGGACTGGGCAAGCATACTCTACCGTATGTACCTCAGATGGGCAGAGAGACACGGTTTCAAAGTGGAGTTGCTAGACTACCAGGAGGGCGAAGAGGCAGGAATAAAAGACGTGAGTTTCATCATAAAAGGCGAGAATGCATACGGATACCTGAAAACGGAAAACGGTATCCACAGGCTTGTAAGAATCAGCCCTTTTGACTCCAATGCAAGAAGACACACATCGTTTGCTTCCGTCATGGTATCGCCTGAAATAGATGATGATATCGATATTGTGATAGAAGACAAAGATATCAGGGTCGATACTTACAGAGCCAGCGGTGCGGGAGGACAACACGTCAACAAAACGGATTCTGCAATCCGTATCACACATATCCCCACCGGCATAGTCGTACAGTGCCAAAGCGATAGAAGCCAGCACAAAAACAGGGCAACTGCTATGAAGATGCTGAAATCAAGACTCTACGAACTTGAGCTTGAAAAGAGAAAAGCCGAAGAAGAGGGAATAGAAAAGAGCGAAATCGGATGGGGACATCAGATAAGAAGCTATGTTCTGGCTCCATATCAGCAGGTCAAAGACAATCGAAGCAACAAAGCGTACAGCAATGTAGAAGCCATTCTTGACGGTGATCTCGACAAAGTTATTGAAGATGTCCTTATAGCGGAAGCACAGAAGAGTTCAAAAGAGCAGGAGTGATTCTCTTTGACCAAAATCAAGAAAATAAAAAATGTAATTGGATAATATTTCAAAACAAAATTTTATCCATAAAAGGAATAAATCATGACAAGTATAAAAAACTTTATGACTCATGACCACAGAGAATGTGATAATATTTTCGCGCCGGTAGAAGAAGCGGTATTAAGTGGCAATTGGGATAAAGCTCTTGAGCTTTTTGTTCCTTTTCACAAAGCGATGCTAAGACATTTTAGCATGGAAGAAGAGGTTCTTTTTCCGGCTATAGAGGAAAAAACAGGAACAAGCGAAGGACCTACAAACGTTATGAGAATGGAACATAACCAGATAAAAAAAGAGATGATGGAAATGGCTGACGCAATAGAAAAAAAAGATAAAGAGAAATTTCTAGGACATGCAGAAACTTTTATGATTCTGGTTCAGCAGCACAATATGAAAGAAGAACAGATACTATATAATATGGCAGAACATGTATTGAGCGCAGAAAAAGACAAAATTCTTGAGGATATGCAAAAAGTAAAAGTATAAAAATCGGTGGAGGCAAAAATCTCTTTGCCTCTTAACTCTTAATCTTTATTTTTTACAATACACGAATTACATATAACGGAAAAATTATGAAAGAGATACTCATAGATACCAGAGACCTTGAACCGCCTGAGCCTATGCAGAAAGTCATGCAGGCTTTAAGAGAACTTGAAGAGGGCGAATATGTCCATATGGTTCATAGGTTTGCACCTCTTCCCTTTCTTGACATTCTTAAAAACAACGCTTTTGCCTACAAACTTTTCGAACACGAAAATGGAGCTGATCTGTATATCTGTAAAAATTCCGATACGGCGTGTATCGAATACATAAACAAAATAAAAAAGGGTTAAAGAACAGATGTTCACCGGACTCTCTCTTGACCAGGCACCGCCTTTTGAAGCGCCTCTTCGTTTTTTCCTGACAGCGCCTATTTTTGGTATTTTAGCGGCTGCTTTTATGTTTTTTTCCGATGCTTCAAGCTTTGCAAACAGATATTCGCCTGAAATGATAGCTACACTTCATCTAATAACTCTGGGATTTATGACAATGGTAATGATAGGAGCAATGCAACAGATGCTCCCTGTGCTTGTAGGGGTGAGATTTCCTAAACCTCTGTTGTTTGCAAAAATCATACATACCGCTCTTGTTTTGGGAACTCTTTTGATGGGCATAGGACTCTACTTTTCATTTTCAAAACTTCTTATGGCAGCATCTTTGTTTCTTCTTTTTTCCATAGGCATTTTTGCAATTGTAACGGGATATAAAGTATTTCGTTCTTCATATTCAAACCATACGGTATTTTCTATGAGATTTTCCATTATTTCACTTTTTATAGCCCTGCTTCTGGGAGTTCATATGCTTGTATCACTGGGACTCTCAAAAACAGGCGAATCTTTTTTAACCTTTGTGGACATTCATGCTCTTTGGGCTTTTTTCGGTTGGACAGGTCTTCTTATCATAGGAGTTTCTTACCAGGTGGTACCAATGTTCTATGTCACTCCGGATTTTTCAAACAGTATAAAAAAACTGCTGGCCCCTTTTATCTTTCTCTTTCTGTTTCTGACTTCTGCCACACTCTTTATAGACTTTTCTTACGTTTTTGGAGCTGTGCTTTTCTGTTTTCTATTCTTTGGTATAGCTACATTCAAATTGATAGAAAAGAGAAAGAGAAAACTGATAGACACAACGATAAACTACTGGAGAATATCATCTTTGCTGCTCTCTTTAGGAGGTGCGCTTTTTATTCTTTATCTGTTTATACCGAACGACTCTCTTCTATGGATAGCGTCGGTGACGCTTCTGTACGGTTTTGCAGTCTCTTTGATAAACGGAATGCTCTATAAAATCATCCCCTTTCTTGCATGGTTCCACCTGAGCAGTATGGGGTATTTTGATATTCCCACTATGAGAGAGATGATACCCGAAAAGAGTGCAAAACTTCAGATGATTTTACATATATTGGCATATCTGTCACTTCTTCTGCTACCTTTTGCACCTTTGACTAAACTCTCGGCACTATTAATAGCCATATCGAACATTATGCTTTTTATAAATCTTTACAAAGCGGTAAAAGTCTTTTTTGAGTACAAGAAGAAACCGAGTCCGATGGGAATATGAAATTCAGCACAAACTGAAGAAATATATAGAGATTATCAAAGAGATTATTCCTATAAAAATCTGCACTATAGTTCCCGATATAGAAATAAAGCGAGTTTTTAATTGCTTTGAAACTATTCGTGAGAAAACCATTAAAAATATAAACAGAAAAGCAAATCCGTTTATGCAGTTGTCATCCATAAATTTTCCTGGCATGAAGCACTCTGGCGCGCCCGGAGAGAGCTTAATTTAACCTTAAACAAAAACCACAAAAGACCATAAAATCGGACTTTCGCAATCCTGTCACTTTCTTGATTTTAGCATAATTTAGTTAATTTTGGGCACAGTTTGGGCACAGTTCTATAAAAGAATTCCTGTTTCAATAAAATTATTTATCTGATTAATATTTTCTACTTCTTGTTCAGTTTTATCTATTATACGAGAATATTTTTCATTTATTTTAGTCTGATTTAATATATTATAAACAAAAACATAATTATACAAATCATATAAATAATCCGAATTTTTTTCAATAGTTTCCAATAATACCTTGTACTGCTCCTGGTTTTTATTTCCTATTTCATAATAAACTCTATCTTTCAGGCGCGACAAAAAAGCCTCTTTTTTCAATTTGTTAGTTTTATAGTTATTTACAAATGTATAAAATACAGTTATCAAAAGTTCTGAAAAATTTTCAGAAAGGTTAGTTATAGGACTTTTTATATTCGATATTTTAATTGTTTCATGATAGATACTAAAAAATATCGTATTCAATACCAAAATTTTTAATGAATTATCATTAATTTCATACTTATTATTATACTCATAAACATTTTTAACTATTTGAATATATATTCTTGCATTGCAAACATCTGTCATATCAATAATTGAGAAAATTCTCTTATTTAACTCTTGATTTTCTTTATTTAAACTTGAGACTATTTGATCAAACAGATGTTTTTTATCAGGCCTGTAGTGAAAATATTTGCTTATACTTTTTTCTTTTACTCTTTTGAAAACTTTTGCTTCTTCATCTTTAAAAGCTTCACTATTTACTATAATAATCACTTTGCAATTGTATTCTATAGTTAAATTCGTTATAAAACCAAAAAGATCGTTTAAATTGACAGCAGTTGATTTTCTTTCAAAATCATCAAAACAGATAATGACTCCATCATTTAAAACTTCTCCCGCTTTTTGAAATTTTTTTTCGATATTTAACTCTTTAACTGTTTCAATAACTTTTTCAAAATTAAAACCTATTAAAGGACTAAAACCTGTAGATACTTGAGTAAATACCGAAAAACCTTTCTCTATAATATCTCTATTCTCATCATCGTCTTTTTTCCCTAAACTCAAATTATATGCTTTTAACAATAGTTCATTTTCAATCGCTTGTATTGAATCTTTTCCATACAAACTTATATAAATATTTTTCACTTTTTTTTCATTCAACTCTTTTCTAATATTGTCCCAAAAAAATGTTTTTCCGCTTCCCCATTCGCCTGAAATCATAGCAATTTTATTTTTACCAATATCGCTTAAAAGATAAGAGTTTTCATTTTCTATCAAATAAGTTTTTAGAAGTTTCACATAATTTTTTTCTGTATTCTCAATACCCATAAATAACCTCTCTTTAAAAATTCAAAAAATTTATAAATACTATAATACAATATAGTGATAAAAAAGTAATATTTTTTGAAATTTCATAAAGAAACAACTTGTCTTTTATTGTACAAAGATATAACATTTTAACTAATAGTATCAACTAAAAAGTTAACAAAAGGTTTAAAGTGATAAACAAAAAATATATTCTGCACGAATATTATGATTATTATGAACTGAAGCCAAACCTAAAAATAGGTATAAAAAATTCACCAAAAGATAAAACTGTTACTCATAATACAATAGAAGTTTTTAACCAATTTCATGAGCATAAATATGCTTCAATATTCTATCAACTTAAAAATCCTTTTTATAAACTACGGCAATATGAAAAAGTAGTATTTTTTGAAAACCGAAAAATATTTTTTCATACCTATTATGTTCTTTTTTTAATTTACAGATATCTCGAGTCGATAGATTTTTACAATTCAGATGAGTATGAAAACAGCTTCGCTGGATTAAAGAGCGATAAAGTCAAATTTAGAAAAAAATATAGAAAATTTAGAAAAGAAATTTTTGATATGTGTAACACTTTTCCAGGATCATCCAAAATATATGCAGTATTATTCAGAATGATGATCCATAACCGGCCGTTTACAGAGATTTTTTTAAATATATATACACTTATTCCCATAGAGCAGATCAAATTTAAAGAGGATGAAACTTGGATGAAATCAATTATAAAGAAAATATATTTATATTTTTCAAGTACTCCAATTCATTCTGAAGAAATTATATATAAGAGTTTGGCAATTGTTCTTAATGCATATTTTCGGCAAAAAATGCAGATCAAATCATCATATGCATTAAATATTGTAAATGAAATTTTATATATTTTATTTGGTTACTATATTAAAGAAAATTCTGCTGATCTACTTAGAAAAATTTATATCTCTGGTCGGTTAGGAGGACTTCCAATCTTTAAAAACAAAACTTCTAATAAAATTTATCCAGATTCTGTAATAGAACAGTATGATGATTTTTTTAAAGAATTAAAAAAAGAACTTCCAGAAATAAGCTTCATATCAATGGATGCAGAAAGATTTTTCAATGAGCATCCTATTAACATGTTTTTTCAATTATTTCCATCCGAATTTTTACACCCAGTTAAGTAAAAACTCCTCATTTTTTCTCATCAAATTTCTTTACAATTTTCCTGTTGCAACAAAAAACGACTGCCGGCAGTCTCCAAAAAATGCAAAAGGAGACGAAATGCTTATCCTAAAAGGTCATCTGCTGCACATATTCACGCAGGCAGATTATGTAAATAAAGAGACAGGTGAAGTTATCAAGTACAAAGGCAAAGAGAACAGTGATGTTGAAGTAGAGGTGGCGACTATCGGCAAATGCCAATTCTACGGGATATAGGCCGTAGCTTTGCGGAGGCCTGACAACGAGCTTGAAAGACTGCAGCCCGGGCGAGCTGCATCGAGGCGTCAGCTCCGGGAAGTTGCGCAGCATTGGAGAAGAGGCGCAATTTTGCGAAGAGGCTCCAATGCGGTGCAAAGTATAGGGGTATTAGTAACACCCCTATACAAAACACAAAAATAAAAAAGGAAAGAGTATGAAGTTAAAAACTGATGTCAAACTATTTGACAAACCAAAAACTATTTCCGGTATAGATACTCTATACTACTTTTTAGAGACCAACAAAAGATATGATGATCTGTATCTAAATATATTAGATCAGATAGAAACCACAAAAGATAATTACGAGAAAAACTATCTGAAAATAAAAAACAAAGATATTATCATAACCTTAAAAGATTTAACACTTGAATTTCTTGGCAATGCAGAAGGATTCATTTGGCTTCAAGATACAAACCGCTTTTTTAAAATCGGATTCAAAGACCCTTATACCAATAAAAATCTACACAATATAAGAGTACAGCTCCTGGCTGATGGAATATATACCATTGGCATAAAATCCATGCTTGCTTTGATAGAGGATATTCTGCAGGATTTTACAACTGCTTACAGGCCTGTAACAAGAGCTGATCTAAATACATTCGTCCAATATGATATGAGCTTTGTAAATAAGGATATGTTTGTTACAAGAAAACAGAAATCTGCACTAATCTATAAAGAACTTTACACCTCCAAAAGACTTGAAACTATATATATCGGCAAAAAACCCTTTATGCTTAGAATTTATGACAAAAGAATTGAAATGTTAAACAGCAGTAAATCAACATTGATGCAGGAATTCTTTCTAAATAACGCCTTCTCTTTGGAAGAGCCGATATTCAATATTGAATTTGAGATTCATAGGCAGTATCTGAAAAACTACAAGATAGATACCATAGAAGATCTTTTAAAAAATGCAGAATCACTTTTTAAAAAAGCAATGGATGAGATACGGCTTGCCTTGCCTGAAACTATAAAAGAAAAAAACAGGTACAGAGCAAAAACAGATCCTCTTTGGCTCCATATCAAAAACTCATATGAAATCAAAGAGTTTATGCAGATACAAACACCTCTTGAGAGAATAAAGTCAAAAAGCTATCTGTTTAACGAAGAGATGTTTATAGAGGAGCATATAAGACTTGCAAGAAAAGCAAAAGCTCACAATATATTCATAACCAAAGAGCTATATGAAGAGCTTTATGAAAAGGTGGAAAAGTCATTAAAGGCAAACAATCATTCAAAAGAAGACTTTTATACACCAATAATAATCCAAAAGCAAAACGGTGAGACAGAAAATCTAAGATTGCTGCAAAATGGAGAGATCATCAAGCCTTTAAAGTCAAGATCTATAAAGAGACTCAATAATTATGAACTATTGCAAGAGTATCAAAAAATATCAAAAGTGCTAAATGTTGACTCTAACAAAGATGATCTTATGAAGGCAAGACATCAATTGCTTTACGAGGAGATCGTAAAACGAAACCTTGAAGCCGAAATCAACATATAGGGGGAGAATATGGATATAAAGTTTGAAAATCTCAACAAAATAGAAAAGATTGAAAAGGATATAGAAGCTATTAAAAAAGCATTGACAAACAGCACTCAAAAAAGGTGGCTTAATGTAAAAGAGCTTAGCCAATATCTTGGATATTCTAAAGACAGGATCTATAAACTCAAGAATGAACAGTTCATAGAAAATATTCACTATTTCAAAAAAGCTGGTAAAATTTTATTTGACAGGGTTGCGATTGACGATTGGGTGGTCGGAAAGGAAAGAGATGACACTGACCAGTCGCAACGGCAGATTGTACATAACATTTTATCATCAATCAAAAAGATATAGAAAGTCTTTGGGATTAGACGACACCAAAGCCAATCGTAAACTCGCCCAGCAAAAAATCATACCGGAACTGCTTTATAAGCTTAACTCCGGTGAGTTCTTTGAAAATGAGAAACCAAAAGTGCCAACTGTCGGTGAATTTGCCAAAGTAAGTTTTGAAATCCACAGGCACGAAAGAAGAGAAATTACACAAAAAGACTATATCCAAAGGTATGAATGCCATATCAAGCCCTATTTTAAATCGAAAAGGCTTGATAAAATCAAACCCTCTGATATTGCCAAATGGCAAAACAGGCTCTTGGATAAAGTTTCGGGTTCAACATTGGCAAAGGTGAGAAAAATCTTCAATATCATTTTTGAAGATGCGGTTAGAGATGAGATTATTGAAAAAAATCCTTTTAAACTTGTAAAGTCTCCAAAAATAGAAGAAGTAAGAGAAAAACGTCCGTTCACCTTAGAGGAAATTTTTGCCATTTTAAATGCGATGCCCGAACACATCAGAGCTTTTTTTGCAACAGGCTTTTTCACAGGTATGCGCACAGGTGAGCTTATAGGTCTGAAATGGGAAGATATAGACTGGAAAGAAAAGGTCATCCAGATCAAACGCTCAAGAAGAAGAGGAAAAGACTATCTGCCCAAAACAAAAAACAGTATCAGAGAAATTGACATTATAGAACCTCTGATGCCTTATCTGCAAATGCACAGAGAGTTATCCAGAAAAAAGGCAATTTATGTTTTTGAAACCTATGAGAACAGACCCTTTAATACCTGTGATAAAATCAGTGCCTATTACTGGAAACCTACTTTAAAAAAATTGGGGATTCCTCACAGAAATCTATATCAGATGAGACATACATTTGCAAGCCTAATGATAGCAAATGGTGAAGATATCCTTTGGGTTAGTCAAATGCTTGGTCACAAAGACAGCTCAATGACACTACAAAAATATGCAAGATATATCAGAAGCAAAAAGAAAAAAAGAGCCACCTTTATATCAGATTTTCTTATATCTGAATAACACTTGCTGACACAGTTTGGGCACAGTGGAAAATCGCGAGACTAAAAGTCCCCTAAAATCGGGAGTATGAAGCACTCTGGCGCGCCCGGAGAGATTCGAACTCCCGGCCTACAGGACCGCAACCTGTTGCTCTATCCAGCTGAGCTACGGGCGCTTTGAGGAGTGAAATTATACCATAAAAGAGTGCAAAGGGAAAATTCCGGGATAACTCTTCAAAGCTTTTTACTGTGGAAATTCGTATGGTATTTCGATATCCGGTCTCTTGCCTGTCAGTGTCTCGAGAAATTTTACAACTTTTCTCACTTCATCCATACTCAGTCCCCTATCTCTGAAAAAAGGAGACCTTCCTTTCATATCTTTATACCTACCTCCATTGCCGCATATATAAACAGCCTCTTCAAGTGTATGCACCGAACCGTCATGAAAATATGGAGATGTTTCGGCCACATCTCTTAAAGTCGGCGTTTTAAAGCACCCTTTCCATATGGGATTTTTGGTTATTGCAAAAACTCCTGGATCCGAGTCACCAAGAGCAATGTTGTTCAGGCTTTCATTGGTAAAATTGAAGCCGCTGTGGCAGGATATACATTTGCCCTTGTTTCTAAATATCTCAAAACCCTCTTTCGCCTCCTCGCTTATAGCATTTTGATCTCCTTTAACCCATCTGTCAAAAGCTGACTCTGTAGAAACTACCGTTCTTTCAAAGGAGGCTATCGCTTTTGCTATTGTCTCTTTTGTTATGCCAATCCCCGGAAACGCCTTTTCAAAAAGTTTAACATACCCTTTTATATTTTTGAGTTTTTTGACCAGCTCTTCTGCAGAGATATCCATCTCTGCTTTCGCCTCAATAGGACCCAATGCCTGCTCTTCCAAAGACTCAGCCCTTGCATCCCAGAAAAATGTGTGAAGATATGCACCGTTTACTATAGTAGGAGTGTTTCTTGTACCCTTCCTTCCCTCAATTCCAACTGCCCTTGGTACTCTGTCTGTCCAGTAGTAGTACGGTATATGACAGGTGGCACAAGATACCGTATCGTTGCGTGACAGTCTCGGATCAAAAAAAAGCAGTTTCCCTAGCTCTATTTTCTCTTTTGTCAGGGGATTCTCTTTCGGAGCCGGAATGTAGTCCGGCCTTAGCCAGATGCTCATATCTGATGCAAAGAGATATATGCCAAATAACACTACTGCAAGAATCTTTTTATTCATTTCATTATCCGTTTAATATCATTGTCTCTTTAAAAGTTCCATTTTACCAAAAAAATCGAGTGCTTCTTTGTTTGTCACGAAACTGACATTGTATGGGTGTTCCATATGGTAAACTTTAAATTTTCTACTCTCTTTGATACTCAGTATATCTTTTGCCGCATTGCCAAAAAGTATAAGTTCCAGATCTCTGTTTTGAAGTAGTTCAAGAAGTTTTGCTATGAATGGATGCCACTTTTTCAGATGTAGCCTGGTATCTTTCTTTGATGTAAAAACAAGTGCTTTGTTAAGCAGAAGAATCCCATTTTTCTCAAAATTGTTTTTCAGATCCATTATACTTACTATAAGATCGTCTCTGTTTACTTTTTTAATAGCCTCTTTGGAAGTATCGGTCGGTGAAAGTCTTCCATCTGCCACAAGTGCCATTTTTACAAAATTTCTGAGACTAACTGCTCTATTGACCTCTTTGGAAAGGCCGTTTTTATCATCAAAGATTCTTTTTACTTTCGCATCGATAAATGCATATCCGATGGCGCTTTCGCGTCTGGGATACGGGTCCTGTCCGAAAAGGATATATTTTGTATTTGCAAGAGGCAGCGTTTTAAAGGCGTTGAACATATTTTCAAAATCGGGAAAATATCCGCTGTTTTTTTCAAGAAACTTTCTATATTCACTCTCCAATGAATCATATGCTTCTTCTACTATATCACCCCAGTCGTTCTTAAGCATATACTATCCTATCTATTACTATCAATATGAAAAATATGATGCCTAAATATCCGTTAACTGTGAAAAAGGCTCTGTCGATTTTTGTAAAATCGCGTTTTACTATCAAATGTTCATACCATAGCATAACAGCAGATATCAGTACCGCAAGATACGCAAAAAGTCCCAACCCGGCTTCTACGGTAAAAAAGAGCCAAAAGAGTACGGTAAGTGCATGGAATATCCTGGAAATAAACATTGTACAATCTGCACCAAACCTGGACGGAATAGAGTGTAGGCCCTCTTTTATGTCAAACTCCATATCCTGCAGGCTGTATAACAGGTCAAATCCGGCTACCCAAAACATAACTCCGAGAGAAAGGAAAACCGACCACATGGTAATTGAAGCTTTTACCGCAACCACACCCGCTATCGGAGCGAGACCCAAAGAAATACCTAGAATTATATGGGCCGTGTAGCTAAATCTTTTAAAATATGAGTATGCTCCCAAAATCAGCAGAATCGGAAAAGAGAGCATAAATGCAAGATCATTTATAAAATAAGCGGTTACAATGAATATCAGGCCGTTTATCGCTATGAAAAGCAGTATTTTACTCTCGTCTATTCTACCGTCTACACTGGGTCTGTTTGCAGTTCTGGGGTTTTTGGCATCGATGTCTCTGTCAAGATACCTGTTAATACCCATGGCAAAGTTTCTGGCACTCGCTGCAGCTAAAAGTCCCAAAAATAGCAATCTCCATCCAAACCATCCATCTGCAGCCACTACCATAGCTATAAATATAAACGGAAGTGAAAATACAGTATGTTTGAACATGACAAGTTCATTGAAATCTCTTAAAACTTTCAGTATCCTATCCATAAAAATAACTCCATAAATTATTAAACGATATTGTATCAATTAATAGTTTAAGTTATAATTCGAACATGATTGAGATAGCAATAATTGGACCAACCGCTTCCGGAAAAAGCGACCTGGCACTGAAAATAGCAAAAAAACATAACGCCTATATTCTCTCTTTGGATAGTCTTTCTATCTATAAAGAGATTGATATTGCGTCAGCCAAACCTTCTAAAGAGGAGCTCAAAAGCGTAAGGCATTTCGGCATAGATGAGATATATCCAGATGAATATTTCAGTGTGGAGAGATTTTTTGATATTTACAAGGAAGCAAAAAAAGAGGCCTTGAAATCTGATAAAAATCTTATTATCGTAGGAGGAACACTCTTTTACCTCAAAAGTATGATAGAGGGTATTTCCAAATTACCAAAAATAAGTAAAGAGAGTATTCAAAAAAGTGCCAAATTGTTAAAAAATCCTAAAGCTGCATATGAGTTTTTGAAAAAAATCGATCCTCTTTTCGCAAAGAAGATAACACCTTCAGACAGATACAGAATCGAAAAAGGATTGAACATCTTTTTTGAAACAGGTGAAACTGCGACTGATTACTTTGAAAAGCATCCCAGAATCGCTTTGACAAAAAATATAAAAATTTATGAAATTGATATCAACAGAGATATTTTAAGAGAAAGAATAGCAAAACGAACAAAAAAGATGCTTCAATCAGGACTCATTGACGAGGTGGCATATCTGGAGAAAAAATACACAAGATTGCCCAACCCTATGGGTGCAATAGGGATAAAAGAGACGCTTGAATATCTGGACGGAAAACTTACAAAAGAGGAACTTTTTGAAAAAATATGCATAAACACGGCAAAATTGGCAAAAAGACAGCAGACTTTCGCAAGGACACAGTTTAAAGACAAAATATCGGCAGATATAAGCAGTCTGGAAGCTGAAATTGCAAACAGTTTTCAAAATCGGGCATAAGCCCGATTTATTAAAATCCGCTTATTTTAACGTAATAAGTAATATACTCCATAAGAGGGGATACAGCCAAAGTAGCCAGGATTGTTGTGATAGCTGAGAAACCCACAATAGTTTTCAAAGAGAGTGATGTGTTTTTAAAATAGATCGTCTCTTTATCCACAACTGGCTCTCTCATAAACATATAGACTATAAGTTTAAGATAATAGTAGGCTGAAATAGCACTGTTTATAGCCATTATTACAGCTAAAACAATATAATCGGCATTTACGGCAGCACTCATTATATAAAGTTTGCCCCAGAAGAGTGAAAACGGCGGAACGCCGGCAAGGCTTAGCATAAACATTGCCATGATTGTTGCGGCAACCGGCATTATATGTACAAGACCCGAAAATTTTGAATAAGGATGGTCAAATCTTTTATCCCATATCTGACTTTTATGTCTTGATATCCATAGCATAGTAAATGCACCCAGGTTTGTAAACAGGAAAAGTACCCAATAGAGGAAAAGAGCACTGTTTGCCTGCGTTGTACCTATCATTATGGCAGCCATTACGAAACCGGCATGACTAATTGAGCTGTAGGCAAGCATTCTTTTAACATCATCCTGAACCAGAGCGACAATGTTTGAAAACGTCATTGTTATTACAACACCTATATATAGAATATCCCTTACCCACATCACTTCACTATGGATCAAGAACTCAAACAGTCTTATAGCTACGACAAAACCTGCAAGTTTCGGCACTACGGACATGTATCCGGCAAGAGCCGCACTCGCTCCCTCATATACATCAGGCGTCCATGTATGAAAAGGCACCATTGAAAGCTTAAAACCAAGAGCGGCTATCATAAAAGCAACTGCGGCTAGAACAACCATTATAGGTTCATATCCTCTCTCGGCAAGAACTTCGGCAATTTTATATATCTCTACACTGCCTGTGAGGGCGTAAAGCAGAAGTGAACCGAATGCATAGAAACCGGCAGCCAAAGCACCCATTGTAAAATACTTTATGGCTGCTTCGAAGGATTTTTCTCTGTTATGCATAGCAATCATCGTATAAAGAGCAAGACTTGCAGTCTCAAGACCCACAAATATCAGTATCAAGTTATCTGTCGCGACCATAAACTGAAATCCGCTCACCATAAATAAAAAGAGCGCAAAAAACTCCGGCATTGAAAATTCATGAAATCTTTTAGACGTTAGTGCAAGCGGAATAAACAGCATAGAAGCAAAAACCATTATAATCTGAGAAAGTATTGCAATGCCGTCTACAAGCATAACGTCGAAAAAACCTCTTTGGTTTACTTCAAGACCTATTATCGCTCCCAAATCAACAAACAAAAAGAGAATTGCAAGCATTACATAAAGCGATTTGTGCAGATTTTTTGCCACAAGGTCTATACAAAGAATAGTCAAACCGCCGGCAATGGCAATTAGCATAGGAGCTAATGTTACTAAATTGAGTGATTCCAAACTTACGTTAATAGGCTCCATTATTTCGCCTCCACTTCCGCTCTGTTAGAGCTTAAAATCTCTTTTGCTTCTTTAGTTATAGCCTTTTTATCCATCAGTTCCAAAAGATTCTGAACACTGTTATCGATCGGACCGAGTACAGGTTTTGGGTATACGCCGAGCCAGACAACAACAAGAACCAGAGGAATAAGAGAAGTTAACTCTTTGGCGTTCAAATCTGACAAAGTTTTGTTCTTATCATTTGTAATAGGACCAAAAAATGTTCTTTTATAAAGAGTCAGCATATAAACTGCACCCAATACTATTGAAAAACCGGCCAAAAGTGTCATCATAGGAGATATTTTATAAAATCCCAAAAGACTCAAAAACTCACCTACAAAACCGATTGTCAGAGGAAGTCCTACAGAAGCCATCAGCATTATTCCAAATATAGTAGCATATGCCGGCATAACAGAAGCCAGACCACCAAACTCATTCATAAGTTTCGTATGGCGTCTGTCGTAAATATTACCTACGAGCATGAACAGCGCCCCACTCACTATACCGTGGCTCAGCATTAAAAATATAGACCCGCCTATTCCCTCGGCGTTCATAGCAAAGGTACCCAGAACAATAACACCCATATGAGATATTGAACTGTATGCGATTACCTGTTTAATATCTTCTTGAGCATACGCAACCATAGCGGTATATATAATCATGATAAGAGACAAAATTGCTATAGGCGTTATAGCAGCTACAGCCGCATCAGGGAATATCGGCAATGAAAGTCTGACAAAACCGTATGTACCCATTTTCAAAAGAACCGCAGCAAGTATCACAGAACCGATAGTCGGTGCCTGACCATGAGCATACGGAAGCCAAGTATGGAACGGAAACATCGGGACTTTGATAGCAAGTCCGATAAAAAATGCCAAAAAGAGCCATAGCTGAAGGTCAAATGGAATTATAAGTCTATGCCAGTCAGGAATTGCGAAACTTATCGTTCCTGTAGCTTCATAATAAAGATATGCCATAAAAAGCATACCGATAAGCATTATCAACGATCCGGTAAAGGTATATAGGAAAAATTTAATAGATGCATAGATTCTAAGATTACTACCCCAGTACCCTATAATATAAAGCATAGGGACTAGAGAGAGTTCCCAGAAAATGTAGAAAAGAATCGCGTCAAGAGAAACAAAGACTCCAACCATTGTCATTTCAAGAAAAAGTAGAGAAATTATAAGATTCTTGAGATTCTTGGTTATAGTCAGTGATATTAAACCTATTAATGTTATAAAAGTAGATAGCAGTATAATAAACAATGATATACCGTCAACACCAAGATAATAGCTGACACCAAATTGAGGAATAAGTGGCACAATTTCAACAAACTGCATACCGCCATTTGCAGAATCGAAACCCAGCCACAGCCACAAAGACAATATAAATTCTATAGCAGCAACTGTTATGCCGTACGTCCTTATACTGTCCTTTTTTACAATAAACCCGAGCATTCCGGCAAGTGCCGGGAAAAATACCAATACAGATAAAATATGACTCATCAACTATCTCCTTACCTTACCGGACTGTAAAAAATTACAAAAAGAAGAAGTATCAACAGACCTATAACCATCCATCTGAGCATTTTGGATAGATTACCGCTCTGAACCACTCTTCCTTTTTCACCTGTTTTGTATATAACATTTGCAATAAAATCAACCGTTGCGTCAACTATTCTCATATCGATATCTTTCCAAGCTATTTTGGAAAGTTCAGCATACGGTTTTGCAATAACTTCTTGATATATTTTCGGAATGTAATACTGATTAAAAAGAAGTTTATAAATAAATGTCTCTTTCCATTTTTCGCTGAATCCGCCTCTGCTGTATTTGTAAACTGCCAGCCCGATGCCACTTAGAGCGATCAGCGTTGTAACTCCGATCAGAGCATATGTTACAAGGCCGTGTGCATGAAACTCATATCCGGGAAGAAGCTGTGTCACAAAATGTTCAAAGCTCTCTTCGAAAAAACCGGCAATGATAGCCAATAATGCCAATGGAGCCATAGCCGCCAGCATATACCAGTATGCTTCATGTGGATGAAAACCGAATTTTTTATATCTCTCTTCGCCGAAAAAGACAAGCATTACAAGTCTAAAACTGTAAAAGGCTGTCATACCGGCAGTAACCCAAAGAACAAACCATAAGATATAGTGGTGCGAATCGAATGCAACTTCAAGAATTTTATCTTTACTGAAGAATCCCGCAAAAGGATAGATACCGGCTAGTGCTACAGATGCAATTATCATCATTATTGCGGTCCATCTCATCACCTTGTGGAGCCCACCCATTTTAAATATATTAAGCTCATCATCCATAGCGTGCATAACATTACCAGCACCAAGGAACAGAAGTGCTTTGAAAAATGCATGTGTCATCAGGTGGAAAAGTGCTATCCAATAAGCACCAAGGCCTGCTGCCACAAACATATATCCAAGCTGACTCAATGTAGAATAGGCAATAATTCTTTTAAGATCCTGATTGACCAGCGCCATAGAAGCCGCAAAGATTGCGACAAAAGCACCAAGACTAGCAATAAAAAATCCCACATCAGGAATCATAGAATAAAGAGGGAATGCCCTTATTACAAGATAAACTCCTGCAGTAACCATTGTAGCCGCGTGAATCAAGGCCGATACGGGAGTCGGACCTTCCATCGCATCTGCAAGCCATGTATGAAGCGGAAACTGTGCAGATTTACCCATAGCCCCGATGAAAAGAAATATTCCTATCATCGTAACAAGGGAAATATTCAAAACTGATACTTCTTTAAAAACAACATCATACTGAAGGCTTCCCACATTCCAATATATAAGGAAGAGGCCGATAAGCATACCCAGGTCCGCTATTCTATTCATAATGAACGCTTCATTAGCAGCCCATGAAGGACTAACAGACGGATTGACATCTCTTGTTTCATCTTTTTTGTGATACCAAAAACCGATAAGAAGCCATGAACAAAGACCGACACCTTCCCATCCTATAAAGAGACCGGCAAAGTTGTCGCTCATCACAAGAACCATCATTGAGAAAACGAAAGCCGACAGATAAGAGAAAAATCTGTTGAAACTTTTATCATGCTTCATATATCCGATCGAATATACATGTACCAGAGCGGAAACCGTTGTAACCGTTACCATCATAATAGCTGATACGTTATCAACGACAAATCCAAACGGAATATCGAGTCCCCCTACTTTTATCCACTCAAATAGCGTTACATGGACAATCTCTCCAGTACTTGATACGTAATAAAGTAAGTACAGTGAGCTGAAAAGAGAAACAAAAAGCAGTGCCGATGTAACAATTCCGGTAAAAAGCTTTTTCGGTTGTGCACCGAAAATAGCTGCAAATAAAGAACCGACTAACGGTGCAAAAAGTGCAATATATAGATATTTTTCCATTCCTCTTCCTTACCCGTGCATTGTTTGGAGCGTATCGAGGTCGATGCTGCCTCTTCTTTTATACCAGATTATCAACAATCCAAGACCCACAGCCACTTCACTAGCAGCAATTGCAATTATAAAAAATGCAAAAAGCTGTCCTGTCAAATCGCCATAAAATTTAGAAACAGCCGCAAAACCGATATTTACGGCATTCAACAGCATCTCTGTGGCAAAGAAAAGCATCAATAGATTTTTTCTTCTCAAAATACCGACCAAACCGATTGCAAATAGTATTGCAGCAACGATCAGATAATGACTTAGTGTAATCATTGCACAGCCTTTTTTTCTATTTCTTCATCTTCTATCAGAGTCAGACTCTCATCCATCTGCTTGCTTGCTAGTATTATGCCGGCTATCATGGCAACAAGAAGCATAACTGCAGCTACCTCAAACGGAACGAGATATTTTGTAAATAGTACAATACCTATAGCTTCTGCATTTCCTACATTTTCAAGCATAGGATAAAGAGGTGTGACTTTTTGTGAAATAATCGGAGCTACAACTATAATAACAAGCAGAACCGCTGTCATTCCGCTAAGCAGAAATACAACTTTTTTGCTCGGATTTTTCTCTTTAATGTCTCGCGTAGAGTCGAAAAACATCATACCGAATGCGTATAGGGCCATCACTGCACCTGTATAAACAACAATCTGTACAACGCCTAGAAAATCTGCATCAAGCAGGAAGAAAAATCCGGAAATAAAAATCATTCCGGCAGCAAGCGCACTCATAGCATAGAGTGCATTTTTTGTCATGACTGTTATACTAAACATTACTATTGTCAGTGCAGCAAACAGATAAAATGCTATTGCTTCAAACATCTTTATCCCTTTTAATAAGCTAACGGTGTTTTCTTGATAAATTTATCGGCATCATCACTCGGTGCACCGAACCCTGGGAACTCTTTCTGCCCTTTAAGGAAATCGAGTGGAGTGAGCATATCCTCTTTCAAAACAAAGTGTGCACGTTGTTCACTTGCATTTTCATAATTTTGTCCATGTACGATCGCCAGTTCTGGACAAACTTCCGCACAATATCCGCAGAATATACATCGTCCAAGGTTTATAGTATATGCAGTCGGTATTTTTCTATTATTTTCATCCATTTTAGTATCTATTCTGATACATTTGGCTATACATATCTTTTCGCAAAGGCCACAGCCGATACATCTTTCATTGCCACTTTCCAGAAGCCTCAAAAGTTTATGAACTGCTCTATATCTTGGTCCTATCGGTAGCTTCTCTTTTGGATATTTCACGGTATGTATGTTGAATTTCACCATCTCCCTGAACACTATCCAAAGCCCTACAAAAAGCTCATATCTGAAAGTTCTTCTGACAACTCTTTTAAATTTCTCCCATGGTGTTTTGGGATACTCTTCAATTTCGATCAGTTTGTAGTTCTGTTGACCGATATTTCTGTTTTTAAATTGTTCGACCATCTTATCCCCTTATATCATCAAAACGATGCCGGTTATTACTATATTCAAAACTGCTATAGGCATCAAAACTTTCCAACACAGCCACATCAACTGATCAGGTCTTATGTGAGGCCACGCCGCCCTAACCCAAAGGAACAGGAATATAAAGAAAAATACTTTTAGAAGTATCGCTATAGCCCCGGGTATAAACCAAAGATCGTTAAATCCGCCAAGGAATATAATACTTACAAGGAATGAAACGGTAAACAGGTTGGCATACTCCCCTATAAAGAACATCCCCCATCTCATACCTGAGTACTCTGTAGCATATCCTGCAATGATTTCAGCCTCATGTTCAAGTAGGTCAAACGGTGTTCTGTTTGTTTCTGCAAACCCTGCTATCATAAAGAGTAAAAAAGCAACAGGTTGACTCCAAATTAGCCAGTTTGATACTCCGCCCGCTTGATAATTGTTGATATCTACCAAAGAAAGTGATCCTACAATCATAAGTGGGGCAAGTACGGAAAGACCGGTTACAACTTCAAAACTCAAAAGTTGAATAACTGTCCTGGCCGCTCCCAAAAGTCCCCATTTATTGCTTGAAGCCATACCGGCAAGAAGCGGCCCGTACATACCTACCGCCATAACACCCAGTACATAAAGAAGTCCAACATTGATATCGGCTATTATCGGTTTGACAGTATATCCACCTACTGTAAACTCAGGGAACATAGGAATTGCAGCCATAGCCATAAACGCTGTAGCGGCAGTTATAACAGGTGCAATTTTAAATATAGGCTTTATCGCGTTTTGCGGTACGATATCCTCTTTTGTAAAGAGTTTTATACCGTCAGCCAAAACCTGAAGCAACCCGTATGGGCCTACATGCATTGGCCCCAGTCTTCTTTGCATAAATGCAAGTACTTTCCTTTCCGCATATGTAGCAAAACCAGCCAGTGCAGAAAATACACCCAAAACTATAAGAATTTTTATAACTGTCTCTATGATGAATGCCGTCTCACCCATAGCTTACACCTTTTTTATATTTGCTTCTGCAAACCTGTACCCGGCAGCAAAAAGCTTTTCAACATCTATGTTTTTGTCAAATGTAGAAAGATATGCGATGTTTCCGTCAATCTTATCATCAAGCTTTACCATAACGGTAACTTCGCACTCTTTTCCTGCTACTTCAACCTTGTCACCGGGCTCAAGCCCATGCTCTTCGAGAAACGCCCTGGAGGCATATAGTCCGCCCTGTTCACTCAGCTGATGCGCTTTGTTGGTAAAAGGACTGAACTGCAAAACAGGCTCACATCTGTATATAATTGTGCCGTTAAACTCCGGTAGCTCCTCTATCTCTTCGATTTTGGTTTCAGCTTCCGTAAGTTTCGGCTCTATCACATATCCTCTCACCTCTTCGCCCGCATTTGTATAATGGTTCGGCAAAGAATCAAAATCTACTCTCTTATATCCCTTCTCTTCAGGTAGCTCTTTTGTAAACTCTACTGTATACTCTTTATCACTTACTCCTAGCGCTCTGGCTATATCGTTCAGTACATACCCCTCATATGGAAGAGCAACGTTTGTCGGTACGACTCTTTTGTCTATATTTGTAAAGGTGCCCTCCTGCTGATTCAGTGCAGGCATATCCAAATCACCCTCTCCAAGAGCGCTCAGTATAAAGTCTCCCGGAGCGTTGTACCCTATCACGTACTCTCCGGCCTCATTATCTAGATCGCATATCAAAGATACGCCCAGACTGTTCGTCTTCGGAGGAACCAATACCACTTTAAAATCTGTATACCTCTCTATCAAACCCGCAAGTCTCGCTATATTCCCAGCCCTCGGATGAGTGTAGAGATCCTCGCCGAGGATCAGTGCAAAACTGTCTTTTTTTGCAAGCATTTTCTGAAGTTTTTCCATAAAGTCTTCAGAAGCATCTACCATATCAAGAAGCGCGTTGTGATCTACTTCTATCTCTTTTTTCACTTTTTTTGGAACAAGTTTTTCAACCTCAACTTCCTCTTCTCTCTCTTCACCGGTCTCTTCATCTTTTATCTTCTTGACAACTTTTTCTTTCACCTTCTCTTTTATCGTCTCTTCTATCTCTTTTTTTACGATTGAATGAAAGCTTTCAAGATATTTTGCAGTGGTTTCTGGAAGCTTCTCTTTATCGGCAAAGAGATCAAGAAGCAGATACATAACAGCCTCTTCTTTTAAGGGCTTATGGGCTATAGCCATAACATTTTTGCCAATTCCCTCGATAACAGGGTCCTTTACCGGATGAAAATAAAGACCGGCACCCTTATTCATTTTCACTGAGTTGTTGAAGGCAAATCTTGCTCTTGGATTGTCGCTTTTCAAAGCCGTACCGACCGAGATGACAAAGTTTGCATTATGAACTGACTTCAGGTCACCGCCATAAAGGCTAGAGCCGCTTGTTTTTGAAAATTCACTAAGAAAATCTCTATATTTTTTAGCCTCTTCGTTTACGAGTCTATATCCGAATTTTTCTTTGAGCTTTTGAAGTATCAAAGCCTCTTCGTTTGTTATATAGCTTGAAAATCTTATAGTATCCGCTTTTTTGAACGCCTCTATCGCATCGGCAAAAGCCTTTTCATCCTTTTGGGCTCTGTTTTCAAAATCGTAGCCAAATCTCCCAGCCCCGCACAAAGAGACATAGTTCCACTCATTTTTTACTCTGTATATTTTCGGTTCAGGATTGTCAATAGAAGTGTGTTTTATATCGTAATAGAGATGGCATGCGGCGCTGCAGTGGGCGCATGAAGCAGGCGTTGATTTAAGTTCCCATGCGTTTGAAGTATATTGGAAGTCGCTGCTTACAAGTGCTCCAACAGGACATACCGATATACACTCTCCGCACCAGGTACAGTCGAGCTCTTCTCCCGCAACCGCTCCGATAAGAGACTTTTGCAGTTTGTTCCACATAGCATAAGCATCTTTAGGCATCTCATCTTTAAGCTCTTTTGGAAGCTTATCTCCGCCTCTGGGAACAGTTTTCAAAGCTGCATCGCCTATCATATCTTTACAAACTGTAACGCATCTTTCGCATACGATGCAAAGACCCGGATCATATTTTATAAAATTCCAGTTTTTAGCGGGTCTGTGCACATCTTTGATTGCATAATGCTGCTCGTCGACTTTTATTTCGAGATTGTAGTTTTGAAGCTCACATTCGCCGCTCTGGTCGCAAACTCCGCACTGGAGCGGATGGTTTACATCGTAAACTTCCATTATGGCGCGGCGTTCTTCAATGATGTTTTCCGTAACGGTTACGATATTCATACCATCTTTTGCCTTGGCATTACAGGCATATACCTGTTTTCCGTCAGCTTCCACAAGGCATAACCTGCACGCAAGCGTTGGCGAACAGTTTGTCAGATAGCATATAGCAGGTATGAATATATCATTGGCACGCGCAATGTTAAGAACATACTCACCGGCCGTAGCTTCGCACTCTTTTCCGTCAATAGTAATTTTTATTTTTTCACTCATAGCTCGCCCACTTTTTCTATTTTTACAGCTTCATAACGGTAATCCGATAGTACATAAAAATAACTTAAGTCAATATCAAAGGTTGGGCATAGAGCAACCGTACCTTTGAGGTCTGTATCGATTCTAAACACTCTTTGCATTTCACCGTTTCTGCTTCTTATGATCACTTTGTCGCCATCTTGCAGTTTTGCAGCTATTGCAAACTGTTTCGAACCTGTAAGCTCACCTGTACTACTCAGCTGATGCGCTTTGTTGGTAAAAGGACTGAACTGCAGTACAGGCTCACATCTGTATATAATTGTGCCGTTAAACTCCGGTAGCTCCTCTATCTCTTCGATTTTACTTTCAGCTTCCGTAAGTTTCGGCTCTATCACATATCCTCTCACCTCTTCGCCCGCATTTGTATAATGGTTCGGCAAAGAATCAAAATCTACTCTCTTATATCCCTTCTCTTCAGGTAGCTCTTTTGTAAACTCTACCGTATACTCTTTATCACTTACTCCTAGCGCTCTGGCTATATCGTTCAGTACATACCCCTCATATGGAAGAGCAACGTTTGTCGGTACGACTCTTTTGTCTATATTTGTAAAGGTGCCTTCTTGCTGGTTCAGTGCAGGCATATCCAAATCACCCTCTCCAAGAGCGCTCAGTACAAAGTCTCCCGGAGCGTTGTATCCTATCACGTACTCTCCGGCCTCATCATCTAGATCGCATATCAAAGATACTCCCAAACTGTTCGTCTTCGGAGGAACCAATACCACTTTAAAATCTGTATACCTCTCTATCAAACCCGCAAGTCTCGCTATATTCCCAGCCCTCGGATGAGTGTAGAGATCCTCGCCGATTACAAATGTAAAGTTTTTCCTATGAAGTCTTCTTTTTCTATTAAACTTTTTGAGTATCTCTTCTATCTCTTCTTCGCCAACATTTGACTCTGCACTTATGTAACCGATATCCAAAGCATCAAACCACTCTTTATCTATGCTGTTTTTGGCATCTTCATCTATAAACGCATCTGCAACAAGGGCCATGACGCCCTCTTCTGTTCCCACTTCGTATTTGACAAATTTTGTTACTACGTTTTTAAGAAGCTCGTCCTCCATAGGATGCATATATACAACTTCGCTGCTCTGTTTTCGGGAGGCGACTGTAACGGCATATCTGACAGCCGGATTGTCTGTAGCTATCCTTGTTCCGAAAATTATGATATAGTCGCTTCTTTTAATATCTTCAAGCGATCCGCTATAAAGGCTTGAGCCGCTTGTTTTTGAAAATTCACTAAGAAAATCTCTATATTTTTTAGCCTCTTCGTTTACGAGTCTATATCCGAATTTTTCTTTGAGTTTTTGAAGTATCAAAGCCTCTTCGTTTGTTATATAGCTTGAAAATCTTATAGTGTCCGCTTTTTTGAACGCCTCTATCGCATCGCCAAAAGCCTTTTCATCCTTTTGGGCTCTGTTTTCAAAATCGTAGCCAAATCTACCAGCCCCGCACAGATTTGTAAATTCGTAATCATTTGTCACTCTGTATATAGCAGGAGAGTTTTTATCAAAACAGCCTTCATGTTTGGTTTCATAGTACAGATGACATGCTGCACTGCAGTGGGCACAGGATGCCGGGATTTTTGTCAACTCCCATGCATTTGCACTGTATTTGAAATCCTGGCTAATCATAGCACCGACCGGACATACCGCAATACATTCGCCGCAGAAAGTACAATCGAGCGTCTCGCCCTCTTTAACAACAATATGAGATTTATATCCTCCAAACTCTATCTCTATCGCATCATCACCGATCACTTCGTTACATGTATGAACACACTTTTCGCATAGAATACAAAGGGAAGGATCGTATTGTATAAATTTCCAGTCTTTAATGATTCTGGGCTGATCTTTTGCACTGAAATCCTGAGTGTCAACCCCGAATTCCAGAGTTTTATTCTGCAGATCACAATTCCCGCTCTTGTCACAAACTCCGCATTCCAGTGGATGGTTCACATCATACAGTTTCATTATATTCTGTCTGTGTGAATAAAGCTCTTTGGAGTTCGTTTTTACTTTTATACCTGTAGTAGGTGGTGTCTGACAACTTAGAACAAACCCCTCTACTCCTTCCACTTCCACCACACAGAGTCTGCATGATGCTATAGGTTTTACTTTGGGAAGATAGCACATTGTGGGAATATATATACCCTCTCTTCTTGCTGCTTCCAAAATAGTTTCGTTTTTATTAGCAGTGACTTCTTTTCCGTCTATATAAAATTTAATCATTTCCTGCCTTTATACAGCGACCATAGCTATATAGTAACATCTCATACATCGTTCGGCTTCAGCGATTGCCTGCTCCTGAGTAAGCCCCAAATTTACCTCTTTGTTATTATCTTTTCTCTCTTCTACAGTTAGCTTCTCACTCACAGCCCTTGGAAGTCCCGGAAGCCATCCTTTGATCTTCTCTTTCTTGTCATAGACTTTGAGCGCTCTTAAATGATCTTCCATTATCTCTTCATCTGTCAAAGTCACCTCACCGGTTAGTACATATCTTGCCATTACCGATGCGGCTCTTTTCGCCTGTCCTACGGCATTTACAATAGTCATAGGCCCGTATTCGCAATCTCCCGCGGCAAATACTCCTTTTCTACTGGACATATAGGTTTTGCCGTCCGTTTTTATTGTTCCCCAGCTTGTAAGCTCTATCTCCCACTCCTCTGGCAGATGCGAAAGGTCTGCACTCTGGCTTACTGCAGGTATAAGATAGTCGCACTCTATCTCAAAATCCGCACCTTCGATTTTTACGAGCTGCGGTCTTCCTCCGTTAGGATCGGGAACAAGTTCGAATCTATTGATTTTAAGTTTTTTTAGCTGATCGTTTTCATCTGTAATTATCTCTTCGACTGCGGAATAAAAGATAAACTCAACACCCTCTTCTACCGCTTCATGATACTCTTCGTATGTGGTGTTTCTTATAATTGTAGCTTCATCTCTTCTATAAAGCATAATTACTTTTTTGGCATTTGCTCTGACAGAACACCTTACAACGTCCATAGAGGTAAATCCGCCTCCCACGCAGACAACCGTTTTACCGGTGAGATCAACAGGTTCACCTATGCCATATTTTACATATAGATTTATCTCATCAAGAAATTTGATAGCCGGCCAGTAGCCCTTTATCTCTTCTCTTTCGTTTTTTGCTCTCACTTTTTTGGATATTCTAGTACCGGTTGCGATGAGAATAGCGTCATACTCTTTTTCAAACTTTCTCATCATATCCGCATCAACTCTTGTATTTGTATATATATTTACACCATCAAGGCTTTTTACAGCTTCTATATCTTTATTGTATTTCTCTACCGGCATTCTGTACTCGGGAACCCCCACAGCCACTTCGCCGCCAAGAACCGGAAGCTCTTCAAAAATATCACACCTTATACCTTCCAAAGCAAGATAATAGGCTCCTGCAAGTCCTGCGGGGCCGGCTCCGATAATAGCAACTTTTTTATCGGTCAAAGGTTTCTGTTTTTTGGGATGAAGCCAGTAAAGACCGTGGTCATCCTCAAAATCGGCTCCGAGTCTTTTGAGCTCCATAATCGATATTGGCTCGTCAAGATTCGTTCTTCTGCACGCGTCTTCGCAAGGGTGTGGACAGACTCTGCCGCAGGTATGTGCCAGAGGCATGGTTTTTCTTGTAGCCTGCAAAGAGTCGTCAAATCTGAGGTCTCTTACACCCTCGATATATGCCGGAATATCCACATGTGAAGGACAGGCATCCATGCAGGGTGCTGTAACTTTTGCTATATAGTCGCATTTCTTGTCATAATCAGGTGAGGGCTTTTTATCGTTTATAAGTTCCAAAATTTCATCTTGAAAATACTTCATAATATCCAAAAGAGGTTTCGGTACTGTTCTACCGATTTCACATTTACTCGTTTCCATCATGGTTCTGGAAACCTCTTTTAGATGTTCAAGATCACTTACCTCTCCCTCTCCTCTGGCTATTTTGTCAAAAAGATCATATAGTATCCTGCCGCCCCATCTACCCGGCGCACATCTTCCGCAGGCTTCAGAATATTCCTGATATTGTGCGGCATATTCGGTAGCTAGTCTTACTACATCGACACCTTCTTCAAAGATAGCAAAACCGTCCCATCCTATGAACGCTTTGGATTTTTTGTCAACGTTGTAATGCTCCGGAAAATTGAAAGATGATTCTGTCCACTCATCGGCCGGTTTACCGCGGTTGTCTATAAATTCATCCCGCCAGCAGGAAAAATAGACTCTGCTCACTATTTCTTCCTTCTTACAACTATAGTCCAGTCCACTTCATTGAACTTCAAAGAGTTCAAGAGCTCATGGCCGGCCTCTTTTATAAGATCTGCACTTTTCTGGATAGGAGAAAAATCTCCAATTTCAAAAAGAAATATAGCAACCTCTTCTGGTTTTACCTCTTTTTCCAAAAGCTCCAACATCCTGTCATAAAAATTATCATGCAAATGTCTCAAATCGTATCTAACCATCTTCTTCCTTTTAATAAGGTTGAAGGGTGAAGGACGAAGGATGAAGGAGGACTGTTTCTTCTACCTTCAGCCTTCTACCTTCAGCCTTATCTGTCAATTTCACCGAAAACTATATTTGTACTTCCTATTATAGTTACAACGTCCGCCAGATAGTGTCCCGGCAGAAGGTCTTGTAAAATTCCCGTATGCCAGAAGCTTGGAGCTCTGATTTTCAGTCTGTAAGGATACGGTTCGCCTTCGCTTCTGATAAAGAAACCGAGTTCCCCTTTCGGCGACTCGGTAGGTACATAAACTTCGCCCACAGGAGGCCTCATACCCTGAGTCACAAGGACAAAATGTTGCATAAGCGAATAGTTCTGGGTCATTATCTGCTCTTTTGGTGCAGATATATATTCCGGAACATGGGCCATAATTTCAGGTGATGTATCTTTATACATTGGAATAAGCTGTTGAAGAATTCTGACACTTTGTCTCATCTCTTCCATATAAAGTTTGTACCTTCCGTAACTGTCACATCTGTCAGACACCGGAATATCAAAATCAAGCTCATCATACAGCTCGTAAGGTTCCTCTTTTCTTATATCCCACTCTATTCCGCTTCCTCTTAGCATAATACCGGAGCATCCCCAGCTTTTCGCCATCTCAGGCGGTACTACACCCACATTTTCAAGCCTCATTCTCCAGATTCTGTTCGTATCTAAAAGCCCTTCATAATCCTCTATATCTTTTGGAAGCTTGGCTATGAAAGCGCTGAGTCTTTCTATCCAGCCTGCAGGAAGATCCAGTGGAACTCCTCCTATCCTGACTGCACTGTGCGTAAGTCTTGCGCCGCAGTACTCTTCCATAAGGTCCATTGCATATTCGCGCTCTCTGAAACAGTACAGGAAAACACTCATAGCGCCTACGTCAAGTGCATGGGTTGCAAGCCAGAACAGGTGCGAGATAATTCTGTTGAGCTCAAGAAGCATCGTTCTTATCACTTTAGCACGTCTAGGAACTTTATCTTCTATCCCAAGAAGTCTCTCAACTGCAAAAGCGAATGCATAGTTGTTTGATGTTGCCGCAATATAGTCCATTCTGTCTGTAGTGGGCAAAAACTCGTTATATATCATGTTTTCGCCCATCTTCTCCATACCTCTATGGAGGTATCCGATATCCGGTACTGCTTTTACCACCTGCTCTCCGTCAAGTTCGAGTATAAGTCTGAGCTGTCCGTGGGCAGATGGATGCTGCGGACCGAAGTTGACGATCATATTTGTATCGTCTCTTTCAAATACAAGGTTTTCGAAAAATGGTTGTAGTCTGTTTCTTTGCTGCATATTCCGGCCCCTATCTGTCTCTGTTGACTATTTTTGATTTTTTCATATCGAATGTTTCTACAAGCGGTGCATCATCATTGAATACATCAGGATTTCCCTGTTCTTTATAATCAACCGGTGCACCTCTTGGCACTTCATGTCCGAGCCTTGCAAATCTTTCAGTATCATACCTGTCTACAAATGCCGCATCTCTTATCTCAGGCCCTATGATTTCTCTGTACTCTTTTCCAAATATTTTGTCCACCTCATACCACTGGGCAGCTTCGTCGCCGTGAAGAGGATATGTTTTTCTGAGAGGATGTCCACTCCAGTCGTCCGGCATAAGAATTCTCTTCATATACGGATGATTATTTACTTTTACACCGAACATATCGTACATTTCCCGCTCACTCCAGTTGGCGCTTCTAAACACACTCTCAACACTCTCTATAGCCTGGTTCTCTTTTATTCTGCATTTGATTCTTGCTCTCTTTCTTTTTGATGTGGAGAGCATCTGATAAAAAATTTCAAATTCACCGTCTTGGGCCAGATAGTCTATTGCGCTTAGCTCCGACAAAAAATCGTATTCAAGCTCATCTTTGAAAAACTTTACTACCTCTTTGTTTATCTCAGGAGCAATGCAAACCACCAACTGCCCTCTTTGAATATATGCTTTTTTTATTTCAAAATTCTCTTCAAGTTTTTTCAGATCCTCGGCATATACCTCATCATTTTGCACATCTTCTTCCGGTATTTTGGGAGCAACCCAGAATCTGTCGGTATAGTAGGCTTTTGCCTGTACGTTGTCTTTTGGTTTATATGGTCTCATCATACCAACCTTTTTGGTTTTTGACTTTTAAAAATTGACTCTTTTCTTATCTTTTTCTGAAGCAGCATAACAGCATATTGAAGAGTCTCGGGTCTTGGAGCACATCCTGGCAGATACAGGTCAACAGGTATTACTCTGTCGACTCCCTGAACTGTCGCGTATGTGTTGAACATACCGCCTGTATTGGCGCAGCTTCCCATAGATATAACCCATTTGGGCTCAGTCATCTGGTCATACAGCCTTCTGATAAATTCGGCATGCTTTTTGGTAAGTGTACCTGCAACTATCATAACATCAGACTGTCTCGGACTCGCTCTGAATATAACACCGAATCTGTCGAAGTCATATCTGCTCGCCCCGCTTGCCATCATCTCTATCGCGCAGCAAGCAAGCCCGTATGTAAGCGCCCAAAGAGAGTTGCTTCTTCCCCAGTTTACAAGTTTGTCTACAGTTGTAAGTGCAACGGGAAGACCGCCGCTTGCAGCATAATTTACCTGATGCTGTGCCATTCTAGTGCTCCTTTCCTCCATGCGTATATGAATCCGATTGCAAGTAAAAGTATAAAAAGTATCATCTCTGCAAACCCAAACCATCCGAGTACTTTAAAGTCTATGGCCCATGGAAACATAAAAATTATCTCAACATCAAAAAGAATAAACAGAAGCGCAAAAAGATAGAACTGCACAGATATCCTGTTGGGCTGTTTTGTAACTTCAGGACCGCACTCATAGATAGTGAGTTTCAGTTTTTCCGTATCCAGTTTTGCAAGCTTTCTGCTCACAAACCTTGCTGCTGTTGTAGTTGCCGTAAAAGCTACTATTGTAATAACAAACAGCAAAAATGCACCAAAATAGGGATGTGCAACATCCATATGAGTCAACATCAACATCTCCTTTGGATCAAGTAACAAAATTGCTACCGACACACTTTTAGATTCTAAATGCAACTATAACAGAAAAAGATTGAAATCAATTTAAGATGAGTAAATTTGTTAACTTTATCATTTATTTGTTTCTTATAGAAACAGTCTTTCAAATTGTTCTAACTTATAAATCCCATAGATTTTTCATCACCAAAGGTTGATGCTTTCTCTTTTTTGATTTCTGTTACGAAATCTTCCACCCTGAATATAGGACTTTCGCTAGCTGCGACCCTGTAGGCGGTATTTTTTATAACAAGGTTTATCTGTCCTCCTGTAAGATCGTAACTCGCCAGCTTTTCTATATCAAATCCCTCTTCATAAGGTGCATTTTTAGGAAGCATTTTTTTCCATAACTCAACTCTTTCTTTGAAACTTGGTTTTTTGAACTCTATTTTGTAGTTAAATCTTCTCGAAAATGCCTGATCTATAGTTTCAAGCAGATTTGTCGTGGCGATAAGCACCCCTTCAAATTTCTCTATCTGTTCCAAAAAGATGTTTTGCATCTGGTTGTGCATTTTGTCGGCACTGCTTCCGGGACTGCTTGTCCTGCTTGAGAGAAACTGATCCGCTTCGTTAAGGAGTAAAACCGGTTCGGTTTTCGCTTTTGAACTTAGTTCATTGTATGTATCAAAAATTTTTCTTACATTTTTTTCACTCTCACCAACATACATTGAAAGTATTTTAGAGCAGTCAAAACTGAGAACCGGTTTTCTCAGCGACTTGGCAAGAGAAAGAGCCGTCATCGTTTTTCCGGTCCCTGGAGGTCCGTAAAGGATGATCCTGGCATCTATTCCTTTCTTCTTCGGCTTTATACCCCACTCTTTAAGTCTGTTTGAAACTGTTCTGTCCATCTGTTTCAAAAGATTGTTGAGTGTCTTTCTTGTTTCTGGATGAAGCACCACATCGTCAAGCGTCGTTTTGGGCTCAATCAGTTCAAAAATATCCTGCTCTTTTATCAGCATATCGAGTTTCAGCTTTTTGCTCTTTTTCTTTTTCTGCGGATGTATAATTCTTTGAAGTATGTCTTCGACTATAAAAAAAGATCTGCTTATGCCTCCAAAAGGTGTGAGCATCTCATCATAGTCTATAAGCCTCTCTTCTATAAGTTTTGCTCCCTCTTCAAGCATAGCCCTGTTTTCAATTCTTTCGTATTCATCAAAACTTATCAGGTCTATAAGAGTATTCATCTCTCTAAGATTCCCGTCTGTTCCGGCATATTCTTCTTTTAAAAGTGCCAAAAAAATGATTTGCTCTTTTTCATTGAGGTCGTACTCTTTGAAAAATTTCTCCACTTCAATATCTTGCTCGGTAACTTTGAGCCTCTCTTCTATCCTCTTTTCAAGGAGTTTGAGTTTGTTTCTGAGTCTGTGAATACTTGGGGAGTCGAGATTGAAATTCTGCTTTGTTGCACTGAGCTTCTGATACAGATCTATTCTGAAAAACTGGTCCTGCAGATATTCCAGATGATCCGTGTACGGTTTGATCTCAGGAAGAACAAGGTCGAGATTGCCTTCTTCGACAAGTTTCAAAAAGGGTACACTCAGTGTTATGTGAGTATGAAGAAGTTCCAGTGTGGTATGTTCGTTTGTCTTGAAACTGCCGAAACTTCCCTGAACTATCCACCCGAGTTCAAGCAGATTTTTTATAATGGGAAGCTTGTGCAGATGCTCAAAATCTTTCCCTCCGTAGATATCGAGAAGAAGGTCCGA
The DNA here is from genome assembly GCF_015100395.1 of Nitrosophilus alvini. Lineage (NCBI taxonomy): Bacteria > Pseudomonadati > Campylobacterota > Epsilonproteobacteria > Nautiliales > Nitratiruptoraceae > Nitrosophilus > Nitrosophilus alvini. The sequence continues at coordinate 226,754 of NZ_AP022847.1, read as the reverse complement.
TACAAGAACCTCCTCCTGTGCATTGATATACCTTTTTGCAAGCTCACGCAAAAGTTTTGCTTCCTCTTCGCTGCATTTAAGCTGAGGAAAAATTTTCGTTTTTTTTATGTCCTCTGTTTTTATGAAATCTATCAGATAGTTCACTTATCTCCTTTGTCCTATCTTTTTTAATTATTTGCAAAAGCATATTTTCAATTCAATTGCCAAGTCGATTCTATCTATTTTTAAAACTATATAGAAGCTCTATCTCTTTATCCCATATACTATCATCTATTGTCTCCAAAATCAACGGTATGTTATCAAGCCTTCCGTCGTTCATTATAAGCCTGAATGCTTCAAGGCCTATTTCGCCTTCTCCTATGGAGTGATGTCTGTCAACCCTGCTTGCAAATTTCGCTTTCGAATCATTTATATGCATACCTCTTAGATATTCAAACCCAACGATTTCATCAAACTCTTTCATCGTTTTTTCATATGACTCTTTATCTCTGATATCATAGCCGGCGGTAAACATATGGCATGTATCAAGACACACGCCTATGCGGCTCTTATCCTCCGTTTTGTCTATAAGATACGCCAGATGTTCAAATCTGTATCCAAGATTGCTCCCCTGCCCGGCAGTATTTTCAATGACAAGAGTTACGCCCTCGGTCACATCAAGCGTCCTGTTTATTGAATCGGCTATGAGGTCCAGACACTGCTCTTCGCTTATCTTTTTTAGATGGCTTCCGGGATGAAAATTGAGTTTATCTAGACTCAAAAGTTCACATCTTTTCACCTCATCGATAAAAGCATCCAGACTCTTTTGCCGCTTATCCTCTTCGGGATGACCCAGATTTATTAGGTAGCTGTCATGGGACAGTATCTGCTTCGGATCGATTCGAGACTCTTCTAGATTTTTTAAAAACTCATCTATCGTTTTTGTATCAAGAGGTTTCGCCATCCACTGTCTTTGGTTTTTTGTAAAAAGTGCAAACGCTTTTGCACCGATATTTTTTGCATTGACAGGAGCATTGAAAACACCCCCGCTTGCACTCACATGGGCTCCTACGTATTTGTTTGATTTTTCACTGTTTTTCAAAATGTTCCTTTTTTGCAAACTTCCAACTCTTCAACACTTCTCAAAATATTCCCCTTTCAAGCACCAACACTCACACTAACACTCACACTTATATATCTTTAACCTTTATCAAAATCCGGTTTATTCTATCTTTAAAATATATCTCGCCTTTTTTCACGCGGTAGATTATATCAAAACTGTTTTTTTTGTATATATGCTGCTCAAACCCATCTTCTGATTTAAAGATATTTTCAGCTTTGAAGATCGGTCTTCCAAGAAAAACGTTTTTCAACAAATCGGGAGGATAGTGAGCTGAGAGATATTTTTTGTTAAACTCCTTTTTACTCATACATCCCTCATCAGTGCATACCCTGTTTGATATACTCAGGCCCAAAAGCGCGCTTCCTGCAGAGTAGATTTCCACTTCTACTCTATTTTTATACTTCTTTACAAAACCGGTATCAGCAAATCTAAGCTTGGGTGTTTTCATAACTATCAGAGAGCTTTTTACCTGTTGCGGCATTTTAGCGGCACACCCCCATAGAAGGAAAACTGCACAAACAGCAAAAAGCCAAGATTTTATCATAGATATATGACCTCTTTTTCATTGACTATATGTGCTTTGGCATGAAGTCTTTTTTCAATTGCTTTTTTAAAAATTTCCTGTTTCTCTTTTTCGCCATGTATAAGAAAAATATGCCCGAGTCTTTTGAAACTTTCTATCCACTCTATCAATTCGTTCTGGTCTGCATGGGCGGAAAAACCGTTTATCGTATAGACTTTTGAAGCGACTTTTATCTTTTCGCCATATATCTCTATCATTTTTGTACCCTCTATTATTCTTCTGCCAAGCGTTCCATGCACCTGATATCCTACAAATATTAGAGAGTTTTTAGGATTCCAGAGCCTGTGCTTCATATGGTGAAGAATTCTTCCGCCATTGCACATTCCGCTTCCGGCTATTATGATGGCTCTGCTTTCGACAGAATTTATTTTTCTTGACTGATTGGGAGTCTGTGCAAACTGTAGATAGGGAAATCTGAATATATTTCCGTCTCTTTTGAGATAGTAGTTACATTTTGGTCCAAGCTCTTCGGGATAATTTGTGTATATATTCGTAGCTTTTATGGCAAGAGGACTGTCAAGAAAGACCTGACACTCAGGCAGTTCGCCACTATTATACATATCTTTTAATATGCACAAAATTTCCTGTGATCTCTCTACTGCAAAAGAGGGAATCAAAACATTTCCATCCACCAGCAGAGTCGAAACAACCGCCTCTTTAAATTCTATTATACTTTCATTTAAAGGCCTATGGTTCCTGTCGCCGTAAGTAGATTCTATAAAAAGATTGTCAGCCTTTTCGGGATACTCTACCGGCTTTATGACCAAAGAGCTGCGGTCTCCAAGGTCACCGGAAAAAACAACTTTTCTTACTGTTTTAAACTCTTTATATTTTATGGTAACAAAAGATGAACCCAGTATATGTCCCGCATTTTGGAAAAGCAGTTCTATCGATTTTGGCAGCTTAACGGGCCTGTGATATTTGGCTACTCTTTTTTTCATCTTCCTGAACATATCTCTGACATCTTTTTCATCATAGATAGGCTTTCTCACCCTGTCGGCTTCTCCTCGTCTAAGAGCCTTTCTATATATTGTTTCATACTCTTCGCTCATAACTTTGGCACTGTCAAGTAGAAGAATTTTGGCAAGGTCAAAAGTAGCTTTTGTAGCGATTACAACTCCGGAAAATCCCTCTTTAAAAAGCTTGGGCAATCTTCCTATATGATCCAGGTGAGCATGTGTCAAGACGACAAAATCCACTCTCTTGGGATTAAAGCCGAATTTTTCATAATTTTTCTCTTCAACTTCCCCTTGAAACATTCCGCAATCTATCAATATGTGTATATTGTCTATTTCAAGAAGATGGCACGAACCCGTCACCGTTCCTGCAGCACCATAACTTATAACCTTTGCCATGTTCTTTCCTTATTTTTAGCTTTCAGCCAAGAACCTTATAACAGTTCATATGTTCTATTATAAATAAAATTAGTGTTATAATTGATTAAAAGGGGATGAAAATGGATTTTTTTATAGATCTGATTTTTACGGTGCCCTGCTAACTTATATAGTGTGGGGATTTGTTTTCTCATTTGAATCGCTTCTTGCGATGAACGGAGCAAAAAGCGCATATCAGTGGATAAAAAAATGGCACTCGCCCAAAGTTTTTGCCATAGAACTTGTTATATTTATGCCCATGCTACACATAACCTATGTATTTCTGGAAGTGATTCCGTATATTTTTGGCATAAATGATGAACTAAAATCTTTTAACACCGATACTCTTTTAAAAGATATCTATGAAAATAAGGAGCAATGCGGCTACTGATGAAAAGCAACAAAAAACTTGTAGAGCATCTGATCGACTGCGGTGTCCTGAAAACGCAAGAGATCATAGAAGCATTCAAAAATATCGACAGAAAAGATTTTGTTCCCAAAAAATATCTTGACGCTGCATATGATGACTATCCTCTTCCCATAGGACATGGCCAGACCATTTCTCAACCCTTTACCGTAGCTTTTATGCTGGAGCTTCTGCAGCCAGAAAAAGGGGACAAAATCCTGGATATCGGTTCCGGATCGGGATGGACTACAGCTCTTCTGGCTTTTATAGTCAAAGATAAGGGAGAAGTCATTGGGCTAGAAAGATTTCCCGAGCTTGTGGAATTCGGTCAAAAAAATCTCTCAAAATACAACTTCAAAAACGCTCGTATCGAAGAAGCCGAAACTCTCGGAATACCGGGAGAAAAATTTGATAAAATACTCGTCTCCGCTTCTGCCGCCTCACTGCCTGAAACTCTTGTAGATCAACTCAAAACTGGCGGTAGGATGGTTATTCCCATATTGGAGTCTATCTATAAAATAGACAAAATCTCAGAATCCGAAATAGAAAAAGAGGAACATTACGGATTTGCGTTTGTTCCGCTGATAGTATTCTGATTATTTAAGCTTTCTGTCATATAAATATAACTATACTATTTATTCAAAATTTGAATCTTAAATTCCCAATCGAGGGCAAATGGCATTTAAAGAAAAATATGAACAGGAACTCAGTCTATCTATCCTTAGAGAAATAGAAAATATCCCCGATCAAAAATCACTGGCCCAGTCTCTGGGCTGCAGTGTGGGAAAAACAAACTACATCATAAAAGAGCTCGTCAAAAAAGGCCTGGTCAAAACCAAACGCTTCATAAAAAGCAACAACAAAAAAGGCTACAGATACCTTCTGACAAAAAAAGGCTTGGAAGAGAAAATCAGACTGACGAAAGTTTTCATAGAGATAAAGAAAAAAGAGTATGAAGAACTACAAAGAGAACTTTATAAGGATAAAATATGAAATTAGCAATCATAGGTTTAGGCTACGTTGGGCTTCCTTTGGCTGTAGAGTTTGCAAAAAAATATAAAGTAATCGGCTTCGATATAAATCAAAAAAGGATTGAGGAACTAAACAGAGGTATCGACTCTACTTTGGAAGTTGGCGAAGATGAACTAAACTCGGTCCTTGAGACTTCAAACCTGAAACTTACAACTTCAACGGAAGATATAAAAAATGCGAATGTCTATATAGTTACCGTTCCTACACCTATAGACTCTCATAAAAATCCCGATTTGACCCCTCTGAAAAAAGCCAGCAAAACTGTCGGAGAGGTTTTGAAAAAAGGAGATATCATTATTTATGAATCCACCGTATATCCCGGCTGTACAGAAGAAGTCTGCGTTCCAATTTTGGAAAAAGTCAGCGGGTTGAAATTTAATGAAGATTTTTATTGCGGATACAGTCCAGAAAGAATCAATCCCGGGGACAAAAAACATACACTCCCTACCATAAAAAAAGTAACTTCCGGCAGTACACCAGAAATTGCAAAAAAAATAGATGCTCTTTATAAAAGCATTATTGAGGCGGGTACCCACTTGGCTCCTTCCATCAAAGTGGCAGAAGCTGCAAAAGTGATAGAGAATGCACAAAGGGATATCAACATCGCTTTTGTAAACGAACTTGCACTTATTTTTGACAAACTGGGCATTGATACTCTAGATGTCCTTGAAGCAGCAGGGACGAAGTGGAACTTTTTACCTTTCAGACCGGGTCTTGTCGGCGGCCACTGCATAGGAGTCGATCCATACTATCTGACTTACAAGGCAAAAGAGGTCGGCTATCATCCTCAGATAATACTATCAGGCAGGCGTGTTAATGATAATATGGGTATATATGTAGCCAATAAAGTGGTAAAACTTATGATACACAAAGGACACACTATCAGAGGAAGCAAGGTTTTAGTATTAGGAGTCACATTCAAAGAAAACTGCCCGGATATCAGAAACAGTAGGGTAATTGACGTTATTGACGAATTAAAAGAATTTGGCTGCAACGTTGATGTCTATGATCCCTGGGCCGATCCTGAAGAAGTAAAAAAAGAGTATGGGATTGAACTACTTCCTTCAGCTTTCAACCTTCAACCTTTAACCTTAAAAAATTACGACGCAATCGTATTAGCAGTAGCTCATAACGAATTTAAAAATCTAAACAAAGAACTAAAAACTAAAAACCAAAAACTAAAAACTAACACTGTAGTATATGATCTAAAAGGTGTTTTAGATAAAAATTTAATAGATAGAAGATTGTAAAAGGATGAAAATGAAAGTACTCATATTGGCAGGTGGGTTTGGAACAAGATTAAGTGAAGAGACCGAATTAAAACCTAAACCAATGGTTGAAATTGGTGGCAAACCTATCTTATGGCATATAATGAAAATATATTCCTATTACGGTTTTAATGATTTTTTAATATTGCTTGGCTATAAAGGGTATTATATAAAAGAGTATTTTGCAAACTATTTTTTGCATCAAAGTGATGTAACTATAAATTTACAAACAAATGAATTAGAAGTCCATAACAATAGTAGTGAGCCATGGAAAGTTACCTTAATTGATACTGGTAATGATACAATGACTGGAGGAAGGATTAAAAGGGCTCAAAACTATATTGGTAATAGACCATTCATGTTAACTTATGGAGATGGAGTTGGCAATATTGATATCAAAAATTTATTGGAGTTTCACAATGCTCATGATGGTGCCATAACAGTCACTTCAGCACAGCCGGAAGGTAGATTTGGTGCGTTAAATGTTGATAAAAATAACAAAGTAATAAACTTTTTGGAAAAGCCAAAAGGTGATGGTAATTGGATTAATGCGGGATTTTTTGTATGTGAACCGGAAATATTTAATTATATAAAAGATGGTGATAAAACAGTATTTGAACAAGACCCATTGAAAAATCTTGCAAAAGATGGGAAAATGTATACATACAAACATCACGGTTTCTGGAAACCAATGGATACACTAAGGGACAAGAGAGAACTTCAAAAGCTTTGGGAGTCCGGAAATGCTCCATGGAAAGTGTGGTAATGCAAAATCTTTTTGGCGGAATTTATAAAAACAAAACCGTCTTAGTAACCGGACATACAGGCTTTAAAGGTTCATGGCTTAGCTTTTGGTTAAAACAATTAGGAGCAAATGTTGTCGGATATTCATTGGAACCACCGACAAAGCCTAATCATTTTGAATTATTAAATTTAAAAATTGTTTCAATTATTGGAGATATACGGGACCAGGAAAAATTAGATAGTGTCTTTAATAAATTTAAGCCTGATATAGTTTTTCATTTGGCTGCTCAACCGCTTGTTCTTATGTCTTATGAAAATCCTATTGAAACATATGAGACAAATGTAATTGGAACATTAAAAGTTTTTGAGGCCTGCAGAAAAACAAATGTAAAAGCAATCGTAAATATAACAAGTGATAAATGTTATGAAAATAAAGAGTGGATATGGGGGTATAGAGAAAATGACCCAATGGGCGGGTATGATCCATACAGTTCATCAAAGGGTTGTGCAGAACTTTTAACTTCAAGTTATCGAAACTCATATTTTAATCTGGATGATTATGGTATAAAGCACAATACGCTGCTGGCTTCATGCAGGGCCGGTAATGTAATAGGCGGTGGAGATTGGGCAAAAGATAGACTGATTACTGATATCATGATAGCAGTTAGTAAAAATGAAAAAATAAAAATCAGAAATCCATATGCAACACGGCCATGGCAACATATACTGGAGCCTTTGAGTGGATACTTGCAAATAGGGCAAAAACTATTAGAAGGCAAAAAAAAATTTGCCGAAGGGTGGAATTTTGGTCCTTCTAACGAAGTTAGTATAACCGTAGAAAATGTTATAAAAACTATGCAAAGATATTGGAATAAAATAAAATATGAATATGAAAAAAATATTGAACATCCACATGAAGCAAAATTTCTAAAATTGGATTGCAGTAAAGCTCATATTAAATTAAATTGGAAATCAGTTTGGGATAAAGATAAAACTTTTGAAAAAACTGCACAATGGTACAAAAATTTTTATGAAAACAATATTATATTGACACAAAAACATTTAGAAGAATATGTTTTTGATGCAAAAAAAATGAATATTGAATGGAGTATTGAGAATAATGACAATCAATGATACTTTTATTTATGGTTTAAAAGTAATTGAAAATAAAAAATTTATAGATAGCAGAGGGTCTTTTTTGAAAATATTCAATAATGAAACATTTCAAAAATTTGGTATAAATTTTTCTATAAAAGAGAGTTACTATTCTATATCGAAAAAAGATGTAATTAGAGGAATGCACTTTCAGATACCGCCAAAAGAACATTTGAAGTTGGTTTATGTACCAAAAGGGCGCATAATCGATATAGTTGTCGATATAAGAAAAGGTTCTCCTACTTATGGAAAATACTTTGAAATAGAGTTAAATGAAGAGAATGGAAAAGCATTAATCATACCTATTGGTTTAGCCCATGGTTTTAAAAGCATAGAAAATGATACTATCGTTGTTTATATGCAAAGCAGCAGTTATGATAGAGAGTGTGACAAAGGAATAAAATATGATAGTTTCGGTTATGATTGGAAAATAGATCATCCAATTTTATCAGAAAGAGACAAAACATTTCCTCCATTAAATGAATTTATTTCTCCATTTAAATTTGGAGATACCTGATGAAAATATTGGTAACTGGTGCTACTGGATTTGTAGGAAAACACTTAAGCAAAAAATTAATAGAGTATCATGATGTCTATGCAATTGTTAGAGAAGGGAGCGATATTTCACAATTGGATAATAAAATAAAAATTTTTCGTTATAGTGGAAAAATTTCAGATCTGTTAGTATTTTTTAAAGATCAAAAATTTGATGGAGTTGTTCATTTAGCTTCAATGTTTCTGTCTGAACATAAACCTACTGATATAAAAAATTTAATATATTCAAATATCTTATTCGGTACAGAGCTTTTGGAAGCGAGCAAACAAACTAAAGTAAAATGGTTTATAAATACCGGTACATTTTGGCAAAATTTTAATAACGAAGAATACAATCCTGTAAATTTATATGCAGCAACAAAAGAAGCTTTTCAAAAAATTGCAAAATACTACACAGAAACCTCAAATATGATTTTTACTACTATAAAACTAAATGATACATTTGGTCCAAACGATACACGAAAAAAAATTTTTAGTTTATGGCAAAAAATTGCAGAAAGTGGGGACACAATAGATATGTCTCCAGGAGAGCAAATAATAGATATAAGTTATATAGAGGATGTAGTTGAAGCTTATTTGAAGTTGATTGAACTTTTAAACTCCAATGAATCATGTGAACTTAATGAAAAAGAGTTTGTAGTAACAAACAGTAAAAAAGTTTCCTTAAAAGAGTTGGCAAAAATTTTTGAAGAGGTTACAGGTACTAAACTTGGTATAAACTGGGGGGGAAGAAATTATAGAAAAAGAGAGGTTATGGTTCCTTATAATTTAGGACAAAGTGTACCCGGTTGGAATCAAAAATACAAATTAAAAGAAGCTATCAAAAAAACATTGAGGAAAAAATAATGAAAGATAGATTAAAAAAAGAGATATTTGAGAAGATAGTTGAATATTACAAAAGTGTTCATAAACCAGAACAGGAAAAAGAGTTCATTCCAGGACAATCTCGAGTTAATTATGCAGGACGTATATTTGATGAACATGAAATGATAAATTTGATTGAAAGTGGTTTGGATTTTTGGTTAACTTTTGGAAAATATGCAAAAGAGTTTGAGGCAAAATTGGCAGATTTTTTAGGTGTTAGATATGTTTTAAGTGTAAATAGCGGCAGCAGTGCAAATCTATTGGCTTTTTTCGCTTTGACGTCACCTCTGCTTAAAGATAGGCAAATTCAAAGAGGTGATGAAGTTATTACAGTTGCTGCTGGCTTTCCGACTACAGTTGCGCCTATAGTTCAATTTGGTGCAATACCTGTTTTTGTGGATATGGAGCTTGATACTTTCAATATTGATCCAAACGAAATTGAAAAGGCAGTTTCTCCTAAAACGAAGGCTATAATGATAGCTCATACGTTAGGGAATCCTTTTGATATTGAGAGAGTCAAAAATATTTGTGATAAATATAATCTTTGGTTAATAGAAGATAACTGTGATGCTTTGGGAAGCAGGTATAAAGGAAAATATACCGGTACTTGGGGAGATATAGGAACAAGCAGTTTCTATCCTCCACATCATATTACTATGGGAGAGGGTGGAGCAGTTTATACTAACGATCCTCTTTTAAAAAAGATTATGCTTAGTCTTAGAGATTGGGGAAGGGATTGTTGGTGCGAAAGCGGAGTAGATAATACATGTGGTCATAGATTTTCACAACAATTTGGCTCTCTTCCTAAAGGCTATGACCATAAATATGTTTACAGTCATTTTGGTTTTAACCTTAAAATAACCGATATGCAGGCTGCTATCGGTGTTGCTCAACTTGATAAACTTCCTTATTTTATAAAAAAAAGAGAGAAGAATTGGCAAAAATTATATGAGGGATTGAAAAATATTGATAAGTTTGTACTGGTTACACCTCAAAGAGACAGTGACGTTAGCTGGTTCGGGTTTTTAATCACATTAAAAGATAATGTAGGGTTTAACAGAAATGAGCTTGTTAAATATTTGGAAGAGCATAATATACAAACAAGAAATCTTTTTGCAGGAAACATGATAAGACATCCTATGTTTGAATCTTTAGAAAAAGGTAAGGATTACAAAATTATCGGTGATCTTAAAAACACAGATAAAATTATGAGAGATAGTTTTTGGTTGGGAGTTTATCCCGGAATAAAAGACGAAGCAATTGAGTATATGATTGAAAAAATACAAGAGTTTGTAAAAAATCATTGATGTTTAAAATAAAATATAATTTTCTTGTTCTGATACAGATATTAATAAGTATATTAAACTCTGTTATTTTATTAAAACTATTTGGTGTTTCCTATAAAGCAGATGTTTATTTGATGAGTATTGCAATTTTCTCTTCTATAAGTTTATTGCAATTAATGTTTGTTGAACAGTTTATGTATTTTTATAATGATGCTAAGACCGTCGGTAATGAATATGCTTATAAATTTTATAATTTTTCACTATTCTTCTCTTTAGCTACAGGACTTGTTATGTTCTTAATATTTTATATTTTTAGAAACTTTCTGGTGGAACTATATGCATTTGGCATTGATCCAGAAAGAAGAGACCTTCTTGTAAAGAGTGTTACAATTTTGGTTTTTAGTGGAATTTTTAATTTAGCTTTATATGTCAATATCAGATTTTTAAATGCAGAAATGCACTTTTCTCTTCCCTATATTTTAGAAATGATACCCGGTTTTATGACTTTATTGATGTTGATATATTCCTTGATATTTAAACTAAATAATATTGAACCGATATTAATAGCAAGAATAATAGGAACCGTAATATCATTATCTATTAGTATCTATTTTATTTTTAAATATATTAATGTGCCTTTTAATATTGTTTTAAAGCACAAGCTTGCAGCAAGTTTTATAAAAAACAGTATTTCAATGAGATTCGGACACAATATTCATAATCTTTTATTTACGCCTATTACAAGTAATATTTTGGCAGTTTTACCAAGTAGTTACGCATCTATATTTTACTATGCCCAAAGATTGATACAAATCGTTTACTCTCTTACAACAGGTCCGTCGCATAGGGTTTTTGTTGTAAAAGTATCAAAGCTTTTTTCTAACAAAAAATACGATGAAATTAAAAAATCAGCAATACAGTATCTAAAAATTGTACTGATTTTGTATGTAGTTTTTTCAGTGATAGTTTTTTTGATTATTCCTTATATTTTACCGATTTTATCATCAAAACTTACAACGCAAAATATTTGGATGATTGAAATGATGTTTCTTTTTCTGTCAGTTTGGTATTTTATTTTAACTTTAGAATCTTCTGTAACACCGATAGGTATTTCATCCAAAAGAAGTAAAATCTTTATAACTACAAATACTATATTTATAGTGACCTATTTTTTTATTTCATTTTTTTTAAAAGAAATTATAGGAATATATTCTATACCCGTTGCTGCTACTATTGCACAGTTAATCAACCTGATTTTATACGTTTTGTTTGCAAAAAAAATCCTCAAGGAATATAATGTTACCGAAAGTTAGCATCATAATACCTACTTATAATAGAGCCGACTATCTTGTTCAGGCGATAGAGAGTGCTTTAGCACAAGATTATCCAAATCTTGAAATAGTTGTTTCAGACAATTGTTCAACTGATAAGACAGAAGAAGTTGTCAAAAAATACTTGTCTGATAAAAGATTCAAATATTTTAGAAATGAAAAAAATCTTGGAATGACAGGCAACTGGAGAAGAGCTTTATATGAATATATTTCCGGTGATTGGGCCATTATATTGTCAGATGATGATTATTTTATCGATAATAGTTATATTAGTAAAGCTGTAAAACTAATCATGAAATTTGAAGATTTGGTGATTGTTCATGCCAATCAAGTAGAATATCTTGAGGATAAAAATATAAAAATTAAAATAAATAGGAAATTTCCTAAAATTATGAATGGATTAGATGTGTTTTTAAATTACCATTTGAATCAACTGGTTTATTTTTTGGCCACAACTATTTTTAATGTAAATGAAATAAAAAAACTTGATGTCTTTAAGAAAAATATAAACAGCTCTGATTGGTTAGAATTTTTAAAATTAAGTTTAATAGGCAAAATCGGATTTATTGAAGACCACGTATCTGTTTATAGAGTTCATAGTCAGTCTATTGCACAAAAAGCAGAATTAAATGATTTAATCAAAAACCTTGACTATATTTTGACTCCATATGAATTTGCAATCAAACAAAAAATTATAGACCGAGATAGTTTGTATAAATGGAAAAAAAGAATGATAAAAAATTACTTATATATGGTATTGATCGGATTGCTTAAATCAAAGAACAATAAAGCTATAAAAGAATTGTTTAGTTACATATTGAAAAATTATGAATATGCTTTAGTAATCTTCTTTTATCCAAGAAGTGTAAAAAATTTAATTTTTAATTTATTTATAAAAAAATAATGGCTTATAATGAAAATTTTATTTGTGATATCATCTCTTGGAACCGGTGGATCTGAAAGAGTATTAGTGACACTTGCCAATTATCTTGTAAAAAAATACGAAATAACTATAGTTTTATTATCAACTGATACAATTTTTTATGATATTGATTCAAACGTTAAAGTAATAAGTCTTAATTTATCTAAATCTGCAAAATCGTTTATTGATGGTTTGTCAAATAATTTTAATAGAATAAAAGTATTGTCAAAAACAATTAAAAAAGAGAATCCCGATATTATAATTAGTTTTTTGACGAGAACTAACATTTTATCTATTGTTGCTTCAAAATTAGTTGGTAAAAAGATTATTGTTTCTGAAAGAAGTAATTATAATTTCCTAAAATCAAAAGTTTGGAGATTTCTTAGAAGAGCTGTTTATCCTTTCGCTGATGGATTGATCGTTCAATCCAAATATGATAAATCAAAATATGATTTTCATAAAAACTGTCAAATAATATATAATCCGCTATTTATAAAAAATTCCAAAAAAAATAATTTTTTTAAAAAAAAACATATTATTTTAGGTGTTGGAAGAATAGATTACAATAAAGGATTCGATAGACTTTTAAAAGCCTATTCAACTATTGATACAGATTGGAAATTGATTATTGTTGGAGAAGGTGAAGAGAGAAAAAATCTACAAGATTTAATTAAAAAGCTAAATTTAGAAAATAAAGTTTTTTTGATAGGAAGAAAAAAAATATTGAAGATTATTATAGAAGGGCATCTATTTTTGTACTATCTTCAAGAATGGAAGGTTTTCCCAACGTTTTGGTTGAAGCTATGGGATATGGCTGTGCCTGTGTTGCATTTGATTGCTTAACGGGACCAAGCGAGATAATAAATAATAATGAAAACGGTATATTGGTAAAGAATGGAAATGTAGATGAATTAAGCAAAGCAATAAGAAGTTTAATAGACGATGAAAATAAAAGAGATTTGTTGGCTCAAAATGCTTTAAAAATCAGTGAAATACTTGATGTAAAAAAAATTGCTGACGAATGGGAAACCATGATTTATTCAGTAATTAATAATGAAGGTATGTAAATGTGCGGGATAGCGGGATTTATTGATTTTAATAAAAAATCAGATAAATTAGTTTTAAAAATTATGACCGACGTATTACATCATAGAGGTCCTGATGATAGTGGATATAGTTTTTATGATCTAAATAATGCAAATATTGGACTTGGCCATAGGAGGCTTTCAATATTGGATCTTTCAAAACATGGTCATCAGCCTATGAGTTTTGAAAACTTGGAGATAGTTTATAATGGAGAGATTTACAATTTTAAAGAAATTAAAGCTGAACTTGAAAAATATGGATATACATTTGAATCAAATTCTGATACAGAAGTGATATTGAAAGCCTATCATAGATGGAATATAGAGGCGATTTATAAATTTATAGGAATGTTTGCAATAACAATTTATGATAAAAAAGAGCAAGAAGTCGTTTTAATCAGAGATAGAGCTGGCGTTAAACCTCTTTATTATTATTTTAAAGATAATTTATTGATGTTCTCAAGTGAATTAAAGTCTTTCCATAAAAATCCTTTATTTAAAAAAGAGATAGATTTAGACAGTCTTAGTTTATACCTTCAATATGGATATATTCCGGAACCATATTCGATTTTTAAGTGGACCAGGAAATTAAAAGCGGGATATTATTTAAAAATTGATTTAAAACAAAAAAAAATTGAGGAAAAACAGTATTGGAATATTTTTGATTTTTATAATAAACCAAAACTTTCTATTGATACAAAAGAAGCAATCAACGAAACAGAAAAGCTTTTAAAATCTGCTTTTGAATATAGGATGGTTTCTGATGTTCCAGTGGGAATGTTTTTAAGCGGCGGATATGATAGCAGTGCAGTAACTGCACTTTTACAAAGTGAAAAAACGGAAAAGATTAAAACTTTTACAATAGGATTTTATGAAAAAGGGTATGATGAAGCGCCTTATGCAAAAGAAGTTGCAAATTATCTTGGAACAGATCATACTGAATATTACTGCACTCAAAAAGATGCAGTAGAAATAATTCCTTTATTGCCGGAAATATATGATGAGCCTTTTGGTGACAGTAGTGCAATCCCCACAACTCTTGTTAGTAGATTAGCAAGGGAAAAAGTTACGGTAAGTTTAAGTGCCGATGGTGGAGACGAGATATTCGGAGGTTATGGAAAATATAACACTTCTTTGAAATATTATAATTTCTTTAAACAATTCCCCTCTTTTTCTTTACCAATCATTTCAAAACTGATGAATTATGTAAACCCAGATTTTATACCGGTATTTAATAAAACATACAATTATAAAACAAGGTACGAAAAAGTTAAAAATATTTTAAAATCAAACAGTTCATCAAAAGCTATGCAGTATACAAGCCAACATTTTACACTTAAAGAGTTAAAAAAGTTATTGAAAAATGAACCAAGATATATCCAGACAAATTTTGATTTAATAAATTTACTAAATCAAAATAATGATGATATAGATCAGATGCTGGCCATCGATTATAAAACATATATGGTGGATGATATTTTGACTAAAGTAGACAGAGCGACTATGAGTATAAGTTTGGAAGGAAGAGAACCTTTGCTTGATCATAGAATTATAGAGTTCGTTGCTCAGTTGCCCTCTAACTTGAAAATTAAAAATGGCGAAAAAAAATGGCTCTTAAAACAGATTGTTCATAAATATTTGCCAAAAGAGATGATGGACAGACCGAAAATGGGTTTTGGTGTTCCGATAGTGGAATGGTTTAGAGATGAATTAAAAAAATACTTTTTAACTTATTTGGATAAAAATAGACTTGAAAAGGAAGGTATATTTGTTTCCGAAGAGGTTTTAAAGCTTAGAGATAGCTATCTACAAGGCAATAAAGAAAACGTACAGAGGCTTTGGTTTATTTTAATATTTGAGATGTGGTATGAAAGGTGGATGTAATGGAATATAAATATACTTTTACTGTTTTTACGCCAACTTATAACAGAGCTCATTTAATACACAGAGTATTTGAAAGTTTAAAATCTCAGACTTTAATGGATTTTGAATGGTTGATTGTAGATGATGGAAGTAAAGATAATACAAAAGAAGTGGTAGAAGAGTTTAAAAAAAGTAATTTCCCTATTAGATATATCTATCAAGAGAATGGAGGAAAACATAGAGCTTTTAATAAAGGCGTAAAAGAAGCAAAAGGAAAATTTTTTTTAACAGCAGATAGTGATGATAGATTTTTACCTGATGCTTTGGAAAAATTGAAATATTATTGGGATTTAATTCCAGATAATGAAAAAGAGAATTTCTCAGCAGTAACAGGTCTTTGTATAGATAAAAATGGAAATATTATAGGAGATAAATATCCAAAAGATATTTTTGATTCTAATAGTTTTGAAACTACCTTTATTTTTAAAATTAAAGGTAAAAAGTGGGGATTTCAAAGAACAGATGTTTTAAAAAGATTTCCTTTTAAAGAATTTGAGGGAGAAAATTTTATTCCTAAAAGTAGTGTTTGGTTTGAAGTTTCAAAATTTTATATAACGAGATATATAAATGAACCTTTAAGAATTTATGAGATTAATGAAGACTCTTTATCTTCAAATGCTATTCAGTTAATGATTAATAATCCAAATGGTACAATATATAACTATTATAAAGAATTTAATTTACCAATCCCATTAAAGTATAAGATTAAATTTATGATAAATTGTTTGAGATTTTCATTTTATAATAAAGAATTATTTTTTGGATGTATAAAAATTCAAAATAAACTTTTATTACCTTTTATTTTTCCAGTGGCTTTTTTAATGTATATAAAGGACAATTTAAAAAAATGAAAAAGAAGATTTTTTTTATCGTGCCTTCTATGAGAGGGGGAGGTAGTGAAAGAGTAATATCAATAATATTAAATCATTTGGATAGAAGCAAGTTTGAGATTTTATTAGCTTTATTAAGAAAAGAAGGTAAATATTTGGATGATTTACCAAGAGATATAGAAATAATCGATTTAGATGTAAAACAGGCAAGATATTCAATTTTTAAAATAATTTATTTGATAAAACAGAAAAAACCGGATATTGTATTTTCTACATTGGGATATTTGAATCTTTTGATATCGATTATTAAGCCCATATTTAGTAAAAAGGTAAAATTTATTGCCAGGGAATCGAGTATAGTTTCCGTTCAAAATCAGCAGGAAAAACACCCTAATCTATTTGATTTTTTATATAAAAATTTTTATAAAAATTTTGATCTTATCATCTGTCAATCAAACTTTATGAAAAGTGATCTTATTAAAAATTATAATATTCCAGATAAAAAGATGGTGGTTATTAACAATCCAATAGATTTTGATAAAATTGATAAATCAGCTAAAACTGGCGAAAAATTATTTAATAATGACAAGATAAATCTTTTGGCTGTGGGAAGATTGGATAAGGTAAAAGGTTATGATCTTCTTTTAAAAGCTTTTGTAAAATTAGATGAAAAATTCTTTTTAACAGTAATAGGCGATGGAGAAGAAAAAGAAAACCTTTTAATGCTGACAAAAAATCTTGGTATAGAAGATAGAATAACGTTTAAAGGTTTTAAGAAAAATCCATATAAATATATGGCTCAAGCTGATCTATTTATATTGACTTCAAAATATGAAGGCTTTCCAAATGTTTTATTGGAAGCGAATGCATGCGGACTACCTGTAGTTGCATTTAATTGTCTCGGAGGAACTCGAGAAATTATAAAAGATGGATTAAATGGTTTTTTAGTTGAGTGTGAGAATACAGAACAATTAGCTATTGCAATAAAAAAATCAATACAATTAAAATGGAATAGTTTATTAATTAAAAATCTTGTAAAAGAAAAATTTGAAATAAAAGAAATTATAAAAAGATATGAAAAGGTATTGGAAAACATCTGATGGAGTTTTATAATCCCGACAATCTGTTTTTTATAAGTCTTGTTATATTCATCTTTGGTGTAACTGTTGTTTTTATTTACTCTAAAAATATATATATTTCATTTTTTATCGCATCTATTAAAACCACATTTTTCTTTATCTATTTCTATCTTTTTTTTGATGGAACATTTACGCTTCTTGATGACTGGAGTTATTTAAAACAGACTGAAGATATCATTAATCAAAATAAAACGCTGTTTACTTTGATTTTTAATCCCAATGATCTGGTTAATTTTTTCTCAACCAAACATATTGTTTATCAATTATATAATGTAGCTGCATTTAATGTTTTCGGTAATAATTATTTTTCTCCTGTAGCATTAAATATAATATTAACCTATTTCATTTCTTGGATTTTATATAACTTTCTTCTTTTGTTGAAGTTTTCTAAAAAAATATCACTTTTAATTGCAGTTTTTTATTTGATACATTGGGATACACTGTTTTGGAGCAGCATAATAAATATAAAAGATTTTTTAGCACAGTTCCTGTTTTTGGTTATTTTATATAATTTGATCAAAATAGAAAATAAAAAAAAGATCGTTCCTTTAATTTATATTTTCATAAGTGTGGTTATTTTGACTTTTTTACGATTCTATTTGCCTTATTTGATATTTATTTCATATCTTCTATATAAAATATTTATAAAACTCAAAACTATTAAAAATTTCAACTTAAAAGTGGTGGGATTTTTTCTGTTTTTTTCCATTCCTTTTTTATTAATAGCTGCAATAATCAATTTTTTTCCTCATTACTGGAATTTATTTATGTCGTTTTTTTCAAATCCTATAATAGGTACTGTTAGATTCTTACTGACACCTATGCCGTTTAATTTGGAAGAATCTTATCAGTTTTTATATTTTTCATCCATCTTGCATTGGATGTTTTTCCCTTTTCTTTTATATGGTTATTGGATTTTCAGGAGAATAAATACACAAATATTCTATTTAATTAGTTTTGTCTTATTGATTGTTATAGTGTTTTATGGTTCATTTTCTGAACTGCAGGGACCAAGGCATAGAATTCAAATTACTCCATATTTAATTTTATTCGAAAGTATAGGTTTCTTGGCTTTGTTTTATAAAGAAAAATTTTATAGGACTTTGTTTTGTATAAAGTAACATTTCTCATAAATTCTTTTTCATCAGGTGGAGCTGAAAAGGTTTTAAATGTAATTATAAATGAACTGGCAAGACAAGGTTGTGAAACCGAGGTAATTTGCCTTGAAAAGAATAATTTTTATAAATTGCCAAAAGAAGTTAAAGTTACATATCTAAGCAATTTAACTGGAAATGAAAGCGGTGTAAAAAAAATGCTATATCTTCCCATTTTTGCTTGGAAATTAAAAAATTATATAAAAAAAGACAATATTGATTTAATTCAAAGTCATATTTATAGAGCAAATTTTGTAAATATATTGGCAAAAATTTTAGGTTCTAAACATAAAGTCCAAATTGTTAGCAATAGTGTAGTTAGTAGATACAAAAAGGAAGGTTTTTCAGGAAAAATAAATCTACTACTAGTTAAGTATCTTTATCCTAAAGCAGATGTTGTTATTTGGAAATCTTTTGGAATGAAAAATGATGTAAATAAGTTTATAAATTTTCAAAATAAACAATATATTATAAATAATCCGTATGAAATAGAAAAAATAAAAAACTTATCGAATGAAAAAGTTGATTTTGGTTTTGATGAGAGTAAAATCTATTTAGTTTCTGTTGGAAGGTTGATTAAATTAAAAAGAAATAAGGATGTGGTAAGAGCTTTAAAATATTTACCTCAAAATGTAGAGATTCTGTTTATAGGAAACGGAAAGGAAAAAGAAAATATTAAAAATTTATCCAAAGCTTTAGGATTGAAAAAAAGAGTACATTTTATAGGACAGGTTGAAAATCCTTTTAAATATATTTCAAAATGCGATATTTTCATACATACAAGTGAGACGGAGGGTTTCCCAAATGTAATAGTTGAAGCATTAGCCTGTGGATTACCGGTGGTTAGCAGCGATTGCTTAAGCGGTCCAAGAGAAATTTTAGCACCTCATAGTGATATTAATAAGCAGTTAGGCTTTAATGATGATATTGAAATAGCTAAATATGGAATACTATTTCCTATAGGTAATGTTGAAAAACTATCGAAAGCTGTTAATTTTCTTATAGAAAATAAAGAGCTTTATAACAGATATAAATATTTATCTTTGCAAAGAGCAAAAGTTTTTTCAGTAGATAAGATTATAGAAAAATATAAGAGGGTTTTATTTGAAAAGGATAATTTTAAGTAGCAATACTTCTTGGAGTATTTATAATTATAGATTAGGTCTTGTAAAAGAACTATTAAAATTTTATGAAGTAATTGTTGTTGCACCAAAAGATAAATATAGTCACGAATTAATTAAAATAGGATGTAAGTATTATGACATTTTTATAGACAATAAAGGAACAAACCCAATAAATGACTTAAAAACCTTTCAGCAATATTATAAATTATATAAAAAATTAAAACCGGATATTGCTTTACACTTTACTATTAAATCTAATATTTATGGAAATTTTGCTTGTAATCTGTTAGATATACCTGTCATAAATAATGTAACGGGACTAGGAACGGTTTTTATAAAAGAAAGTTTTGTTACAAAAATGGTTAAATCCATGTATAAATTAGCTTTTAAAAACTCTTTTGTTTTTTTTCAAAATTATGATGATAAAGAAATATTTGTAAAATTAAATTTAGTAAAAAACCATGATGTTCTACCAGGAAGCGGAATAGATACAGAAAAGTTTCAACCTCTAAAAACCGAGAAAAAAGACAATATATTTAGATTTTTATTAATTGCAAGAATGCTTTGGGATAAGGGGATAGGAGAATATATTGAAGCGGCTAAAATCATAAAACTCAAATATAAAAATGTAGAATTTCTACTTCTTGGTGCTATTGGCATAGATAATCCAACTGCTATCCCAAAAGAAAAAATTTTAGAATGGGAAAAAGAAAAAATAATTAAATATTTAGGAACTACCGACAATATAAAAGAAAAAATAGCATATACTGATTGTATTGTATTACCAAGTTATAGAGAGGGAACTTCAAGAACTTTGCTTGAGGCTGCAGCTATAGAAAAGCCTATAGTAACTACAAATGTGCCCGGTTGTAAAGGAGTGGTTGAGGATGGAGTGAATGGTTTTTTGTGTAATGTAAAAGACTCTATAGATTTAGCAGATAAAATGGAAAAGATATTAAATTTAAGTGAAGAAGAAAGAAAAACTATGGGTAAAAAAGGTAGAGAAAAAGTAATAAAAGAATTTGATGAAAAAATTGTTATTGAAAAATACATGGAGGCAATAAAAGATATTTTATAATCCTTTTTTACCTACCATAACCAATATAGTCTTAAAAATAGTCTTAATCTCAAGCCAAATATTCCAATACTTTATATAATAAAGATCGTACATAAGTTTTTGTTTGGTATCTTCGATGTTGCTTCCATACTGGTAGTTTACCTGTGCCCAGCCTGTTATACCAGGAGCTACGAGATGCCTTTCATTATAATAAGGTATCTCTTTTTCGTAGTTCTCTACCAACTTGTCCCATTCGGCTCTGGGACCTATAAGATGCATCTCTCCTTTTAAAACATTAAAAAGCTGTGGAAGCTCGTCTATACGCATTTTTCTCATAATCTTTCCCCAGGGGAAAATTCTCGGATCATTTTCCTGGGTATATGGATGGAAAAAATCTATATCTGTTCTCATACTTCTAAATTTATAGCAGATAAATTTTTTGCCTTTGGCTCCGACTCTCGTCTGTTTGAAAAAAACTGGTCCATCAGGAGACTCTTTTTTGATCCTGTAAGCACAGTAAAGCATAATGGGTGAAGTTATAATGGCTAAAGGGAGGGATATAATAAAGTCTATAAATCTTTTTTGAATATACTGAAAGGTATTAAATGGCTTGATACTTTCCAAAAAACTTATATCGCTGTTATCTTCAGGGATATAGCATTTGTGAAGATATTTTTCCAGAAAGTGCTCGATCGTAATAAAATCTACGCCTTTTAGCTCAAGATTTGTGAGATATTTCAAAAGTTCGTCATCGATTTTATCTCTTGCGTTCAGAACTATCAATTTGCATTCGTTATTTGCTATTTTTTCCTCAAAAAACTCTATTGTCTCTTCCGGGTATCGGTCGTTATATTTGATTAACTCAGTATTTTTAAATCTTTTTTTGAGTTTTTCTATCTCTGTTGGAACGAACTTGTATCTGTCACCAAGAACAATCATCTCTCTTCTTTAAAACTCTTTACAAACTCCATAAAAAAGACCAAAAAGATCGACAAAATCAATCCAGTTACAAAAGCTACTGTAACGATAAGTTTTTTCTTTGGCTTTATAGGATGGTCGTTTTGAATCACTTTGCCTATCACATGGGTTCTGGTGATATTTGCGGGAGAGATTTTTGATTTTAAAGAATCAATTTTCAATTCGATATTCAGTATATCTTTTTGATAATCTTTTATGTTATTCAAAAGCGCCTGATACATTACCGGGTCTTTTACCTCTTTTAGCTGAGTTTCAAACATTTGAAGCTGTTTTTTATATTCTGTTTTCTGTTTTTTCAGTATCTCGATTTGAGAGTTTACATTTTCTACAAAAGAGTTCAGTTTCCTCTCTTCCTCTTTTTTTATAGCTTCCAATATTTTGTCAAGGTATCTTTTGCCAGAATCGTTGGAAATATCCATGATTTTCAGACTAAGTATATCATCCGTCTTTTTGACGAAATTTACATCCACTTTGGGGTATGCAAGATTTTTATTCTCTGTTACTGCGAAGTTGTTGTGTATGAAAATTTTCGCAGCATTTGGCTCTATTAGATAAATTTTGCTGTTGCTGTTGCTGTTGCTGTTGCTGTTGCTGTTGCTGTTGCTGTTGCTAACATATCCAACCTGAATATCCGCTTTTGTCTCGTACACGGGGGTAACCATGAAAGCATAAACGACCGCAGCGGTTGTCATAAAAAGAGTAAACAGCAAAATAAATACTCTATGTTTCCATAAAGTTTTGAGAATCTCTCTAAGATCTATCTCATCTTCTTCACACGACATCGGCACATATTGTACTGGAATATATTTAGTATCCTTTTCACTCATCCGCCTACCTTTCAAAATATAAATGTTGATATAATATCAAAATCTTAATCTTTCGTAAAGGAAAAAATGTGTCAAAAATGTTCAATTTTGGATACGAAAATGTAACAAAGAGAGAGTTGATACTACTAATAAGTATAGCATATATAATTTCTATAATCTTTAGATACTACTGGATATACTGGGCTTCCGGTTTCCCTGAATTTTTCTGGAACAACCAGATCATGATAAATACCAATGACGGCTACTTTTTTGCAAGCGGTGTTCAAAAAGCGCTTTTCGGTATGCACGAATACAATCCCTTGGTTCCGGAATGGTACAAAAGAGGACTGGTTTTTGTAACTGCAGCTCTATCTAAACTGCTTCCTTTTTCTCTGGAGACGATTCTTCTTTATATGCCAGGTCTCATATCATCTTTGATAGTTGTTCCGATGATACTTATCGGCAGACTCTACAACATAACATGGGTCGGCTTCATGGCAGCCATCTTTGCCTCTGTGGCATGGAGCTACTACAACCGCACAATGTTCGGATACTACGATACTGATATGTTTAGTGTCGCGGTTCTTATGTTTATATTTTATTTTCTACTTTCATCTATAAAAAAGAAAGATCCCAAACAAGCTTTCTGGGCCGCTTTGACAAGCTGTATCTATCCTTTTTTATACTCTCCAGGCATAAACGTTTTGTACGGACTGGTTGTCGTATATACCATATATATTTTCATTTTTTACAGAAAAGAGAAGTTTTTCTATCCGTCCATTACCATGCTTTACGCTTCGCTTTTCCCGTTATACTTCCTTTTCAAACTGATAATATTGCCCATTTTGTTCATTTTGATAAAAAAAGAGTTGATACCGCAAAAATATGAAAAATATATCGCAATAGGCTCAATAGTCATTTTCTTTGCATGGAGTGGGGCTCTCGTGCAAATATGGCAAAAGGTATCTGCATACTTTTTAAAACATGGAACCGAAACGGAAGGGCTGCATTTCTACAAAGTAATGCAGACTATCAGAGAAGCCTCCGGCATACCGTTTGAGACGCTCGCAAACAGGATCAGCGGCCATCTGATAACTTTCACGATAGCGATGGCAGGATATCTGCTGCTTCTTTTCAAAGAAAGAACATTTTGGCTAAGTATCATACTGGTGGGTCTTGGCCTATCTGCGATAACCGGCGGGCTCAGATTTACCATATATGCTGTTCCGTTTCTGGCTTTTTCTCTCGCCTATCTGTTTTGGGTCGCACTTTTTTGGATAAAAAACGAAATTTTGAAAAAAGTTTTGACTCTTAGCTTTTGCGCCTTTGCGCTGATACCTAATATAATGCACATTGTAGAGTACAGAGTCCCTACTGTGTTTATGAAAAAAGAGGTTGAAGTTCTCGACAGGCTCAAATCTACCGGCTCCTCAAAGGATTTCGTGATAACATGGTGGGATTACGGATATCCCATCTGGTTTTACGCAGAAAAATGCACTCTTATAGACGGAGGAAAACACCATCACGATAATTTCATAGTATCGGAGATCCTCTCTACCGATTCTCAGCTCGAAGCGGCAAGATTGTCAAGAATTGCCATTGAAAAATACAGCGAACAGATAAGCTGGTACAAAAAATACAAAGAAGAGGACATGGATATCTCGCAGATACCGGAAGAGTTTCTGTTTGAAAAAAAGGATGGAGAAAAGTTTGTAGCATCTTACAGTTTTCCTGTCGCCGATGTGCTGTTTCAAAATGGAAAAAAGAATCAGTTAAATCCTAACGAATTTCTGGAAGAGCTGAAATATGGCGATGTAAAACTGCCTGAAAAAACGAGAGAAATTTACCTCTATCTGCCTCTTAGAATGATGGAGATATTCCCTACTATAAAAATTTTCAGCAATATCGATCTATTAACAGGGAAAAGCAAATCTGATCCTTTTATGTACTATACTGAATATTTTAAAGACACTAAAGAAAAAACGATACTTGGCCGTGGAGTTGAAATCGACAAAAAAAGAGGTATGTTGATACTAGGCAAACAAAAAGTGCCTATAAAAGCATTTTATAATATCGGCTATACCAAAAGCGGAAAAATTGTAAAAGATGTTCAGCATCTAAGACCAAAAGCTCCGTTTTCAGTAATTTATCTCTCAAGTTATCAAAGTTTTCTTGTTGTCGATGATGAGATGCTAAACTCAGTGTATATACAGCTTTTTGTATTTGAAAATTATGACAAAGAACTTTTCGAGCCCGTAATTCTCAATCCTTGGACAAAAGTCTATAAAGTTTTGATATGAAAAATAATTACGAATTAAAAATGTTCAAATCAGTCATAAATCTAAATATAATACAAAATATATATAAATATGGTATAATTTTTATATGAATTTTGAGTACGACCAAAACAAGAGCCGATCTAACAAAATCAAACACAACATAGATTTTGAAGAAGCCAAAAAACTATGGAACGATCCTGATTTAGTAGAGATACCGGCAAAAACGACTGATGAACAGCATTTCGTTGTTATAGGAAAAATAGGTCAGAAGTTCTGGAGTGCCGTAATTACCTACAGAAAAGGCAAAATAAGGATAATTTCGGTCAGAAGATCAAGAAAAGAGGAGATACAAATTTATGAAAGCTGCTGAATTCGATAAAAAATTTGATGAGAACGAGTCTGTAATAGAGGATTTGGATCTTAAAAAGATAAAAAAACCGAATCTACAAATAAAACGTATAAATATAGATTTTCCCTTATGGCTTGTTGAAAAAATAGACAAAGAAGCAAAAAAACTGGGAGTCTCCCGACAAGCGATCATAAAAATGTGGCTTGCTCAGAAAGTCGAACATGGATTTTAAGTTAACTGAAATGCTAAACTCCAGTATTTAAATCTTTTCTCCTTTTTAAACATAATAGTCTAATAATAAAGTCTCATAGTCTCTTCTCCCATTCAAGGGCACTTTTGCAGATAAGCTCCAAGTCATCAAACTGTGCTTTCCATCCTATCGTTTCTTTGATTTTATCACTGTTTGAAACCAAAATGGCCGGATCACCGGGGCGTCTGTCCGCAATTTCCACGGCAAAATTCACGCCGCTGACTCTTTTCATGGTCTCTATCACGTCTTTTACGCTGAACCCCCTGCCGTAACCCACGTTGAATATAGTGTGAGTGTTAGTGTTAGTAGAGAGATAATTTAGGGCAGATATATGGGCGTTTGAGAGGTCGTCCACATGGATGTAGTCCCTTATACATGTTCCATCCGGGGTAGGATAATCATCTCCAAATATATACATCTTCTCTCTTTTGCCAAGTGCAGTCTCAGCAGCCACCTTTATAAGATGTGTGGCGTTTTTCGTGGACTGCCCTATCCTTGGAGCAAGCTTTGAGTTTTCATAGAATATATCCGCTCCGGCTACATTAAAGTATCTAAGGGCAATATATCTAAAATCTTTATAGGCTTTTGCCGTATCTTCAAGTACCCATTCGCTCATCAGTTTGCTTCTGCCGTAAGGATTTATAGGTCTGGTCTCATACTCTTCTCTTATACCATCCTCTAGCAGCTCAGGTTCTCCGTAAACTGCGGCAGTTGAGCTGAAAACAAATCTGTTTACACCCTGTTTTATACATATTTTGACAAGGTTTGAAGTATTGGCTGTATTGTTGAGATAGTATTTGAGGGGATTTTCAACAGATTCCGGAACTACAAGGCTTGCTGCAAAATGTATAACAGCGTCGAATCTATTAAGCCTGAAGATTTCATCGATCATTTCCCAGTCGGACAGATCAGCCTTTATAAAAGTTATCCGGCCGGCAAAGAGCTCTTGAAGTTTTTGTACCGTACTCTCAAAACCTGTGGAGCAGTTATCCAAAATCGTTATGTTATGATCTGTATAAGTACAAATCTGCTTTGCCACATGAGAGCCTATATAGCCGGCTCCACCGGTTATGAGTATATTCACTCGCCCACCTCTATATCATCTTTTATCTTTTCGAATATTTTAGGCCCTATTCCTTTGACATTCATAATATCTTCTATCTTTACAAACTTCTGCTTTCTTCTATATTTCATTATAGCTTTCGCTTTGGCAGGACCTATACCTTTAAGCTTTATCAGCTCTTTTTTAGAAGCACTGTTTATATCAACTCCCGCAAAAGCCAGAATTATACCAAAAAAGAGAACAGACACTATTTTTTTGAACATAGCAGCTCCTTCAGACTCCTAGAAGAGAATCTATGAATTTTTTCATCCTCTCATAATGTGACCCGAGCCAGTAAATCTTTTTGCATACGGGGCATATCTTGAAATCTTCGTAAAAACCTCTGACTTTTTCGGGCAACTGTTCTTCAATATCACTTTTATCCACTCGTTCAAGAAGAGCGTTGTCTTCCATGCACCTGGTAAAAGGTTTCGCCTTTGATTTAAGATCAAAATGTTTTACTATCTCTTTTACCTGATCTTCGGGAAATTTGGAGTTTACATAAAAGCATCTGTTTTCAAGTCTTTTGCAAAGCTCTCTGTCTTTTGTCAAAACTGTTCTGTTTTCTCTCAATGCAATATCGATAATATCGTTGTCCTCTATATGCTTGAAATAGAGCGTATCGAAACCCAAAAGCCTTAGATACTTTGCCGTTCTTCCCAGATGAACATCCGCCAAAAACTTTATATTCTCTTTTTCTATTTCGCCACCTCTATTCTGTTTCTGCCGTTCTCTTTTGCCGTATACAAGGCTTCATCGGCTCTTTTGACAAAACTGTCTATACTGTCGCCGGGTCTTAGATCAGTCACGCCAAAACTACAGGTAACCCGGCCGGCCTTTTCAAACTTATGCTCATTTATGAGCAGATGAAGCTTTTCGGCGATTTTTACAGCACCGTACAGAGGTGCACCGGAAGCGAGTATCACGAACTCCTCTCCTCCCCATCTTACAAATATCTCGTTTTGCCGGATATGCGATCTTACCAGATTTGATATCTCTGCCAAAACTTTGTCTCCCACCTGATGGCCGTATATATCGTTTATCTTCTTAAAATGGTCGATATCGAACATTATCATAGAGAGGGGATGTTTAAACTGTTTTGCCTCCATTATCTTATATCCCAAAATCTCATTGAAAGCTCTTCTGTTCAAAGCTCTTGTCAAGGGGTCGTAGTTTGACTTCTCTATCATATTTTTATAACGCTCTTTGACTCTTTTTATACTCTCTTTGTATTCCAACAGCTCAAAATAGATTCTGTCTCTCTCTCTTTCAAGCGCTATTATCTTTCCGGTAGTTATGGCAAGAGCCGCAGCAGCTAACAGCGGAACGACCAAATCATCGATTGTAGGATTTTTTAAAGGATATATCAGAAAAAAATGTATCAAAAACAACAAAACAACAAAAGAGACATATAAAAATATATATTCAAAATAGTATCTGAAACTCTTTTTCCGTCTTTTCTCCTTGTTTTCCCTGTTCATTTTCAATACCGACCCCCATCAAATATCACTCATGCTATCGACAGTATAACAAAAAATTTTAAATAAAATATTATATTTATCCAGGCTTTTTCTCCAGTGCTCCCATAACTTTTCCTATTATTTTTATCTCTTCAGGCAAAACGGACTCTTTGGGATAACTTCTGTTTTCCGATATAAGCTCTATCTCTCCTGTTATTTTTAAAGCCACTCTTTTTATAAAAACACCGGCATTGGTCGAAATAACAAACACTCCTCCTTTTCTTATATCTTTTTGACTTCTGTCTATAAAAACAATAGACCCATCTTTTAAAAGAGGTTCCATAGAGTCTCCTATAACATTGAGCGCTTCTATATCTTTAAGCCTTTTCTCTCCTCCGAAAAATCGTATCAGTTCAGGATCAAGATAGAGCTTTTGCGCACTCTCTTCATAATTGAGCGCTCCGCCTCCCGCACTGGCATTTATCTCCTTGAAATATTTTACATATGCAAACTTTTCTGTAGGCTCGCATAAAGATGCGGGATTTTGATCATATAGAAGCCAGTTTATGCTTATGTTTCTGGCTGCACAGAAGTTTGCAAGCTCTTCTATGGGAAGTCTTTTTCTCTTTTTCATCATTGAAAAATATTCTGGTGTAACACCCAGAACCTTCGCCACATCTTTATCGTATATTTTTCTCTCTCCCAGCTCTTTGGAGAGTATATCCTTTACTCTCTCCGTCACTTCATCAAACGAAAGCATAATTGCTCCTTAACAAAATGTTTATATTTGTAGCTGTTTTTACTATTTTTATTAAAATATTGTTAGTTTAACACGGAGGAGCTGAAATGAAAATTCATCTCGATCTGGACTCCTTTTTCGTATCGGCGGAGAGAACAAAAAACAGAAAACTTCTTGGCAAACCGGTTGCCGTAGGAGGCAGAGGGGATCCTTTCATATTCAGGAGAGAGAAAAAAACAAACGTCGACTCAAAGCTTGACAACAAAGGAGCATTTGTTCCTTCCATATTTTACGACTCAAAAACAGACTTTGAAAGCTATTTTGTAGAGGGAGAGAAGATACGGGGCATTGTCATAACATCAAGCTACGAAGCCAGACAATACGGAGTTAAAACAGGAATGAGTATAAGAGAGGCTCTGCAGATATGTCCAAGCCTCATTGTCCTTCCTCCAAACCACCTTTTTTATCATACACTTTCACACAAACTGAAAATCTTTTTGGAAAAAGAGATTCCGGCTGTTGAACAATTCAGTATAGATGAGTTTTTCGGAGATCTCAGTGGATGGGTAGATGATGATAAGATAGAACCCTTTTTAAAAAATCTTCAGCAAAAAATTTTGAAAAATTTCGGACTTCCCATATCCATAGGAGCGGCAAAAAGCAAATGGACCGCAAAAATAGCCACAACTTTCGCAAAGCCTTTTGGCGTAAAAGTGGTAAGAGAAAACGAACTGGAGGCTTTTTTGAAAAATATTCCCATAGAAAAATTCCCTGGCATAGGCAGGGGATATACAAAAAGACTCAAAAACTACGGAATTAAAAACCTGGGAGAAATAAAAGATCTCAAATCACTTTTTTACATATGGAAAAAACCCGGAATCCTCCTTTACAAAAGAATATTAGGCATCGACAATGAACCGGTCTGTAAAGAGAGCCCAAGAAAATCGATAGGAATATCAAGAACAATTGATCCCACAGATGATAGAGAAGAGTTAAAAAGAAGAGTTATAATACTTTCAAGACATCTTGCATATACGGTCTCAAAACTTGAACTAAATCCTCTTATATTTTACATTTCACTAAGATATGAGTTTGGAGGAAAAGGCAAAGCCCATATACATCTAAACAGAATTTTCGGTGAAAAACTTTTGAAAGATATCATGCTGGAGCTTTTCAAAAAAGCGGACAGATACCCTTATGCAAAAGTGATAAGAATAGGAATACGGTGTACAAAATTTTATTGTAAAAACGAAATTTTTAATATATTTGAGATAAAAAATGATAAAAAATCGAAATCTCTTTTAAAAAAATGCGGGAAAATCAGATCAAAATATGGAGTAGATGCGATAAGATGGGGAGGTGAAATGATATAAAGAAGTACGCAGTGCTTTGCACTGCGTATTTATTTAAGGTTAATTAAATTCTCTTCTTGGTCTCTGTTCTCTTGGCCTTGCTTCATTGACTCTGAGTGTTCTTCCTTCAAACTCTTTTCCGTCAAGTGCGTCAATAGCAGAAAGTGCGCCGTCATCTTCCATCTCTACAAATGCAAAACCTCTTGGTCTTCCTGTTTCTCTATCGGTTATTATCTTTACTGAACTTACGTCACCATACTGAGCAAAAAGCTCTTTAACTTCCTCTTCGCTTGATCTATAAGGCAGATTGCCTACATAAATTTGCTTCATACATTGTCCCTTTGAAATAAAATGCGCTGCTCCGTTGATACTTAAAAACCCGAAGATTTCTGAAGTTCAAGGAGAAGATTTACGACTTTTTTAAAAGTCAGGAACATTATATCATCTTTTATAGATTTTTCAAAGTCTGTTTTTAAAAAACCTGCTTATTTCTTCTTTTTCTTTTTTTTCTTCTCTTTGCCGGGGCGCTCTTTATATACTGTATCATCCTCTTCTTTCTCTTTTAGACCGGTCGTTCGTCCGATTTCCGGGAAAAGAGGTACAAATGTCTCTATAAGTTTCCTCGCTTCAAGATGCACACCTTGGGCAAGTTTCACGTTGTCTTTGAGTGCGCTTTTTACTTCACCGTTAAGCTCTTCTATCTTTTTCTCTTTCTCTTTAAGAAGAGACTTGAGCGCTTCTATCTCTTTATCCTTTTTCTCCAGTTCATCCATAAAAAAGGAGAAAAAAAGCTCATACTCCTCTTTATAGCTGTTATTTTCACTCTTTTCATCCATTACTACAAATATATGTCCGTTCTCTTTGACAGAATTCAGTGTTCCTCTGCTGATTCTCTTTCTTATAGCCTGTTCTGAAATTCCTAAAACCTCAGAGGCCTCTTTGATTGTCAATTTTTTCATAAAATTGCCTTGAAATAGAGTTTTTGGGGGAACTGTATAACAATTTTACCAAAAAATACTAAAATCAAAGCAGCAAAGAGCTTACATTTTCTCTTTTTGAAGTATTTTTCTG
This sequence comes from Nitrosophilus alvini, assembly GCF_015100395.1. Classification (NCBI taxonomy): domain Bacteria; kingdom Pseudomonadati; phylum Campylobacterota; class Epsilonproteobacteria; order Nautiliales; family Nitratiruptoraceae; genus Nitrosophilus; species Nitrosophilus alvini. The sequence goes on along the minus strand of NZ_AP022847.1, from coordinate 195,435 downwards.
GCGGCTGCAAGTTTGATTTTTTGTAAAGGATTGGCGTTTCCGAAAGGAACCCATACATTGTACATCTTATTAAGATATGCATCAAATTGTATACTTTTTGGAGCTGTAACAATATCTCCTCTGTTTAAAAGAATTTTTACAGTCTGCGCTCCTACAATACCGTTACAAAGTCTGCAGGCAATTGCAGTTGATGGCACTCTGTTGTTTTTCAAATCTACACCATCGGGATCTGCAAGATATTTTGTCTGGGCCATCTTGGGAGAGAGCCCTATAAGAAATCTCAAAAGCTGCTCCTCTCTTGAACACCCTTCGAGTCTGAAATATTGATCAAATGTGATTCCATCCGGCATAAAGACTATACACGCCGAACCCATTCCCATAGCAGCGGCACTGACTGCCGGAATACCCTTTTTTCTGCACGCATCAAAAACTTTTCTTCTCAGTTCTATAACAAAAAAGTCAAGACCGTCTATATATATATCGACTCCATCTAAAAAATCGTCTATATTCTCTTCTGTTACCCCTTCGGGAAATTTCTTTATATTCAGTTCGGGATTGATATCTTTTGCCATCTTTTCCAAAACATCGACTTTATTGTTCCCAAGTGTTCTAAGATCAGACCCCACCTGTCTGTTTAGATTGGAATAATCAAAAATATCAGGATCAGCAATATGAAAATTCAATATTCCCAGTCTCACCAGCGTAAGAAGATGGCCTCCCCCTACACCTCCAAGTCCGCCTATAGCAACCTTTTTATTTTTAAGCTTCTCCTGTTCTCTCTCGGCAAACCAGCCAATGTTTCTAGATGTGGCCAAATAGTAATCATATCCCGGCATGATATCCTCTTTGTAAACGGATTTATGATTTTGATTCCGTTATATTTAAATTATCCAATCTGATATTATATCAAATAAAAAATTATATTATTGAATTATTTTAAATTTTTATACCGGTATATTTTTTAATCTAATAGGTAACGGTAACCTTAACTTTTATATTCCTAAGTGGGCGTCTACTAAATTTTACAATCTCACGACCGTTATAAAAGGCATAATTTCTATAACCTTTTTGAACTCTCTCTTCTCTCTCTTCATATCTCGTTCTGCATCTTCTTACGGTTTTATATCCCGTTGTCACATACGAATTGTTTCTTGAAGCGAGATTTTTCCCTACAAGAGTACCGATAATAGCTCCTCCTACTGTAGCAGCAGTCTTTCCGCTTCCTCTTCCTACCTGGTTTCCGATGATTCCTCCGGCAACACCTCCGATAAGGGCTCCGACGGTATCAGAGTTATCGCTGTATCTATTTTCATAGGCAACGGGAACTTCTTCATCCCAGCACTCCTGATAGGGTATCCTTTTTACAACTGTCCTGTATACCGGTTCACTTCTGGTTACCTCTACATATTCTATATAACTGAAACTTTGCGCAAACATATTTGTAGCGACTATGGCCAAAACTGCAAAAATTAGTTTTTTCATTTTTCACCTCCTGCATACTTTTAATAATCATACATATTGATTGAGGAAAAATTGTGGAATGGAGGTGGTGTCCCGGACAGGATTCGAACCTGTGGCCTCCGGATTAGGAATCCGGTGCTCTATCCTGCTGAGCTACCGGGACATTTTAAAGTTAAAGTTAAAGAATTCAGGTTGAAGGTTGAAGGTTGAAGCAGTTTTACGAAAATGGCTTCGGGGATGAAGGAGTTTTCTCCTTCGCCCTTCAGCCTTTTATACAAATATAATCAGCCGTTTCTCTTTTTGACTATCTCTTCTGCAACGTTTCTTGGAACCTCTTCATAATGATCAAATTCCATGGAGTATGTTCCACGTCCCTGTGTAAAGGATCTAAGATCGGTAGAGTATCCGAACATCTCAGCAAGCGGAACCATTGCTGTTATGATTTTATTGCCGGCTCTGTCATCCATAGAGCTTACCTGCCCTCTTCTTCTGTTGATATCGCCTATAACATCCCCCATATACTCTTCCGGAACTTCCACTTCAACTTTCATGATAGGCTCAAGAAGAACAGGGTTCGCTTTTTTCGCTGCCTCTTTGAAAGCCATAGAACCGGCAATCTTAAACGCCATTTCAGATGAGTCCACATCGTGGTAGCTTCCGTCATACAGAGTAGCTTTTACGTCAACAACCGGATATCCCGCAACAACACCGTTTTGCATCGCTTCCTGGATACCTTTATCAACGGCAGGGATATACTCTTTCGGAATAACACCACCTGTAATTTGATTTACAAACTCATAGCCTTTTCCTGGTTCCTGAGGCTCAAGCTTGATAAATACGTGTCCGTACTGACCGCGGCCACCTGACTGTTTTGCATATTTGTATTCTTGATCGACAGGTACTTTGATAGTCTCTCTGTACGCAACCTGCGGCTGTCCCACTTCAGCTTCCACTTTGAACTCTCTTTTCATCCTGTCGACGATAATCTCAAGGTGAAGCTCACCCATACCGGAAATTATTGTCTGGCCGGTCTCTTCATCTGTATGAACTCTGAAACTCGGATCCTCCTCGGCAAGCTTAGAGAGTGCAACAGACATTTTCTCCTGGTCCGCTTTAGTTTTAGGCTCAACGGCAACAGAGATAACAGGCTCTGGGAACTCCATTCTTTCAAGAATAACAGGCGCTTTTTCGTCGCAGAGCGTATCACCTGTCAATGTATTTTTGAGTCCAACAACCGCACCGATTTCACCTGAAGGCAGCTCTTTTATCTCTTCTCTTTTGTTTGCATGCATCTTAAGAAGTCTTCCCACTCTCTCTTTTTTGCCTTTTGTAGAGTTAAGAACATAGCTTCCGCTTGCTATCTGCCCTCTGTAAACCCTGATAAATGTCAACTGTCCAACAAACGGGTCAGTCATGATTTTAAATGCAAGTGCGGCAAAAGGACCTTCGTCTGTTGACTCTACAGTAACCTCTTCTTCGGTATTTGGATCGATCCCTTTGATCGCTTTTACTTCTGTCGGAGCAGGAAGGTAATCCACAACAGCGTCAAGAAGTGTCTGCACACCTTTGTTTTTGAAGGCGCTTCCACAAAGCATAGGAGTCATATCCATAGAAAGAGTTCCGGCTTTTATACCTCTTTTTATCTCTTCGTTTGTTAGCTCTTCTCCGCCAAGATATTTCTCCATAAGCTCTTCGTCGCTTTCGGCAACCGCTTCTATCAGCTTTTCTCTGTACTCTTCAGCTTTTTCTCTCAACTCTTCCGGGATATCTATAACGGTATATTTCGCTCCCATAGTCTCATCATCCCAGACGATTCCCTTCATCTCTACAAGGTCAACAACGCCTCTGAAATTTTCTTCTGCACCGATCGGTATCTGCAAAGGAACTGGATTGGCTTTTAGTCTCTCTCTTATCTGATTTTCAACATTGAAAAAGTCAGCACCGATTCTGTCCATCTTGTTGACAAAAACGATTCTTGGAACTCCATATTTATTTGCCTGTCTCCATACAGTCTCTGACTGAGGCTGTACACCGCCAACGGCACAGAAAACCGCAACTGCACCGTCAAGTACTCTCATCGATCTTTCAACTTCTATCGTAAAGTCAACGTGCCCCGGTGTATCGATGATATTTATCTGATGGTTGTTCCAAAAACATGTGGTAGCAGCAGAAGTAATAGTAATACCTCTCTCTTTCTCCTGCTCCATCCAGTCCATAGTTGCCGCACCTTCATGAACCTCGCCTATTTTATGCGAAATTCCGGTGTAATATAGAATTCTCTCTGTAGTTGTAGTTTTACCAGCATCGATATGAGCTGCAATTCCTATATTTCTTACTTTGTCTATAGGAGTCTTTCTTGCCATTTTTTATCCTTTAATGATTTGAAGTTTCAATGAAGTTTTTAGAAGGCAGGGCAAAGCCTGCTTCTGTGAAGTTGCAGCAGAACCCGCTTCTGCTTCTGTCTGTTTCTGTTTCGGTACTACCATCTGTAGTGAGCAAAAGCTTTGTTGGCTTCTGCCATTTTGTATGTATCTTCTTTTTTCTTATAAGCTGCACCTCTTTTGTTTGCAGCATCAAGAAGCTCGTTTGCCAGTCTTTCGGCCATAGTTCTTTCATTTCTGTTTCTGGCTGCATCCACAAGCCATCTGATTGCCAAAGACTGCTGTCTTACAGGTCTTACTTCTACAGGTACCTGATATGTGGCACCTCCGACTCTTCTACTTTTCACTTCAAGAAGAGGTTTAACGTTTTCTATAGCTTCGTTGAAAACTTCAATGCCTTTTTTCTCGCCTTTTTTTTCGATAAGCTCAAGTGCCTGATACATTATCTTTTCTGCAACGCTCTTCTTTCCGTCCCACATCAATTTATTTATAAATTTTGTCAAAACTTTACTGTTGTAAATCGGATCAGGAAGTACTTCTCTGACCGGTGCTCTTCTTCTTCTCACTTTTAGCTCCCTTCAATTTTTAAATTTACTCAAGCGGTAAGCCCCGCCTGTGGCTAGTCAGTGAGTCTTAATCTTTAGAAAAACTAATGACTAACGACTAATGACTAAACTGTTTGTTGATTATTTCGGTTTTTTGGTTCCGTATTTAGATCTTGATCTTTTTCTGTTTGCAACGCCTGCTGTATCGAGCGCACCCCTTACTATATGGTACTTAACACCCGGCAAGTCTTTTACCCTTCCGCCTCTTACAAGAACTATGGAGTGCTCTTGCAGGTTATGACCTTCACCCGGAATATAGCTGATCACTTCATATCCGCTTGTAAGTCTTACTTTTGCAACTTTTCTCAAAGCCGAGTTTGGCTTTTTAGGCGTAGTGGTATAAACTCTAGTACAAACACCTCTTCTTTGAGGACACTTTACAAGTGCTGGAGATTTGGACTTTTTTATAACCTTTTTTCTTTCTCGTCTAACCAATTGGTTGATAGTTGGCACTTCGTTTCCTTTCTTTAAAGCTATTCTTAAAATTAATGGCAAATTATAGTCAAATAAAACTTTAATTTGTCTTAAATTAATATTTTTTTAAGCTATAGGTGGCCGGGGCAAAAGCCCCGGAACTATACTACTTCTCTTCCTCTTCTATCTTTATTACTTTATCGCGGTAAAGGCCTGTCCCTACAGGAATCAGTCTACCTATGATAACGTTCTCTTTGAGGTCTTCAAGGTAATCGATTTTCGCAGAGATACTGGCTTCCGTGAGAACCTTTGTTGTATCCTGGAAAGAGGCTGCAGAGATAACACTATCCGAACTAACAGCAGCTCTGGTAATACCTACAAGTACCGGTTCCGCAATCGCCGGCTCGCCTCCGAGTCTTAAGATCTTCTCATTCTCTTCTTTGAAAAGTTTTCTGCTCACAAGGTCGCCTACTATAAACTTGGTATCCCCGCTCTCAACGATTTTAACCTGTCTTAGCATCTGTGAAATTATTATCTCAATGTGTTTATCGCTGATATTAACACCCTGTCTTCTATACACCTGCTGGATTTCGCTTACCATATAGTACTGAAGCGCTTTTTCACCAAGAATTCTTAAGATATCATGACTTGACACAGTTCCGTCGGTAAGTCTCTCGCCTGCGTGTACAAATTCACCGTTATGTACCAGTATGGTTCTGTTTTTATCTATCATATACTCGGCTTTCTGCCCGGTATCCGATGTAATTACAATCCTCTGTTTTCCTCTGGCAGGCTTTCCAAAACTGACAACTCCGTCAATTTCCGCTACCACTGCAGGGTCTTTCGGGCGTCTTGCTTCAAAAAGTTCGGAAACTCTCGGAAGACCACCGGTAATGTCTCTTGATTTCGCAATGGCTTTCGGTGTCTTTGCCAGTGTTTCCGCAAGAGTCACCTCTTCACCGTCATGAACATATATGGCTGTTTTTGGCTCAAGCGGGTACCTGATAACTGTGTCATCTTTTTTAGAAGCAAGAACAATAGTAGGTTTATATTCTGGCGGAATATACTCGTTTATCGTAAGCCTGCTCTCGCCTGTAAGCTCATCTATCTGCTCAACTGCAGTAACACCAGGAATTATATCTTCAAATGCAACTGTACCTTCAACCTCTGCAATGATTGGTATAGAGTACGGGTCCCACTCCGCCACAACAGTTTTGTCGTTCTTTTCCGGAACCGCTATAATAGTATCTCTCTCTACCTTTTCATTGTCGTCTACCTCTATGATAGAACCTCTCGCCACATAGTGTCTTATCGCTTCTCTTCCTTCCTCATCGGCAATGACAGCGAAGAGTCCTTTCTCTTCAACTTTATGTCCTTTCTTAATAGCTTCGTATCTCTCTAGATAATCGCCTTTAAGAAGATAAAACTTTATCGTTCCCTTAGCTTTTGACTCAATTTTCTGAGTTATAGGAGCACCGTCATGAACTTTCAGTTCAGCCGCATACGGTATCCTGTTGGGTACATTCCATCCGACTTTGATAATCTCTACTATACTGTCGCCCTTTTTTATCTCTGTCCCGTTTTCATATGGAATATATATCTTCCCTTCAATTTTACCGCTGACTCCGGCAAGCTCGTTTGGCTTTGCAACGTCAGATTTTCTTAGAGAATATCTAGCTTTCTCTTCACCGTTTTTAAGCGTTATCATAATTTCATCATGAATGGCTTTTACTTCAAGTTTTCCATCAAAAAGAGCTTTTATTTTAGGTTCAACCAAAAGAACTGCTGCGTTTCTTCTATTTGCAACTACTATTTTCCCCTCTTTTGTTTTATAGGTTTTAAGATTGTAATATCTTATAAAGCCCTCTTTTGTGGCAACTACCTGTCTCTCTTCAGCCGCCCTGCTTGCCGTACCACCGATATGGAATGTTCTAAGCGTCAACTGAGTTCCGGGCTCACCGATAGACTGTGCCGCGATAATACCGATGGCCTCACCCGGTTTTACAAGTTTTGCTTCAGCCATATTAAGGCCGTAACACTTGGAACATACTCCCTTTTCGGCTTTACAAGTTATAGGCGTTCTGATAACTACAGATTTGATACCCGCCTCTTTTATCGTTCTCGCACTCTCTTCATCTATAAGAGTTCCTTCGTTGAAAAGAATCTCGTTTGTTATAGGGTCGATTACATCTTCTGCTAAAACTCTTCCGAGTATTCTGTCCTCCAAAGGCTCTATCATTTCGTTACCTATTGATATATCCGTAACTTCTATCCCTTCATGTGTTCCGCAATCTTCAATAGTGATTTTTACATTCTGTGCAACATCCACCAGTTTTCTTGTCAGATAACCTGCATTTGCCGTTTTAAGAGCGGTATCCGCAAGACCTTTTCTCGCACCGTGTGTAGAAATGAAGTACTCAAGAACATTCAGACCCTCTTTGAAGTTCGAAATAATAGGCGTTTCGATAATCGTTCCGTCAGGCTTGGCCATAAGACCCCTCATACCTGCAAGCTGTCTTATCTGTGCTGAACTACCTCTCGCTCCCGAATCTGCCATCATATAAATAGAGTTGAAGCCCTCTTTGTCGTTTTGGATCAGTTTCATCATAGCTTCAGCAACGGCATTGTTCGTATCGGTCCAGATATCTATAATTTTGTTATATCTTTCCTGCTCCGTCAAAAGACCGGCCTGGAACTGCTGCTGTATCTCTTTTACTCTCTTTTTGGCATCTTCTATAAACTTTTTCTTCTCTTCAGGCACTTTTATATCAAATGCAGAGATAGAGATTCCAGCATAAGTCGCATATTTGAACCCTAGATTTTTTAGATTGTCAAGAAATTCGGCTGTTATTCCCTGTCCACCCTTTTTATATACATAATCAACAAGATCAGCTATATCTCTTTTTTTGAGAATTTTGTTCCATAAAGATACAGGAACAAAATCGGGAAGAATCGATTTTATAATTATTCTTCCTGCCGTAGTCGAGATAACCCTGTTGTCTATCATGGTTCTTATTTTTGCATTTATATCGAGCATTCCTGACTCAAGGGCGGTCATAACTTCGTTAACATCGGCAAAAAGCTTATTGGAACCTTTCACATCATGCTTTTCACGGCTAAGATAGTAAAGACCCAAAATCATATCCTGCGAAGGTATGGCTATCGCACGACCCGATGCCGGCAGCAAAATATTCATTGAGCTCAGCATCAATACTTTGCACTCAGCTATAGCTTCTTCACTCAAAGGTACATGAACAGCCATCTGGTCACCGTCAAAGTCAGCGTTGAATGCTGCACATACGAGCGGATGAAGCTGAATAGCTTTTCCATCTATCAAAATAGGGTGGAACGCCTGAATAGAAAGCTTGTGAAGCGTAGGAGCCCTGTTGAGCATAACAGGATACTCGTCAACAATTTCCTGAAGGCATTCCCAGACCTCGTTAGTCTTATCTTCTATCATCTTTTTTGCGGCTTTAAGCGTTGTTGCATAACCCTTTTCTTCAAGTTTTGCCAAAAGATGCGGTTTGAAAAGCTCAAGAGCCATGGTTTTCGGAAGGCCGCACTGGTCCATCCTCAGATTTGGCCCCACAACGATTACGGATCTCCCTGAAAAATCTACCCTTTTCCCAAGAAGGTTCTGTCTGAAACGTCCCTGTTTCCCTTTGATAATTTCACTGAGCGATTTAAGTGGTCTTTTGTTTGCACCTTTTACCGCATTTCCTCTTCTTCCGTTGTCTATCAGAGCATCTACAGCTTCCTGGAGCATTCTTTTTTCGTTTCTGACAATGATTTCAGGTGCGTCAAGCTCCATCAATCTTTTCAGACGCTGGTTTCTGTTGATAACTCTTCTGTAAAGATCGTTAACGTCAGAAACTGCGAACTTCCCGCCATCAAGTGCAACAAGAGGTCTTAGATCCGGCGGCAGAACAGGAAGGAAAGTAAGCATCATCCATTCCGGTCTGTTTCCGGAATTGAGAAATGATTCTATTACTTTAAGTCTCTTTACGATAGTTTTTCTTTTAGCTTCTGATCCTGTCTCTTTTATCTCTTTTTTTAGCTGATTAAAAAGCTCTACAAGGTCTAAATCTTCAAGAAGCTCTTTAACAACCTGACCGCCCATATGCGCTTCAAATCCGGTATCGGCAAAGTGCTGCTTGAGTTGCTGGTACTGCTCTTCGTTGAGTACATCATATTTTTTCACCGGATTTTTCTTTTCAAAATCGTAATAGGCATCTCCGGGATTTTTTACGATATATGCTTCATAATAGAGTACTCTCTCTAGATCTTTCATTTTAACGCCAAGCAGAATTCCTATACGGCTTGGAAGAGAGTTTACATACCAGATATGCGCTACGGGAGTTACGAGCTCTATATGTCCCATGCGCGAGCGTCTTACCTTGCTTGATGTTACTTCAACACCGCACTTTTCACATACTACGCCTTTGTAGCGCATTTTTTTGTATTTGCCGCAAAGACATTCATAATCTTTTATAGGTCCGAATATTTTTGCGCAGAAAAGACCGTCGCGTTCAGGTTTCAGAGTCCTGTAGTTTATCGTCTCAGGCTTTTTGACTTCGCCATGAGACCATGAAAGTATCTTTTCAGGGCTGGCAAGTCTGAACTGAAGTGCCGAGATATCTTTAGGTCTTTGCTCTTCGCCTATTTCAATTGGTACCAGTCTCTTCATCTTCTTTTTCCTCGTTTAAAATTTCTACATCAATTCCAAGGGATTGCAACTCTTTTGTCAAGACAAACAGTGTCTCAGGTATCCCGGGCGCCGGGATAGGTTCGCCTTTGGTAAGGGCTTTATAGGCTTTTACTCTTCCCTCAACATCATCAGATTTTATTGTCAGCATCTCTTTTAGAGTATGAGCCGCACCGTGAGCTTCAAGTGCCCATACTTCCATCTCACCGAATCTCTGACCACCAAACAGCGCTTTACCGCCAACAGGCTGCTGAGTGACAAGAGAGTAAGGTCCGGTGCTTCTTGCGTGAACTTTTTCATCAACAAGGTGATGGAGTTTAAGCATATACATGTAACCCACATTTACTCTCTCTTTAAATCTATCACCCGTTTTTCCGTCATAAAGCTCTGTTTTTCCGTCGATATCGATTTTTGCCATCTCATAAAGTTTTTCGAACTCTTCAGCTGTGACACCTTCAAAAACCGGACTGGCAAACTTGACTCCTCTGCTCCAGTCTCTGGCATATGCAATAAGCTCATCATCGCTCATCTTTTCAAGAGCCTCTTTTGCATTAATAAGTTTTGTCACATCGGCAATCTCTATCATTTTTTCTCTAAGCTCTTTTACAAAATCGGCTTTTTTGGATTCGAAAATCTCCTGAATCTGTTCACCCAGTTTCTTCCCTACAAGTCCCAGATGAACTTCTAGAATCTGCCCGATATTCATCCTTGAAGGAACCCCAAGCGGATTAAGAACAATATCTACGGCTCTTCCGTCTTTTAGATATGGCATGTCGATTTCAGGAACTATGGTAGATACTATACCTTTGTTTCCGTGGCGACCTGCCATTTTGTCACCCACTTTCAGTTTTCTTTTTGTAGCGATATAAACTTTTACAAGTTTTACCACTCCGCTTGGCAAAATATCGTCTTTTTCAAGAATGGAGAGCTTCTCTTCATGCTCTTCAGTCAATTTTCTTTTCTCATTCTGGAAATATGTTTTTAGCCTGTTATACTCTTCCTGGACCTCTTTTGAGTATGATTTGACAAGAGCGTTGAGCGCGAATCTGTTTATCTCCGAAAGCTCTTCTTTGGATATTTTTTCACCGGCTTTATACTCTTTGTCTTTTATTTTTGCATCTTTTTCGAGAGGCGCTTTTGCAAGGAAAGAGATGATTCTGAGCATCTCTTCTCTGTCAACCATCAAGAGTTTGTCATGATGCTCTTTATCGAGTCTCTCTTTCTCCTCCTGATAAGCCCTTATTGCTCTTGGGTCTTTTTCATACCCTTTTTTCGTAAATATTTTTACATCTACGACAACACCCTCCATAGATGGTGGTGTATAGAGCGACTTATTTACCACATGTCCGGCTTTTTCCCCGAATATTGCTCTAAGAAGTCTCTCTTCCGGAGTAGGTTTCACTTCACCTTTGGGAGAAACCTTTCCTACAAGTATCATTCCCGGTTTTACATATGTTCCTATTTTTACGATACCGCTCTCATCAAGATGAGCTATCTCCTCTTCTTTGATATTAGGAAGGTCTTTTGTTATCTCTTCTATACCATGCTTCAGCTCTCTTGCTTCAACCTCTTTTTCATATATGTGAACAGACGTAAACTCATCGTCTCTGATAATTCTCTCACTGACTACAATAGCATCCTCGAAGTTGTATCCGTTCCATGGCATAAATGCAACAAGCATGTTCTTGCCCAGAGCCAGTTCACCTTTGTCCATATTCGGACCGTCTGCAATTATCTGTCCTTTCTCGACAAAATCACCCTTTTTGACTATCGGTGTCTGTGTAAAACAGGTGTTCTGGTTTGTTCTGAGATTTTTTTGCAAAGTATAATGATCGATATAAGCCCCGTTTTCATCTTCACCCAGGATATAGATATTTTGCGCATCTATCTTTTCTACTATACCGCTTCTTCTGGCTTTCACACACTCCCATGAATCTCTGGCTACAACTTTTTCCATGCCTGTTCCAACCATAGGAGCTTCTGTTTTCAGAAGAGGAACGGCCTGACGCTGCATGTTTGAACCCATCAAAGCCCTGTTTGCATCGTCATGTTCTAGGAAAGGAATAAGACTTGCCGCAACACCCACAACCATTGTCGGAGCCAGATCGATCAAATCCACTTTATTTTTTTCTACCAGGATGATCTCTCCGTCTTTTCTAGCTTCGATCATATCGTCTTTTATCTCCAGATCATCGGTAAGCTCGGTGCTGGCCGGAGCTATAACAAGACCTTCCTCCTGTGCAGCGGTAAGGTAGACTATATCATTCGTTACTTTTCCGTCTACAACCTTTTTATATGCCGCTTCAATAAACCCGAGATCATTTACTTTCGCATAAGTAGAAAGTGTGTTGATAAGACCGATATTCTGGCCTTCCGGAGTCTCTACCGGACATATTCTCCCGTAATGCGTAGGATGGACGTCCCTCACTTCAAAACCGGCTCTCTCTTTTACAAGGCCTCCCTCTCCGAGAGCAGAGAGTCTTCTTTTATGTGTAATTTCACTAAGAGGGTTTGTCTGGTCCATAAACTGCGAAAGCTGACCGCTTGAGAAAAACTCTAGAATCGTATTTGTTATCATTTTTGAATTTACAAGGTCATGCGGCATCAGTTCGTCTAAACTTCCGCTTATGGTGCTCATTTTATCGCGTATGGCCTTTTGCATCTTAACAAGCCCGTTATGAAGCTCATTTGCAAGAAGTTCACCTATCGCTCTGATTCTTCTGTTACCCAGGTGGTCTCTGTCGTCTATGTGTCCCTGTCCGTTTTTTACTTTTATAAGATACTGGACACTCTTGATAATATCCTCATGCGTAAGAACCGTTACATATTCCGGAACGCTTACACCAAGCTTGTGATTCATTTTCATACGACCCACGCGCGTGATATCATACCTTTCCGGATCGAAAAAGAGCTGTTTTACAAACGCTTTTGCGGCATCTTTCGTCACCGGCTCGCCGGGTCTCATAACTTTGTATATTCTTATTGCCGCCAAATCGTTTTCATCTTCTATACCTTCGGTTTGCCTTAGAAGTTTCAAGCTCTCCTGGTCCGCTATAAAAGAGTTGATTATAGATCTGTCTTTTCCGCTTGCAAGATCGTTTGCTATTTCAAACTCTTCTATACCAAGCTCTATCATTTTTTTCAATTTCGTTTCATCAAGCTGAGTCAAGGTATCGAAAAGAATCTCTCCGCTGGAAGTATCGATAATAGGTGCGGCCAAAAATCTGTCGATTAGCACATCGACAGGGTATTCAACCAGTTTAAGACCCTCTTCGGCAAGTTTTTTTGCTTTTTTGTTTGTAAGTCTTTTGCCGGCAGCTATTATTAGATTTCCATTTTCATCACGTACGTCATATTCTACACGCCCTACAAAATTTTCCGGATTGAATTCTGTAAAAAATTTGTTGTCTTTTATAATTATCTTCGATACCGGATAAAAAAGCTTCAAAATATCTTGTTTGCTGTATCCGAGCGCTCTGAAAAGTATTGTTGCAGGAATTTTTCTTCTTTTGTTTATTCTGACATAAAGAATATCTTTGGGATCATATTCAAAATAGAGCCAAGCACCTCTGTCGGGAATTATCTGTGCAGTATAAACAAGCTTTCCGCCAGAAGTTGCGGATTCTTCTTCTTTGAATATGACACCTGGGCTTCTATGAAGCTGATTTACTACGACTCTTTCCACACCGTTTATGATAAAAGATGTTCTGTCGGTCATAAGAGGAATTTCTCTGACAAAAATCGCCTGTTCTTTTATATCCTTGACACCGATTTTTTCACCGGTTTTTTCGTCTCTCTCCCATAAAACAAGCCTAATTTTCATTTTTATAGAGACGCTGTATGTCAGGCCTCTCTCCATACATTCTCTAATGGTATACTTCGGCTTTGTTATCTCACTTCCCGCATATTCAAGGCTAAGACGATTCTGCGGATCGTGAATAGGGAAAATCGATCTGAATACTTTTTCTATACCGCTGTTGTTTCTCTCTTCTTTGTCAATCATAAGAAAATGTTCAAAACTGCTCTGCTGCAGTTGAAGCAAATTTGGAATTTCAATCTCTTGAGGGATTTTTGAAAAGTCGACTCTCAATCTGTTTCCGGATTTTATACTGTTTAGCATAGGCACTAACCTCGTAAAGTAGTATTAAGCGGTTCTCCGCTTTGAAGGGGGTAAGATTTTATCTTAACTAATTTTACATTAAAGAGAGGAAAATCCTCTCTTTTAATTTTTAAAGGTAGAATTATTTTATCTCTACTTTTGCACCAGCTTCTTCGAACTGTTTTTTGATCTCTTCAGCTTCCTCTTTGCTAACACCTTCTTTGATAGTTGTCGGTGCACTTTCTACCGCTTCTTTAGCCTCTTTTAGACCAAGACCGGTAACTGCTCTTACAACTTTGATCGCATTGATTTTCTTAGCACCAGGATCAGTAAGTACTACATCAAATTCTGTTTTCTCTTCTGCAGCGGCAGCACCACCTGCAGCTCCACCTGCTACAACCATAGGTGTTGCAGATACGCCAAACTTCTCTTCAAACTCTTTAACAAGCTCTGACAGTTCAAGAACTGACAAATTCTCTATATATTCAAACAGCTCTTCTTTAGTGATAGCCATTTTTTCTCCTTTCTCTTATCTTTTTTATTCGCCGCTATTAAGCAGCACCTTCTTCTTCTTTTTTCTTTCTAAGCGCATCTAAGCCGATTGCAAAATTTCTGACCGGTGCTGTCCAGACAGAAAGAAGCATACCAAGAAGCTCTTCGCGACTTGGAAGATTCGCAAAAGACTCAACTTTTTCAACACCTGTAACTTCGCCGTCAATGTAAGCGCTTTTGATTTTGAAATTGTCTTTATGCTCTTTTGCATAATCAAAAACAACTTTTGAAACTGAAATGGGATCATCACCCCAAACGGCCAAGTTGGTGTCTTTTAGCTCTATGCCTTCGATATTGGCGCCCTTAAGCGCTATTGAAGCCAAGGTATTTTTAACGACTCTTACTTTGGCCTCTTTTTCTCTGGCAGCATCTCTGAGCTCTTCCAACTCTCTGTGTTTAAGACCTTTATAATCACAAATGATTATCGTATTTGAGTTGGCGAACTCATTTTGCAGGTAATCTATAACCTGGGCCTTTTGTTCTCTGTTCACTTTTCCTCCTTTCCGACGGAAGACTTCAAGCAGGTCTTATTGGATGCCCGCTATCTTCAGTCTAAGATAAAAAACTTCAATACTATTTCAAATCCATAAGTTCATTTGTATCAAGCTCTAAAGAGGGACTCATCGTCAAAGATAGAGCTGCATGTCTTATATATCTTCCTTTTGCAGAAGCAGGTTTAAGTTTGTTTATTGTTCTTACAAACTCTCTTAAGTTTTCAGCAATGTGTTCTGCCGGAAAGCTCGCTTTGCCGATTCCGACATGAATATTACCTTTTTTGTCAACCCTGAAATTAACCTGTCCACTTTTAGCATTTTGAACGGCTTTTGCAACATCCATAGTTACTGTTCCGGTTTTAGGGTTTGGCATAAGCCCTTTTGGACCCAAGATTCTACCTATTTTACCCACAAGACCCATCATATCAGGTGTGGCAATAGCAATATCAAAATCGATTTCGCCGTTTTGAATCTTTTCTACTAAATCTTCAGCGCCTACGATATCTGCACCGGCCTCTTTTGCTTCATCTGCTTTTACGCCCTTGGCAAACACTGCCACTCTTACTTTTTTACCTGTTCCGTGAGGAAGAACTACTGAGCCTCTTATCATCTGATCGGCATGTCTTGGATCAACACCAAGCCTTAGTGCCAACTCAACAGTTTCGTCAAATTTCGCAGATTGTAGCTCTTTTATTTTCTGAGCAGCCTCATCTACAGAATATTTTTTGTCAGAATCTATTTTTTCCAACAGTTGTTTATATCTTTTACTTAGTTTCTTTGCCATTTTTTCTCTCCGCATTTTTTTTGCTACCGCACTTATTTTAGATCTCTGCGGTGAAGATCACTTTTTTAATCTACTATTTCAACGCCCATGCTTCTTGCGCTACCTGCAATGATTTTTTTTGCAGCTTCAATATCTTTTGTATTTAGATCCGGCATTTTCATTTTTGCAATATCTTCAAGCTGAGCAGTAGTTATTTTTCCGACTTTGTTTTTCAAAGGGTTGTCACTACCTTTTTGAATGCCTGCCGCCTTTTTGATAAGGTCACTCGCAGGAGGCTGTTTTGTAATAAATGTGAAGCTTCTGTCAGCATAAACAGTAATGATAACAGGAATATTAAATCCCATCATATCTTTTGTTTTTTCATTAAACGCTTTACAGAACTCCATTATGTTTACGCCTCTTTGTCCCAATGCAGGTCCAACAGGAGGGGAGGGGTTTGCTTTTCCGGCTGGAATTTGCAGCTTTATTTCACCAACAACTTTTTTAGCCATCTTTTTTCCTTTCTTGATTATTTAAATATATATTTCAGAATTTATATAATTTTTTCTACCTGTGAGTAGAGAATTTCTACAGGGGTGCTTCTTCCAAAAATAGAAACATTCAGTTTAAGCTTTCCGTGTTCAAGATCATACTCTTCCACAACACCGGTAAAGTTTGCGAAAGGACCTTCTATGATTCTGACGATTTCGCCCGGTTCAAACGAAATCTTCGGTTTTGGCGCACCTTTGTGTTCCGCTTTTTCAAGGATAACTTTTACGTCCTCCTCAGATAGGGGGGTAGGTTTTTTTGATTCGCCTATGAATCTTGACACTTTCGGCAACGATTGAATTTTATGCCAAAGGTCAGTATCAAGATCGATATTTGCAAAAACATATCCGGGATACAGACATCTTTGCGTAATCTTCTTCTTGCCGTTTTTAACCTCAATTACATCTTCAGTAGGAACTATAATATCTTTTAGCCTCTCTTGAATTCCTAGCTCTTTGACAAGATTTTCTATTGCCCTTTTGACTGCCTGCTCACTGCCGGCATATGTCTGAATCGCATACCATTTGTGTGCCATCGATTTCCTTAGCTTACATTATGTGTGAAAGAGTAAATGACATTGTTGCATCTATCAAGGCCAGAAAGAGCGATACAATCAATACAACTATAAAAACAGCAATATATGCATTTTTTACCTGATCTTTTGTGGGAAAAATGACTTTTTGCAACTCTAATTTCGAATGGTGAAAATATTCTAAAAATTTGTCCATCTCAATGTCCTTGTTATGGCAGGGCAGGAGGGACTCGAACCCCCAACACGCGGTTTTGGAGACCGCCGCTCTACCATTGGAGCTACTGCCCTGTATTAAAGGATGAAGGACGAAGGATGAAGAATTTTTCTTCTGCCTTCTACCTTCTTCCCTTTTACAGTTTTGCTTCTTTATGTAAAGTATGCTCTTTGCAGAATTTGCAATATTTTTTAATCTGAAATTTTTCCGTATGTGTTTTCTTGTTTTTTGTCGTATGGTAATTTCTTCTTCCACACTTCTCACAAGCAAGATGTATAATCTCTCTCATTGTTACTGCCTTCTTTCAATAAAGGGGCAAGGCCCCTTGAAATTACTCTATTATTTTTGTAACGACACCAGCGCCGACAGTTCTACCGCCCTCTCTGATAGCAAATCTCGTTCCTTCTTCAAGCGCGATAGGAGCAATCAGCTCAGCAGTAATTTTTACATTATCTCCAGGCATAACCATTTCTGTGCCTTCAGGCAATGTTACGCTACCAGTTACGTCAGTTGTTCTAACATAGAACTGCGGTCTATATCCGCTGAAGAAAGGTGTATGTCTTCCGCCTTCCTCTTTTGTAAGAACATAAATTTCAGCTTCGAATTTTCTATGAGGCGTAATTGAACCAGGCTGGCAAAGAACCATACCTCTTTCAACATCTTCTTTTTTTGTACCTCTTAGAAGTACACCTACGTTATCTCCGGCTTCACCTTTGTCAAGCTCTTTTCTAAACATTTCAACACCGGTAACAGTAGTTTTCTGAGTTGGTCTGATACCAACGATTTCTACTTCGTCACCAACGCTTACAACGCCTCTTTCGATTCTACCTGTAACAACAGTACCCCTACCTGAAATAGAGAATACGTCTTCGATAGGCATCAAGAAAGGCTTGTCTATATCTCTCTCAGGAGTCGGGATATACTCATCTACCGCATCCATAAGAGCGATTATCTTTTCAGACCAAGGTCCAAGTTTTCCTTCTTTTACCTCTTCAAGAGCTTTAAGAGCAGAACCTGCAACAACAGGAACGTCATCACCAGGGAAATCATACTCATTTAGAAGCTCTCTAACTTCCATCTCAACAAGCTCAAGAAGCTCAGGGTCATCGACCATATCTTCTTTGTTCAAAAATACTACGATATAAGGAACACCGACCTGTCTTGCAAGAAGGATGTGCTCTCTTGTTTGTGGCATTGGGCCGTCAGCAGCAGAAACAACCAATATAGCTCCATCCATTTGCGCAGCACCGGTAATCATGTTTTTAACGTAGTCAGCGTGACCCGGGCAGTCAACGTGCGCATAGTGTCTTTTTTCAGTTTCATACTCTACGTGAGAAGTAGCAATAGTAATACCTCTTTCTCTCTCTTCAGGTGCATTGTCTATCTGATCATAATCTCTCTTCTCAGCGAAACCTTTTTCAGCCAAAACAGCAGTAATTGCTGCTGTCAAAGTAGTTTTACCATGGTCAACGTGACCGATAGTACCTATGTTAACGTGCGGCTTGGTTTTAACAAACTTTTCTTTAGCCATACTTTCCTCCATTTTGAATTAAATTAAATCGGGCTAATTATACCAAAAAAAACCCAAATTTGTGCTTTTTGCTGCATAAAAATGAATGGAGCCCAGAAGCGGGATTGAACCGCCGACCTCTTCCTTACCAAGGAAGTGCTCTGCCACTGAGCTATCTGGGCATAGTTACAAAACAGTTACAATACATTTTCGGAAGCAAAACTAAGCAGAATACTGAGGTCTCTATAGTTCAGCTCCCAGTTATGGAGCGGGAGACGGGACTCGAACCCGCGACCCTCAGCTTGGAAGGCTGATGCTCTAGCCAACTGAGCTACTCCCGCATCTCTTGTGACGCAATGGTGGTGGGAGGAGGATTCGAACCTCCGAAGGCAAAAGCCAGCAGATTTACAGTCTGCCCTCGTTGGCCACTTGAGTATCCCACCCGATGTCACTACTGGTCAAACACTGATAAATCATGGAGCCGGTGAAGGGACTCGAACCCCCGACCTGCTGATTACAAATCAGCTGCTCTAGCCAACTGAGCTACACCGGCATTGAAAACGGACTGGAATTATACAAACTTTTTTCTGATTTGTCAATATTTTTTCAAAAAGAAGATCCAGCGCCGAATAATCGAAAAATATTTCGTTTTCCGGACAAACTGCCCATAAATGCTAAGAATCATACAAGAAGTTTTTCGATATAAAATATATATTTATTTGATTGACATATTTCAAAGGAAATAGATGAAAATCCTTTTTTCGCCAAGTGAAAGCAAAAGCTGTAAATCCCAATTTTCTGCTTATGACAAAAATTCATTTTTTCTTCCCGACCTTTTTGATAAAAGAGTTTATCTTTTAAATCTCTACAGGAAGTATGTAAATAAGGCTTCTTCGGAAGAGTTACAAAAGCTGTTTGGTCTTAAAAAGGAGTCTGACATACAAAAATATACAAAAGATATTGCAACTCTTCCTACAGCAAAAGCCGTCGAAAGATATAATGGTATAGCGTATGAGTATCTTGACTACAGCTCTTTGGATAAAGCTAGCCAAAGATATCTGGATAACAACCTCATCATATTTTCCAATCTCTTCGGCCCGATACTGGCTAAAGACAAAATCCCTCGGTACAAACTTAAGCAAGGTTCCAAAATAGGCAATACTGCACCGGAAGCATATTACAAAAAAAATTTTTCAAAAACGCTAGAAGAGTATTTAAAAAATGAACCTATTTTGGATCTTAGAGCAGGCTTTTACGAAAAATTCTATGCTCTCAATCAGCCCTACATTACTATGAAATTTTTAAAAAACGGTAAAACCGTAAGCCACTGGGCAAAGGCGTATCGCGGAATTGTGCTTAGAGAAGTGGCTAAAAACAGGATAGAGACACAAAGGGATCTATTGGCACTTCATATAGAAGGTCTTGTGGTCAAAGAAATTATTGAAACAAAAAATTGCATGAAAATAATATATTCAATATCATAGCAATCTCCTGATAGCTTTTAGAATTTATAAAAACAAAAAAAGATAAAATTTACAAAACACTGTTTGATAATCGGACTAAATAATCTCAACAAATATAATAATCGGACATTTGATGATTAAAAAAGTATACCTCTATCTTTTTTTTATAATACTGCTTATCTCCTCGATTGCTGTAGTCGCCAAATTTACAAAGGCTGACTCTTTGGAAGAGGCATTGAGAAAAAAAGAGTACAGACCGCTTAAAGACATTGCGATTGTTGACATAACCGATAATCTGGAACAAGAATCAAATGACACGCAAATACTACTTAAAGAAGATATAACCGCCCCTATGCATCCGCTCAATATCGGAGTATTGAAAATCCAAAAAACTCAAAGAGCTATAGAAAAAGAGGTTAGCGAAGATATCAAAAAAATATTTTTTCTGCCAAAGAAGATAAAAGTTCGCTCGAAAATCAAAGGCAACAAATTTCAGACTTACTTTATATACAGGTTTGAAGACAAATAGCCCAAAGCCTGACGGCTTTAGGTATTTATCAGATTTTCGACTCTTTTTATAATATTTTCTATTGTAAATCCGTATTCTTTAAATATAACATCCGCTTTACCGCTTGCACCGAATCTGTTTTCTATACAGAGTACATCATCTGCAAATCTATACCATTCCAGTCCACTTGCTGCCTCTATGGCCAAAGTTTTTGTATTTGGGTCTATTACCTCATCTCTATAATCTTTTGGCTGATCCAAAAAGAGCTCCATACAGGGCATACTAACCACATTTGCCATAATGCCTCTCTCTTCGAGATGGCATCCTGCCTGTAGAGCAAGCATAACTTCGCTTCCGGTAGCAACAAGAGTTACAGTGGCTTTCTCTCTTCTTTTTATAACATATCCGCCTTTTGCAGGCTCACCGAAATCTCGTGATTTTTTCAAAGTTTTCAGCTTCTGTCTGCTCAAAACAAAAGCGCAAGGGTTTTCTAGTTTCAGGGCACTCTTCCAGCACTCTACGTTTTCACTGGCATCAGCCGGCCTAAAAACATAAAACTGCGGAAGGGCTCTGAATTGGCTCAGATGCTCTATCGGCTGATGCGTAGGTCCATCTTCTCCCACTCCTATGCTATCGTGCGTCCAGACAAAAAAGTTTTTGAGTTTCGAAAGCGCGGCAATTCTGACAGCCGGCTTCTGATAGTCGCTGAATACAAAAAATGTCGCATTAAACGGCATCAACAGTCCGTATGCTGCAATGCCGTTGGATATTGCGCCCATAGCGTGCTCTCTAATTCCGAAATGTAAATTTTTCCCGTTCGGGAAATCACCCATATTGTGCAGATATGTTTTATTTGAAGGTGCAAGATCAGCACTTCCTCCTAAAAATCCCGGAAGTGCTTTTGCTATGGCATTCAGTATTT
The DNA here is from genome assembly GCF_015100395.1 of Nitrosophilus alvini. Lineage (NCBI taxonomy): Bacteria > Pseudomonadati > Campylobacterota > Epsilonproteobacteria > Nautiliales > Nitratiruptoraceae > Nitrosophilus > Nitrosophilus alvini. The sequence goes on along the minus strand of NZ_AP022847.1, from coordinate 174,263 downwards.
TGCCGTTGCTGTCTCTGGTGGCAACCATGCTGCCTTCTTCAAACTCCGGCCACTCGATAGAGTCAAAATCGGGATTTTCAAGTTTTTCGAGCATCTCGTTTTGCTCTTTGAAAGGAAGTTCCAAAAGAAGTTTCTTCCACTCCTTTTCATACATTTCGCCTTTTTCAACCATACATCTGAATCTTGCAAGCACATCCTCGGGTACATAGAATTTTTTATCCCTGGGGAATCCGGCTTTTTCTTTTGAACACTCTATCTCTTCAACTCCCAGTGGCGCACCGTGAGAATGGGGGTCTCCCTCGAAATGGCAGCTTCCTTTTGCAATTATCGTATTTGCTATGATGAGCACCGGTTTTTTTCTGTTTTTGGCCCAGGCCAAAGCGGCATCAATATCTTCGTAATTGTGTCCGTCTATCTCTATAACGTCCCAGTTCTGGGCTTCAAATCTAAGCCTTACGTTTTCATTCCACGCTATGGAAGTATCGCCTTCTATCGTTATATGGTTGCTGTCGTATATCATTATGAGATTGTCAAGTTCATGGCGTCCGGCCAGGGCACATGCTTCATAGCTGACTCCCTCTTCCAGATCTCCATCTCCACACAGACAATATACATGATGGTCTATAAGTTTTGCATTTGCGGTATTTAGAAGATTTGACATATATTTGGCGGCTATTGCCATTCCAACAGCATTTGCCACGCCCTGTCCCAGCGGGCCGGTTGTGATTTCAACTCCCGGAGTATGCCCAAATTCCGGATGTCCAGGCGTATTTGAGCCGTACTGTCTGAAGTTTTTCAGATCCTCCATAGATATATCATAACCCCATAAATAGAGCAAAGAGTATATTAGCCCCGTGGCATGGCCTCCTGAGAAAACTATACGGTCGCGGTTAAGCCATTTAGGATTTTTTGGATTGATTCTCACATGTGAACTCAAAACCGTTGCTATATCGGCGAGCCCAAGCGGGGCACCAGGATGTCCGCTATTCGCCTCCTGTATCATATCCAATGCCAAAAATCTGATAGTATCGGCCATCTTTTTCATCATATCTTTGTCCATCTACCCGCCTTTATAAATTTTTATGTCTGTAAAGATAATTATTCAGAATTTTTTTCAGATTGTTTTTTAGCTTTGTATCAAAAGCTTCGAGTCCGGTTTCCAGTTTTTCAACAAGCTCATCAGCACTTTTCATCGCACCGTCAATACCCAGCAGATTTACAAAACTGTTTTTGTTTTCATCGTTGGAAGTGGTTTTTCCGGCCTTGGTATCATCCTGAAGCGCATCTATAAGGTCGTCCTGGATCTGAAAGAGCAATCCCAAATCTATACCGAAATCATACAATTTTTTTGCAATCTCTTTCTCGTTACATATAATAGCACCGATTTTAAGACTTGCGGCTATGAGCTTTGCCGTTTTGTGGATATGCAGAAACTTAAGTTCATCCAGAGCAAGTTTCTTTTTTTCAAACCAGCAGTCTATCGCCTGCCCTATGATCATCCCCTCTATTCCGCCCTCTCTCGCCAGTTCTTTAACAATTTCAACTTTTGTATCGGCAGGCAAAGGGGCGTCTGCCAAAAGAAAAAAAGCGTGCGTATTCAAAGCATCGCCTACAAGTATCGCTGTAACTTCATCATATGTTTTATGCAGTGTAGGCATGCCGCGCCTGAGATCCGCATTGTCAAAAACAGGCAAGTCGTCATGTATAAGTGAATATGTGTGAAGAAGCTCTATAGCATAGGCTACCGGCAAAGCATTTCTAAGAAGAAGGGGTTGCAAGGCATCAGTGACACTTAAAACAAGAAGGGGCCTGAATCTCTTTCCGCCGGCAACAAGCATCTGCTGAAGCGCTTTTTCAAAATGGGGATGAAAACTTTTGGATTTTGGTAAATTATCCAGGAGATACTTTTCAAACTGTTCGTTTAGCCGGTTCATGAAATCATTTTTGTCCGAAAGGATTTACATCGCCCATAAGGCTCATTGCTACTCTCTTTTTTTCATCTTCCACCATTTTCAAAGCATCATTTACTGCACTGATTAGAAGAATTTGCAAAGACTCTTTATCTTCAAGAAGCGAATCGTCTATTTCGATATCTACAACTTCTCCTTTTCCGTTTATGCTTACCTTTACCAGGCCGCCGCCGCTTTTTGCGGTAAATATCCTATTTTCGCTCTCTTCCTGAAGCTTTTTCGCTTTTTCCTGAATATCTTCGAAAACTTTTCCCAATTCGCCAAGATTGAGCTTGTCAAACATTTTTTTCCTTTGGAAAAAGGTTAAAAGGCTGAGAGGTTAAAAGGCCAAAGGATCTGTTTATAACCTCTTGGCATTTTTGCCTCTTCACCTGTTTTCCTTCTACATATAGTTCAATATCTCATCGATATCATTTTTTTCATTTACCAATACAACGGTGGGTTCGTAATTTTCCAGATCTTTTTCATCATAAAGAGCATATGCGACAATAATGATTTTGTCACCGGGATGGACTTTTCTTGCGGCTGCGCCGTTTAAGCAGATATCCCTTTTTCCTCTTTCGCCTTTTATCACATATGTGGTAAATCTCTCACCGTTATTGATGTTGAGTATCTCTACCTTCTGCCCGACTCTTAGTCTTGCCGCTTCAAGAAGCTCTTCATCGATAGTAATGGAACCTACGTAGTTCAGATTCGCATCCGTTACCGTTGCCCGATGAATTTTGCTAAAAAGCATTTCGATCTGCATTATCCAGCTCCGCCGCCCATATTTATCATATCTGTAACTGAGACCGGCTCACCCCATGCCTCTTTCGGTATAAGATACTCTTCTACGGGTTTACCGCCTATGATATGTTCATCTATAATTCTATCAATTTTTTCCTTAGTCAATCCGACATACATAAAATGCCCCGGTTCAACAAGCATAACAGGCCCGTAGTTACATCTGTTAAGACACCCTGTTCTTACAGGCTGCACTGTTGCAATAATACCTTTTTCCATAAGTCTCTGCGCCATATGCTGAAAAAGTTGTTGACTTTCAGGATCATTCGCATTTACGCAACTGGGTTTAGGAAAACCAGGAGGTGCTGACTGTTCGCATTTGAATATATAAAAGGCCGGCTGTGGCATTACCATATCGTCTCCTTGATAATTAACACGTTTTTTGTCCGAATTTTAACTTAAAATTCTTAATCTTAAATTACAAAAATTTATTTAAAAACCGTTTTTATCTTGGTGCATAAAAATCTCTCTTATCACTCTCCTGTCGTCAAAAGGGATTTTCCTATCTCCCACTATCTGATACTCTTCGTCTCCCTTGCCGAGAATCAGCAGTATCTCCTCTTTTTTCAACTCTTTTACTGCCCTTTTTATCGCTTCTTTTCTATCAGGTAAAATCTTGACTTTTTCTTTATCATTTATGCCCACATATATCTCTTCTATAATCTTTTCCGGTTTTTCGTTTCGTGGATTATCACTAGTCAAATATATTTTTTTTGCATATCTGTTAGCAACCGCTCCCATTTTCGGCCTTTTTCCCCTGTCTCTGTCGCCGCCTGCACCAAAAACAACAGCTATATCTTTTCCCGGAAACGCTTCAAAAACCTTTTGCATCCCATCAGGCGTATGGGCAAAATCTACAATAACAAGAGGCTCGCCGCAGACAACTTCCATTCTGCCGCTGACTCCCCCGAAGTTTTCAACAGTCTCGCATATCTCTTTCAGCTCTTTATTTGTAACGATTTTTGCTGCGGCTATTGCAGCTGTAAGATTATACAGATTGAAAAGGCCGGTTATCTGCGAATGAAAATCGGCTATCTCGCTGCCAAATCTAATAACAGCGCCAAGACCCTCTTTCATTGTATAAGCCATAACCTGGAAAGTTGCGGGATTCTCTACTCCGTATGTCATCGCATTTTTTATATTAAATTTTGCCTTCTCTTCATCTTTGTTTATCAGTTTCAAAGACTCATCCGCAAAAAAGCTGTTTTTCGTATATATGTAGTTTTCCAGAGATTTATGAAAATCGAGATGATCCTGGGTAATGTTGGTCAATATTTTAAGAGTAAAGTCTATACTCTCTACTCTTTTCTGTGCTATTGCATGAGAACTCACTTCCATAACAAAAAACTCGCACCCTTCTTCCAAAGCTCTGTTCATATTGTAGAGATTTTGAAGTATTGGCGGAGTAGTCAAGGATTTCTCTTCCGCTTTTGCGTCATTGATGAAAAAACCTCTTGTTCCTTGAAGAGCAGTTTTGTACCCAAGGTCCAGAAGGATGGAATAGATCGCCGCAGCGGTAGTAGTCTTTCCGTTGGTGCCGGTAATTCCTATAATTTTGAGCCTGTCGATTTCCAGATTCTCATAAATTTGGGCTGGAGTTACAATATCAGCTCCCGCTTTTTTTGCTTCTTCGCTAAAAGCTGCATTTTGCCATGTTTTTAAAAAAAGATCGCCTTTTTCTATCTCTTTACTATTATCCGTAATATAGCGGTCGAGTCTGTCTAGTTTAATTCTCATGATTTGTCATCGGTTTTATTTTTTCAAAAAGCTCCTGAAGTTTTTCATCAGCAGGATATATGGTATAGGCATCCTCAAGATAACTCAAAGCCATCTCGTCAAATCCGTTTTTTATAAGCTGTTCCAGAAAATCTATAAAATCTTTTTTCTCTTCTATTATGACTCTTGTACTGAACATAATATCTTCAAAAGCGCGTCTGAAACTTCCTCTGTCCTCTATAAGCATTTTAAAATCATTGTAGTTTATCCCGTCTTCCATATCCACATCGAAATTTTGCGTATTTTTCAATAGTCTGTTTATTTTTTCAGAATCTGTATTGAACGAATCTATAAGATCTTCTATAATCTCTTCCGCATTGCCTTCTTCATCCTCTTCTTTGAGAACAGTATAATAGTCAAACAGTGCATGTGCTTCCGTAGCACTCTCCATTGCCATATCACAAAGAAGAGCACCGATGCGTGCCTCCTTATCCTCAGGATACTCTTTCAGTATCAAAGAGTAGCAAAAAAGCGAATTTTGATAATCGCCGTTCATAAAATATTCTACCGCTTTGTTAAATAATTCTTCCCTTTTCATTTCACCCTTTGTTTCAATAGTTTTCATAACTTCTGCTTTATGCCATCTCTTCCCATCTGTCTTCCATTCCTATAGGAACATTGATCACTTCTATTTCAGGATGTATATCTACTCTGAGCTGTTTTTCGACCCCGTATTTTATAGTATTTCCGCTTGCACTGCAACCTATACAGGCTCCCTGCAGCTGAACAAAAACTTTTCCGTTTTTTATGCCAAGGAGTTTGATATCTCCTCCATCAAGCGCAAGCATGGGTCTTATCTTTTCAATTACGTTTTCGACCGCAGGCTTTAGGTCTTCATCGCTGAATGGCATCATAAGCAATCCTTTAATCGTTAATGATAAGTATTGTCAAGAATATATGTAAATAAGGCTTAGACAAAGATTAATAAATTGTATTAGTTTGGAGTTTGTGTGTAGGTGCCATCAAGGGTGAAGACCCTTGAGTAGCTATACAAGCTCTATGAAAGCCATAGGAGCAGCATCACCTCTTCTTATTCTAGTTCTAACTATTCTAGTGTATCCGCCGTTTCTCTCATTATATCTTGGTGCCAACTCTTCTACCAGTTTTTTTGTAGCAGCTTTGTCCTGAAGATATGCGTACACTTCTCTGTGTGCATTAAAATCACCTGCTTTTGCTTTTGTAATAAGTTTTTCAATATAACTTCTGAGTGTTTTTGCTTTGGCAACAGTTGTTTCAATCTTTTCATTCATAATAAGTGCTATCGCCATATTTTTAAGAAGCGCTTTTCTATGAGAACTTGTTCTTCCAAGTTTTCTGTATCCGTGTTTATGTCTCATTTCTCACCCTTTAGGACTTGATCTTTTCGATTCTTTTTTTCAATGCCTCAGCCTCTTCGCTGCTTAGACCTTTTTCCGGAGAAAAACCCAACTCTTCAAGTTTTTCTTTTATCTCTTCAAGAGATTTTTTTCCGAGATTCTTAACATTTTTGAGTTCATTTTCGGTCATAAGGACCAACTCACCTATATATTTTATACCCGCTCTTTCCAAACAGTTATGGCTTCTTGCGCTTAGATTGAGCGCTTCGATCTTTTGAAGAAGCTTTTTCAATCCGGGTATCTCTTCTTGTGTTTCCGCACTTTGAACTATATCGATATTGAGTTCATTATTGAAAACAGACATCTGTTTGTACATAACACCCAAAGCATCTTTAAATGCACTCAACGGGTCTATCTGGCCATCTGTCTGAATATTGAATACAATCTTTTCAAAATTCGGATTGTCTTCGACAAGAATATTTTCTATCTCATAAACCGCTTTTCTTACGGGAGTAAAGAATGCATCAAGAGGAATATATCCCTCTGGCAACTCCTCCCTTATCTCTTCACTAGGTACATAACCGATACCTTTATGAATAATAAGAGAGAATTTTACCTCTGCATCCTCGTTGAGAGTTGCAAGAAAGTTTTCAGGTGTAACTACTTCCACCTCTTCTGTTTCCATATCTTTTCCGTATATCTCTTTGGGACCTGTGAATTCATAGTTGACTTCAACTTTTTCTGCATCGTTTTTAAGCTTGAAGCGTATATTTTTTAAATTTATTATAAATACAGCCACATCTTCAAGCATTCCTCTGATGCTGTCAAATTCATGAGAGGCCCCTTCTATTTTGACGGCTATAGGGGCATATCCTATAGTACTACTTAGAAGCAGTCTTCTTAACGGATGAGCCAAAGATATGGCATATCCGCTTTCAAAAGGATACGCTTCTATTTTAATTTCATTATCTGATACTTTTGCAATCTCAACTTCTGACGGCATAAATGGCGAAGTTTTTATTTTTTTCATTGCTTACTCTCTCTTTTTGAATTTTTAAAATTTAAGGTCGAAGGCTGAAGGTCGAAGGTTGAAGAATATATAACAAAACTCTCCTGCCTTCTGCCTTATCTCCTTCTACCTTACTTGGAGTATAGCTCGACTATTAGACGCTCTTCTACAGGGATTACAACCTCTTCTCTTTCGGGAAGTCTGGTAAATATGCCAAATACTTTATCTTTATCAACATCAACCCAAGGTACAATCCCTGTCTGAGCAGTAAGTTCCAAAGACCTTTGTACCTGAGGATTGTTTTTTGATTTTTCTCTTATCTCAATTTTTTGTCCGGGCTTAACTCTGTAAGAAGGGATATTCACTCTTCTTCCGTCAACAAGAACATGTCCGTGGTTTACAAGCTGTCTTGCAAATCTTCTTGTACTTGCAAAGCCCATTCTGTAAACAACATTGTCAAGTCTTCTTTCAAGAAGAGTTATCAGGTTTGCACCTGTATTTCCTTCCATTCTTGCAGCTTCTTTAAACAGATTTCTAAATTGTTTTTCGGAAACTCCATACATATACTTTGCTTTTTGCTTTTCTCTAAGCTGCAAACCGTATTCGGAAATTTTTGCTCTTCTTTGTCCATGTTGACCCGGAGCATATGGTCTCTTTTCAAGAGCACTTTTACCGGCCAACCTTCTTTCGCCTTTAAGTGCCAAGCTAACACCCAATCTTCTCTCGATTTTTTCAACCGGACCTCTATATCTAGCCATTTTATCTCCTAACCTTCTAAATTCTTATCTTTTTGGACTCTGACTTAAGCGCACCAAAGGCTATTTTATACTCTTCTTCTTTTTGGAGGTCTGCATCCGTTGTGTGGTAACGGTGTAATATCTTTAAAGAACAGGACTCTTATACCTTCTATGGCACCCACTGATTTTACAGCGGTGTCTCTTCCGCTTCCTGGTCCCTGTACTTTAATCCCGACTTCTTTTATGCCGTGCTCTTTTGCTTTTGTCATAGCATCTTCAACAGCTTGCTGAGCCGCGAAAGGAGTCGATTTCTTGCTTCCTTTGAATCCAAGGCTTCCGGCACTGCTCCATGCAATGACGTTGCCCATTTCATCAGTAACAGTAACAACAGTGTTGTTAAAGGTTGCAGAGATATAGACTACACCTTTTGCTATATTCTTTTTTACAACCTTTTTTCTAATTCTTCTCTTAGCCATCTATTCTCCCTGTTCCTTTATTTTGAACCTACGGTTTTCTTTTTGCCTTTTCTTGTTCTGGCATTTGTTTTTGTTCTCTGGCCTCTTACAGGAAGACCTCTTCTGTGTCTTAAACCTCTGTAGCACCCTATATCCATGAGCGCTTTTATATCCATAGCCACTTTTTTTCTAAGATCACCCTCAACCATATAGTTTTCGCGGATCTCTTTGTTGATTTTTGCAACTTCTTCTTCGGTAAGCTCATAGACTCTTTTGTCATATGATATACCGATAGCATCAAGAATCTTTCTTGATGTAGTAAGTCCTATACCGTATATATACGGAAGTGCATACTCTATTCTTTTCTTTTTGGGTAGATCAACACCAGCAATCCTTGCCATTTGTTATCCTTGTCTCTGTTTGTGTTTTGGATTTACGCAGATTACTCTTACAACGCCTTTGCGTTTGATAATCTTGCATTTTTCGCACATTTTCTTTACAGATGCTCTGACTTTCATCTATTCTCCTTCTGTGAATTATAGAAGGAAGAAGAATACGGTATGAAGGTGTAGAACATCTCTTCAACCTTCAGCCTTCATCTCCTTCAACCTCTTTTTGGTTTTTCGGCAAACTGACGTCTGTCGGTTCGTTACTACGCTCCAAACAGCACCATATCGCCGTACGACCAACCTTGTTTGCACTATCCTTCGGTACGCACAGGTTTAACGAGTCCTATTAAACCAATCCTCGCATAAACAGTGCAATTTATGCAAAGATTCTTCGCGCAGTTTCCAAAAAGGCCACTATTATATAAAAAATTACGTAAAACTTTACTTATATCTGAAAGTTATTCTGCCTTTATCCAGGCTGTATGGTGTAAGTTCTACTTTTACTTTGTCTCCAGGCAGTATTTTTATATAATGCATCCTCATTTTGCCTGCGATATGACAAAGTACAACATGGCCGTTTTCGAGTTCGACTCTGAACGTTGCATTCGGCAACGCTTCTTTGACTATACCGTCAACTTCTATAACATCATCTTTTGCCATCAATCCTCCTCTTTTTAAATTAGAAAGCTAAATTGCTTTTCTACTTATTAACGCCTTTTTTTAACTGACGCTGCTTAGTATCTCTGCTCTGCCATCTATGATAGCAACAGTATGCTCATAATGACTGCCGTTGAGTCCATCTTCTGATACAACCGACCATTTATCTTCAAGAATCTTGGGCGTTCCTAGTTTTTGACATATCATCGGCTCAAGGCAAAAAACCATTCCCTCTTTGATTTTCGGTCCGCTTTTGGGCGTTCCGTGTTCAAGGTAGTTTGGGATTTCCGGCTCTTCATGAGGCTTCCTGCCTATTCCATGCCCGCAAAAACCGTGAAGAGGGACAAACCCGCGAGATTTGATAAATTTCTCTATCTCGTAACTGAGCTCTTTAAATCTCATTCCGGCTTTTATAATTGAAATTGCAAACATCAATGTATCTTTGGCACAGGCAATGAGATCTTTGTCTTTTTGGGATATCTCTCCCACACCGACTGTTATAGCTGCATCACCATACCAGCCGTCGAGCTGCGTACCGATATCTAGTCCTATTATATCGCCGTTTTTAAGTTTGTAATCACTGGGTATTCCATGAATGATAACTTCATTGACAGAAGTGCAGACCGAGGCCGGAAAACCGTAAAGTCCTTTAAATGAAGGGGTGGCGCCTCTGCTTCTTATATACTCTTCGCCCATTTTGTCAAGCTCTTTAAGGGTTACCCCGGGCCTGCACTCCTTAACAAGCAGTTCAAGAGTTTCGGCCACTATGATATTGGCTCTTCTCAAAGCCTCTATCTCTTTGGGTTTCCTTACGGCTATCGACATCAAAGTCCTACGGCACTCAGAGTTTCATACTTGCTCATATATATCTGGGCTTCTATCTTTCTCATCGTATCAAGTGCAACCTGTACGACAATTAGAACCGCTGTTCCTCCGAAATAGAAAGGAACACCCATACCCTTTACTAAAATCCATGGAAGTGTAGATATGATTCCGAGATAAATCGCACCCCAGAACGTAAGCCTGCTCGCAACTTGATTCAGAAATTCCGCTGTATGCTCTCCAGGCCTTACACCCGGTATAAAGCCACCCTGTCGCTTAAGATTTTCAGCAATATCTTTTGCATTGAAAACAATCGATGCATAAAAATAAGCAAAAAATACAACAAGAAAGAACATCAACAAGTTAAAGAAATATCCGTTCGGATTAAGAAAGTCTGAAATTTTCTGTATTATTGGGTTAGTACTTGCCTGCAATATGGTTGTAGGAAACATCAACAGTGCTGAAGCAAAAATCGGAGGAATAACTCCGCTCAGATTCACTTTTATAGGAATATAATTCATGACTCTTTTGTTTTGATTCTGCATTATGGTTTTTCTTGAATAAGATATCGGTATTCTTCTTTCTCCAAGTTCCACGTATATAATAAATCCGACTGTAAGAAGTATTATCGCAGCTATTGCTATAAGAACAAGAAAGTTAAGTTCGCCTGTATTTACAAGATTGATCGTTCCTGCGATTGCAGAAGGGATACCCGATACAATACCGGCAAAAATTATCAAGCTTATACCGTTTCCAATACCTCTTTGGGTTATCTGTTCACCAATCCACATAAGTATCATGGTTCCGGCAAGCATAGAAATAGCAGCAACAGTTACAAACGTAGGCATATCGATCATTATCGCACTTTCACCGGCTCTTCCAGTAAGGCTTTGAAGTCCGATGGAAACACCGACTGCCTGCACGATGGTAATGGCAATTGTCGCATATCTGATAATCTGCATATATTTGACCATACCGTCGCGCTCTTTCTTCATCTGTCCAAGCGAAGGAAATGTAGCTGCAAGCAGTTCCATAATAATAGAAGCAGTAATATAGGGCATGATACCCAAAGAAATTATACTTAGTCTCTCTACGGCATTACCGCTGAACATATTAAAAAGGCCCAGGGCGTTGCCCGCCTGGGAATCAAAAAACTCTTTTACTACATCAATATTTACACCCGGGACAGGAACATATGCCAAAACTCTATAAAGAAACAAAAATCCGAGTGTAATAAATATTTTATTCAAAAGAGCTTTGTTCATTATTTTTGTCCGCTGTAAGTAATATTTTCGTCTTTGATTTTGGAAACGATCTCTTTAACAGAACTTCCTATAAGTTTTACTTTATCGACACCTTTGTTCATCTTGTGAACACTTCTTATAGTCTCTATTGTTATCTCGTCAAGAGCGGCAACCGCTTTTACTTTATCAACATTTATCACATAAGGCTTGACAACATTCGATGTAAATCCAATTTTTGGGAGTCTTCTTTGAAGCGGCTGCTGTCCGCCTTCAAAACCTCTTTTTCTTTTGTATCCCGTTCTGGATTTCTGCCCTTTGTTTCCTCTTGTGGCAGTTTTACCCATTCCGCTTCCCTGTCCGCGTCCGACTCTTTTGGTCTTGTGCGTGCTGTTGCAAGCAGGTTGTAGATTATTCAACGCCATTTTTATTCCTTAATTCAAAATTTTGCTCTTGCTTAATGCTTGATTTTTGCAAGTGCTTCAACTGTTGCCCTGACAAGGTTTGCAGGGTTGTTTGAACCCAAAGATTTTGTCAATATATCTTTGATTCCCGCAAGTTCTATCACAGGCCTAGCAGCACCACCGGCGATAACACCCGTACCCTCGCTTGCAGGCTTCAGCAAAATTTTGCTTGCATTATATTTGTGAGTTACATCATGAGCTATGGTAGAGCCTTTGATATGAACGGTCGTTATGTTTTTAAAAGCGTTGTCTATAGCTTTTTTTATAGCATCAGGAACCTCTTTTGCTTTACCGATTCCGAAACCAACATGACCTTTTTTATCGCCGACTACTACCAAAGCGGTAAATCTAAATCTTCTACCACCCTTTACAACCTTTGTAACTCTACCTATGTTTACAACTACTTCTTCAAACTCTTCTCTATTCCACTTTTCCATGTCAACACCTTAAAACTTGATTCCGTTTTCTCTTAGCGCATCGGCGAACGATGCTACTACTCCATGGTAAAGATAGCCGTTTCTGTCAAAAACGATTGTCTCTATTCCTTTGGCTTTTAGCTGCTCAGCAAGAGCTGCAGCGACTTTTTTGACATCTTCTTTGTTGGCTCTCAAACCCATTTTGCTTCCGTCTGCATAGGCAATAGTATGACTTTTGTCATCATCAATTGCCTGAGCGTAGAAGTGTCTGTTGGATTTGAAAACGGTAACACGAGGCAATGTTTCAGTACCTCTTATTTTTCCTCTTACTCTTCTTTTTCTTTTTATTCTGAGTTGGTTTTTCTTTCTTTGCAATGTTTCTCTCATAAGACTCGCCCCTTACTATTTCTTAGCTGTCTTACCAGCTTTTCTGATGATAACTTCATCAACATATTTGACACCTTTTCCTTTATATGGCTCAGGCGGTCTGAAACTTCTTATTTTGGCAGCTACCTGCCCTACTTGTTGCTTATCGGCACCTTTTATGATAATAATGTTTTTTTCTACTTTTATTTCGATACCTTCGGGAATCTCAAAGTTTATCGGATGAGAAAATCCAAGCTGAAGCTCAAGCGTTTTACCACTTACCGCCGCTCTGTAACCCACACCGTTTATTTCAAGCCTTTTTTCAAAACCTTTTGTCAGGCCTTCTATTATATTGTTTGCAAGTGCTCTGTATGTTCCCCAGAAGGCTCTTGACTGTCTGTCTTCGCCTTTTGGCATAAATTTTATCATATTGTCTTCCACAGCAATATCTACTCTTCCTTCGGTATCGAGTTCTTTTGTAATATTGCCTTTTTTGACAATCAATTTAGGTCCGTCTACTTTTACTTCAATACCACTTGGTATTGCGACTGGCTGTTTTCCTATTCTTGACATTTTTTTCCTTTTTTTACGATATTTCTACGAATTCTTCGAATGGATATCGTATAACCGATTACCAAATACTACAAAGAACTTCGCCGCCTACGCCCTCTTTGAAAGCCTTATCATTCGGCAGCACACCTTTTGACGTACTTACTATAATGGTACCGTATCCGTTTTTAAAGTTTTTTATTTCGTCTCTGCCTTTATAAATTCTTCTTCCAGGCTTTGAGATTCTTTTCAATTCGTTTATTACAGAGTTTCCGTTTTCGTCATATTTCAAAACTACGTTTATAAACTTCTTGTTTCCGTCTTCAACGACTTTATAGCTTTCTATATAGCCTTTATCCTGCATAATTTTAACAATCTCTTCAACTATTTTCGAATAAAGAAGCTTTGTGACCTCTTGTTTTCTCATCGCCGCATTTCTGATTCTAGTTATTGAATCAGCTATCATATCGTTAATCAATTTATTCTCCTTGTTACGTGATTATGAAACCGGGTTTCGGCCGCCCGACTACCGGATTCCGTGACTTACCAGCTGGCTTTTCTGACACCTGGAAGCAGACCTTCGCTCGCCATTTTTCTAAGACATACTCTGCAGAGACCAAAATCTCTGTAAACAGAATGCGGTCTGCCGCAGATTCTGCATCTTGTATAGGCTCTAACTTTGAATTTCGGTTTTCTCTTAGCTTTCGCTATCATTGATTTTTTAGCCATTTTCTCTACCTTTTGCAAATGGTAATCCAAGAAGCTCAAGCAATTTGAACGCTTCTTTGTCGCTCTCGGTTGAAGTAACGATCGTAATATTCATACCGTGTGTTTTGATGATATTGTCATAATCCACTTCAGGAAACATCAACTGCTCGTCAAGACCGAAGTTGTAGTTTCCTCTTCCGTCAAAACCGTTTCTCGGAAGTCCTCTGAAATCTTTAACTCTCGGAAGCGCAATTGTGATAAGTTTCATAAGGAAATTCCACATTCTTTCACCTCTTAGCGTTACTTTGACACCAACAGGCATTCCTTCTCTGATTTTAAAACCAGCTTCGGACTTCCTAGCTTTTGTAACAACTGCATGCTGTCCTGAAATAAGACTGATTGTATCTTGAATGTTTTGCATCAATTTACTGTCCCTGCTCGCTTCGCCGGAACCGACACTTATAACAATTTTTTCAAGTTTTGGCGTAAGCATAGGGTTTTTTATGTCCAGAGCTTCTCTCAAAGCCGGAACCACTTTTTCCTGATAATCTTTTTGAAGCGCTATCATGATTCGCCACCTTCTACTTTTCGAACATTAGAGATATGAATAGGCATCTCTTTGTTTATAAATCCACCTTCAGGATTTTTTTCGCTTGGCTTGACAGCCTTTTTGACTATCTTGCAGCCAGCCACTATAACCGCATCTTTTTTAGGCAGTACCTGAAGTACCTCTCCTCTTTTGCCTTTGTCATCTCCGGTGATAATCTCAACAGTATCACCTTTTTTGATTTTGAATTTCTTAGCCATTAAAGCACCTCCGGAGCAAGGGAAACGATTTTCATAAAGTTTGCGTATCTTACTTCCCTGCTTACAGGTCCGAAAATACGGGTACCAATCGGTTCACCCTTGTTGTCCAAAATTACTGCTGCATTATCGTCAAATCTTATCAAGGAACCGTTTTCTCTCTGGATCTCTTTTTTTGTTCTGACGATTACGGCCTTCACTACCTGGCCTTTTTTCACTTTTCCGTTAGGCAGCGCTTTTTTTACAGATGCAACGATAACGTCTCCTACGCTTGCATACCTTCTTTTGCTGCCGCCCAGAACTTTAATACACATAATTTCTTTTGCGCCGCTGTTGTCGGCAACATTTAATCTTGTAAAACTCTGAATCATTATTTAACTCCTGTGGAAACCACTTTTTTGAGCCTAAAAGATTTTCTTTTAGAGATTGGTCTGCACTCTATTGCCACCACAACATCACCGACGTTAGTTTCATTTCTTTCGTCATGAATAAGATATTTTTTAAATCTTTTTACGATTTTGTGGTAGCGCGGGTGCATAACTTTTCTTTCGACAAGAACAGATGCAGTCTTGTCTCCGGACTTTTTGACAACAACACCCTGTATCTCTCTTTTGTATGCCATACCTGCTACCTTTTATTGTTTTTGTGCATTTATCGCAGTCATAATTCTTGCGATATCGCGTCTTGTTTTTCTTATCTCGCTAGTGTCCTGAAGCTGCATTGTTTTCAGTTTAGCTCTAAGCTGAAAAAGCAGCAACCTCTTTTCCCTAAGCATCCCTTCGAGCTCTTCTATGCTCTTATCTTTTATCTCAGTATATTTCATTTTCACTCTCTTGCGTTACGATTTTTGTTTTGAAAGGAAGTTTGTATCGTGCAAGATCAAGCGCTTCTCTTGCCAAGCTCTCTTCAACACCGGCCATTTCATAAATGATTCTGCCCGGCTTGATATTCATAACCCACTTTTCGACAGAACCTTTACCTTTACCCATCCTTGTCTCCAATGGTTTTTTGGTAAGAGGCTTATCAGGGAACACCCTGATCCATACTTTTCCGGTTCTTTTTACTTTTCTTGTCATTGCGATCCTTGCAGCTTCTATCTGCCTTGAATCAATTCTTCCGGCTTCAACAGCTTTGATGCCTATTGTACCGAATGCAAGGAAGTTACCTCTTTGGGCTTTTCCTCTGTTTCTGCCCTTTTGCTGTTTTCTGTATTTTGTTCTTTTTGGCATTAACATGGCTATCTACCTCTCCTTCTTGGAGCTCTTCTTCTGCTCGGCCTTTTTTCTGCTTTTTCAGGCTGGATTCCTTTCTGAAGAACCTCACCTTTGAAAATCCATACTTTTACGCCGATGACTCCATAAGTTGTATGAGCTTCAGCAAAACCGTAATCTATTTTCGCTCTGAGCGTATGCAAAGGAACTCTTCCTTCAAGATACCATTCGGTTCTTGCCATTTCAGCACCGCCAAGTCTTCCTGCCACCTGTACCTTTATACCTTTGGCGCCGGATTTCATTGCGGACTGGATAACTTTTTTCATAGCTCTTCTGAAAGCCACCCTTCTTTCAAGCTGGGTAGCAACGTTTTCTGCCGCAAGCTGTGCTGACGCCTGAGGACGCTTCTGCTCTTTTATATTTACAGAAACCTCTTTTTGTACTATTTTTTGAACTTTTTGCTTGAGTTTCTCTATGTCGGCACCTTTTTTCCCGATGATTATACCGGGTCTTGCCGCAACTATAGTAACTCTGAGCCTTTTAGCGGTTCTTTCGATAATAATATCGCTGACACCTGCATAATAGAGCTCTTTTTTCAAAAATGTTCTGATTTTATGATCTTCTTCTACAAAATCCGGCATTCTGTTGTAATCCGGATACCATCTTGAACCCCAATTTCTGTTAATTCCCAGTCTCAAACTTATCGGATTTACTTTTTGACCCATTAGCTTTCCTTGCCTTTTTGTTCAGCCACTTCAACATATACATGAGAAGTCGGTTTCATTATTCTGCTTGCTCTTCCTCTTGCTCTCGGTCTAAATCTTTTCAAAACAGGCCCTTTGTCGACTCTGCAAGAAGTTATCACAACCTCTTCCGGTTCATAGCCACCGTTTGCTACAGCTGAAGCTATAACTTTTGATATAACTTTTGCCGCTTTGTTCGGCATAAACTCAAGGCTTGCAAGTGCAAGTTCTGCATTCATTCCCTGAACTTCTCTCGCAATAAGTCTTGCTTTGGTCGGTGATAGCCTGATAAATTTCAATATTGCTTTACTCATGGCCTACCCTTATTTACCTATCTTTTTCTGAACGGAGCCTTTATGCCCCCTGAATGTTCTTGTCGGCGCAAATTCACCAAGCTTAAATCCCACATGGTTTTCAGTAACGTAGACAGGCACAAACTGTCTTCCGTTGTGAACGTTGAATGTAAGCCCTATCATTTCAGGAACGATAGTGCTTCTTCTTGACCAGGTTTTAATGGGTTTTTTGTCACCGGTCTCTTTTGCTTTGATCACTTTTTTCATAAGATGATCATCTACAAATGGACCTTTCTTTATTGATCTTGCCATCTTCCTACCTTATTTCTTTTTTCTTCTGGAAATTATAAGCTTATCACTCGCTTTTTTCTTTCTGGTCTTATAGCCTTTTGTAGGCTGTCCCCAAGGAGTAACAGGATGACCGCTAGGACCTGTTTTACCTTCACCACCACCGTGCGGGTGATCCACAGGGTTCATCGCACTACCTCTAGTCTGCGGTCTGATACCTCTGTGTCTGTTTCTACCTGCTTTTCCGATAGTAATGTTTATATAATCCTCATTTCCTACTGTACCTATAGTAGCCATGCACTCACCAAGCACGTATCTCATTTCACTGCTTGGGAGTCTGAGTATTACATACTTTCCTTCTCTCCCCATTATCTGTGCATACGCTCCTGCACTCCTCGCTATCTGTCCGCCTTTCCCTGGCTTCATTTCGATATTGTGCACAAGCGTACCAACAGGTATGTTTTTAAGTTTCATAGCGTTACCCGGAAGAATATCGAGTCCGCTCTCAGCAGCCTCTACAGTATCGCCTACTTTAAGTCCAGACGGCTGAATGATATATCTTTTGTCTCCGTCTTTATACACGATGAGCGAAATTCTGCAGTTTCTGTACGGATCGTATTCTATTGTGGCAACACGTCCCGGAACGCCGAATTTGTTTCTTTTAAAATCTATGATTCTGTAAAGTTTTTTGGCTCCTGCCTCTTTATGCCTGGAAGTTACTCTTCCTTTGTTGTTTCTACCCGCATGAGCAGGAAGCTTTTTAAGCAGTTTTTTTACACTCGGTTTGCTTGTTATATCGCTTGAATCAAGCGATGTCATAAATCTTCTGCTTGGTGTGTACGGTTTATATGTTTTTATTGCCATTTTCTTTCCTTACACCGATAGACTTTCTATCTGAGCGCCTTCAGGCAGCTTCACATAGAATTTTTTATAGTTGTTTCTCTGTCCTTCGATTCCTCTGAATCTCTTAACTTTTCCCTTCATCTTCAAAGAGTTTATTTTGACAGGAACTACGCCGAAATACTCTTTGAATACCTCTTTAAGCTGATTTTTTGTCATCTTGTCAGAGGTCTGAACTACTATATATCCCTCTTCTTGAAGGCCCAGTGTTTTTTCTGTGTATAGTATTGATTTGATATCTGTTATATCTGCCATCTTAGCCCTCTTTTACTAAATTTTCCCAAACAGCTTTTTCTATAACGATAGCATTGTATGCTGCCGCCAAATAAGCATTCAATTCGTTTGGCTCTATAAGATAAGCGTTTGGAAGGTTTCTAAATGCCATATACGTCTTTTCGTCAACTAGGTCTTTGACCACAAGAGCGTCTCTGACGTTCAGTTTTTTAAGTATAGCCGCCGCATCTTTTGTCTTTCCGGACTCTACATTTACCGAATCCACAACAAAAAGATTACCGTTTTGGGCTTTTTCAAAAAGCGCATATTCAAGAGCAAGTCTCTTTTGCTTCTTGTTTACTTTCTGTGTATAGTTTTTTCTGTTTGTAGGACCGAATGCAACACCGCCCCCTACAAACAAAGGACTTCTGATAGAACCGGCTCTGGCTCCCCCTCTACCTTTCTGAGGCCACGGCTTTTTTCCGCCGCCGCTGACTGCACTTCTGTTTTTTGTATGCGCGCTGTTTGCTCTCATCTCAGCCGCATAACTCTTTACATAAAGATAGAGATTGTGCGGACTGATCTGCGCAAAAGACTCAGGAAGCGCAAGCTCATCGCTTTTTTCAAACTTTTCGTTAAGTACTATAGCTTTACTCATTTTACTATCCTTATCTTGCCAAGTGCACCGTTTGGTCCTGGAATCGAACCTTTTACAACAAGTATATTGTTCTCAGGATCAAAAGAGACAATCTCATTTTGAACTGTTATCTTTTCGTTTCCGTAATGTCCGGGCATTTTCTGTCCAGGCTGAATTCTACCGGGGAATTCGCAGTTACCGACAGAACCTGTTCTTCTATGAAACCTTGAACCGTGGCTTCCCGGTCCACCAGCAAAATTCCATCTTTTCATAACACCGGCAAAACCTCTTCCTTTGGAGTTGAAAGATGTTTTTATCTTCTTTGCATTTTGCAAAACAGAAACATCAATGTCTCCCGGCTCTTTGTTTGCAACTTTCAATGTAGCAAATCTGTTGAACTCGCCTGAAAGGTTATATTTTTTCTGCTGACCTTCCACTGCTTTGTTCTTTCTTTTACCCATGCTATACGCTACGATAGCACGTCCGTCGTTAAGAATTTCGCAAACTTTTGCTTCTTTTATTTTCAGCAGGGTTACAGGCACGCTCGGTACGCTGATGGTTCTGCTCATTCCGATTTTTTCTACTATAAATTCCATACAATTTCTCCTTATTGACCCATTGACCTAACTTCTACATCCACTTCAGGAGCCAAGTCTAATTTCATTAGCGAATCTACTGTTTCAGGCGTAGCTGAAACGATGTCAATAAGTCTTGAATGAATTCTTATTTCAAATTGTTCGCGTGAATCTTTGTTAATGTGAGGCGATCTAAGAACTGTATATCTTCTGATCTTTGTAGGCAATGGAATAGGACCGCGTATTTCAGCGCCTGTTCTTTTGACAGCTTCGACAATTGCTGCAACTGATCTGTCCAGTACTCTGTGGTCATAAGCTCTAAGCTTAAGTCTGATTTTTTCCATCAATTTTCCCTTGTGAAAAGAACTCGCTATCTAAAATAGCCTTATTTGGAGTCGAAATTATATGAGATTTTTCTCTAACAGTCAATAATTTAAGGGTACTTGATGTAAAATTCTTTCAAATTTGTTTCCTTTTTGGAAGGAAAATACAACAGTTTGGAAGTTTTGATGGAGATACTGGAGATACTTTACGAAAAAGATATAGGCAAACTACCCTTTATAAATAGAAAAATAAAAATACCCGAAGGAAAGAATGCCATACTTTTCGGAACAAAAAGGAGCGGCAAAACTTTTCTTATAAAAGAGTATCTGAGCAGATTTCCCAAAAAAAAGCGTCTATATATCGATATGTCGGATTTAAGAATGGATATACATTCCATAAAATCCAATCTGCAGGAGTTCATCAACAAAAAAGGCATCGAGATAGTAGCAATAGAAAACTACAATGAGCAGATACCTCTTCCCGAAACAAAACAGTTGATACTCTCAAGCGAGAAACCGTTGATAAAAGAGAATTTCGAAACGATACATATAAGAAATCTCGATTTCGAAGAGTATATAGCTTTTGAAAAAAAGAGTCAGGATATAAAGGCGATTTTCAGCAATTTTTTAAAAAACGGCACGATTCCGGAGATCATACAGCAGCCTGAATACAATAAAATAGCAAGAATACAGGAAATTTTGACTCTTGCATTCAAAGAGGATTCTCTTTTCTTGACCTTCAGAGAAGCCGCACTATCCCAGGGACATAAAAGCTCACCCTACCACCTCTTTACAAAACTTAAAAGCAAAACCAGAATATCAAAAGACAGATTTTACTCAAACTACGAAGAGCTCAAAAAAAGAGGATACATATACAGTGTTGAAAAATACGGCAGTTCAAATGCGGCAAAAAAGATATATCTTTTCGATTTCACAATAAAAAATGCGCTTACTTTCGAAAAAGAGTTTTCCAAAATGTTTGAAAACATGGTTTTTTTGGAGCTTTTCAAAAAAGGGGGTTCTGTTTTTTATTACGATTATATCGATTTTTTACTGCCCGATATCTCACATGCGGTTATATGTGTTCCTTTCGGAAACGAGGTAATGATACAGAAAAAAGTCCATAAAGCCCTCAAAGGTCTGAATGAGCACAAAATAAAAGAGATAGATATCGTTACGGTCGGCAGCAGTTTCGAGTTCGAAGAAAATCAAATCAGATGCCACGTTCTTCCCTTTTATGAATGGGCTTTGATAGAGATGGAGGGCTGATGAGAAACCATCTTTGCGGAATAGATGAAGCCGGAAGAGGGCCTCTTGCGGGTCCTTTGGTGGTCGCGGGAGTTGTTCTAGAAAAAGAGATAGAAGGTCTGGCAGATTCCAAAGCTCTCAGCCAAACGAGAAGAGAAAAGCTTTATGAAACGATTTTGGAAAATTCATTGTATAAAATAGTATTTGTCGACAATAAAACGATAGACGATATCGGTCTTTCAAAATCTATCTCTTACGCTTTAAGGCAGATTATCTCTGCAATAGATGCAGAAAAATATCTTTTTGACGGAAATTCGAAATTTGGCGTAAGCGAAATTGAAGTTATGATAAAAGCAGATACAAAAATAGAAGAGGTCAAAGCCGCCAGTATTTTGGCTAAGGTAAGCCGCGACAGATATATGGCCGAAATTTCGTCCAAATATCCCGGATACGGCTTTGAAAAACATAAAGGATATCCCACAAAAGAGCATATAGAAGCGATAAAAAAGCTGGGGCTTTGCCCAATTCACAGAAAAAGTTTTCGCCCCAAAGCTCTTCAACCCACACTCTTTTAGACTGTTTGACTCTTACGGAACGCTTCTTCTCTTTTTTCCTATGTATCTCTGTCTCGGTCTATATATCTTCTGTTTCGGGTCTCTTTTCTGCTCGATAAGGTGCGTTATCCACCCTACCGTTCTGCCTATAACGAATATGGGAGTAAACATCTTTTTTCTGATTCCAAGAGCCTCAAGAATCGTACCGGAATAAAAATCGATATTTGGATAGAGATTTCTTTTCACAAAGTATTCGTCATTAAGAGCAATCTCTTCGACTCTGTCCGCTATCTCTATCAGTTTTGAATTTATACCTATAGTATCTCTGAGTTCATCTCTAAGTCTCTTTAAAACCCTGGCTCTGGGATCAAAATTTTTATAGACTCTGTGTCCGAATCCCATCAGTCTGAAAGGATCATTCGGATCTTTTGCTCTTTTGATAAATCTGTCCACATTTTCAACACTTCCTATCATCTCAAGCTGAGCTATAACCGATTCGTTCGCTCCTCCGTGAGCTCTGCCCCACAAAGCATTTATACCGGCAACTACGGCCGCATAAGGGTGCGCACCGGTAGAACCTACTGCTCTTACTGTAGTTGTGGAAGCATTCTGTTCATGGTCGGCATGAAGCATGAATATAGTATCGAGCGCTCTTGTCTCTACTTCGCTTATTTCGGTCTTTCCGGTAGGAAAGGCTCTTAGCATATATAGAAAATTTTCCGTAAAGTATCTGTCCATATCCGGATAGATAAGAGGATATCCCATAGAGTGTCTGTATGTATAAGCGGCAAGTGTAGGCATTTTCGCTATGATTCTTCTTGCCATCTCCATAAATTCTTCATCATCTTTGATGTTCAGATGCTGATGGTGAAAAGCACTCAGAGCCGAAACAGCAGAAGAGAGTATCGCCATAGGATGTCCGTTGTCCGGAAAAGCGCTGAAAAGATTTTTTATACCTTCATGCGGATAACTTTTTATACGTATATCTTTTTCGAAACTCTCATACTGGTCACTGTTCGGCAGCTCTCCGTGCAAAATCAGATAACATACCTCGATATAGTTTTTCTTTTCGGCAAGCTCTTCTATAGGATAGCCTCTGTAAAGAAGTTCTCCTTTTGCACCGTCTATAAATGTTATTTCAGATTGACAAGTTGCAGTCATTCCAAGACCGTTATCGTACGTATATACTCCCAGCTCTTTGTGCAGGCCGGTTATATCAACTACCGGGGAACCGAGGGTGGAGTCAAGAACTTCAAATTCCGCACTTCTTCCTGTACGATTATCCTTTATCGTAAAAGTTGCCATTTTCAAGCTCCTTTCATCAGCTCTTCTTCCAGTCTGCCCCGGTCGAATCTACAGTTGAGATATGTTGATATTAGCTCCACATCTTTCAGCGCATTTCCCAGACAACTTGTTGCCCCTGGTGAAGGTGTCATATTGAAGACAATCCCCTCTTTCGTATCTATTTTCGCTTCGCCCAGAAGCAGTTTTCTGTTTTTCTTATCTATTATCTGAGGACGAAGGCCTCCCACATGGTCAGCAAACTCAATATCATCTTCTGTCAGAGTCGGCACAATTTTCTTTGCCTCTTTTAAAAAGAGCCCTTTTCTGATACCCGGTACCTCAAACATCATATTTTTGAAAATATAGTCCCTAATATCTTCATCCGAAAGCAGATCGTAAAAGACTTTCAATACATTTTTGTCCGGACTGAATGCCTCAATAAAATCGATATACGTAGTATCTCTATAACGTTCCAGTTTAGGCAGGGCAAGAGCCGTAGGACCAAATCTTGTTTTGCCTTTTGCCAAAATATCGGGATCTCCGTGAATAGCAGCAAAGGGGAGTTTGTCGTTTTGAACTGTATAGACTTTTGAACCAAGAATGGAAGCGGGAGCATAGTAGAAACTTCCTCCAATAGGAAGGCAAGAGTACTCTTTTCCATAACCCATTTTGTGGGCAAGCAGAAGCGAATGGGCTCCGGCATCAACTACAACATAGTCTGCAAAAAATTGCCCTCTCGGGGTATTTAGCATATATTTATTACCCTTCTTTTCTATATCGTAAACCTCTGTACTCAGATAAAGATCGCATACTTTATCTTTGGTCTTTTGAGCATTTTCCACAAAAGTTTCGGCTATTCCTCCGAAATCCATTGCGCAGTACTCGTCAAGAGCACCCATTGCTACGATATCCTCTTTTCTTCCTTCTATCAGTTTCGGTTCAATTTTTGACAGTTCCTCTTTTGTAAAAAGTTTTAAATATCCATATAAACTACTAAATTTTTCATATCTCTTTTTGATAAATTCGACCTCTTCATCTCCTACTCCAATAACCATTTTGGGAAATTTGAAAATATATTTATCTTTATACCCGTTTTTGATAGCGTAGTTTGAGAGCATCTGAGCGGTCTTTTTGACTTTTTCGGCTTTCTCTATAGTATAGTTTGTCTCAATATCACCGCAATGCAGAGTCTGGGAGTTGTTTTTCCCGTTGGAGTTTAGCGGTGCAATTCTCGAATATTTTTCGAAAAGTGCCATACTCTCTATATCTGTATATTTTGAGAGTTCATAAAAAAGCGCGGTACCAGATATACCGCCACCGACGATTATAACGTTGTAATAATGCTGCTCCATGCCAATCCTTATATATGAAGTTTTTGGTGAAAATAGTTATCTACATCAAAATATATCTCACCCAGACGATTTTTATAGGTAAGATGTTTTTTATCAAGCTCTTTTATATGCTTTACACCCATAACAGCCAAAAGAGTTTTAATTCCCTTTAAAAGATTTGTATGATAATTCGCTATCTCTTTTCCTTTTCTTACGACAAGATAGGAAGCTCTTCGTTTCGGGTCCTGTGTAGCCATACCCACGGGACATACATGAGAATCGGTTCCGGCACACTTCCTGGCCCTTATGCATCCGCCGCTCATCATAAATCCTCTGGCAATTCCAACGGCATCCGCTCCGAGGCTCAGTGCTATTACCACATCATCGGGTGTCAGTATTTTTCCGCTTACTATTATACTCACATCTTCTCTGAGATTGTATCTTCTTAATATAGTATCAAGGACATAAAGGGCATTAGGGGTTGTAAGTCCAACAGACTCCATAAGTTCAAGCGGCGCCGTTGCACTTCCTCCATCTCCGCTATCAACAGTTATAAAATCGACTATCGCCTTCCCCTCTTCTTTTCTTTTATGCATGGTATATACCAGATCCTCCACACTTTTTGCATCCGATATAACTATCTTGATTCCTACCGGTTTTTTTGAGATATCCTGAAGTTTTCCTACAAAATCAAGAAGCTCTTCAGTAGTTTTGGCATAGGGGAAACGGTTTGGAGAGATAAGATCTTTTCCCTCTTCTACACCGCGATAATAGGCGATATCAGCTGTTACTTTTGAGCCGACAAGCTTTCCGCCAGTCTGTTTAGCCCCCTGTGCTATCTTTATCTCGGTCATTCTGCAAAAACGCATCGCTTTTTCATATCTTTTTTCGTCAAAATTCCCCTCTTTATCTCTTACTCCGTAAAGACCCGAGCCGATTTGAAGTATAAGATCAGGCATATCGGCCGGAACCTCTTTTGGAAACTCTTCAATGGGAGCACTCCAGTTTACACGAAAAAGAGAGTGAGAAACGGGATCATAAATATAGGTATTCTCCGTCTTTTTATGAAGTAGAAGTTTTCTATATACCTTTACAGCAAGAGAACGGTTGAAGAAAAAAGTTACAAGCTTAAAAGCAAGCTGCGCAAAAGGCGTACTTTTTACTATCTCAAGATATCCGGCATTTTTCAAATCGGGCCTGTGGGTAAAAAAATAGTTGGAAGTAAGCCCTCCTTCTCCAGTATTTATAGTAAAATTGGAAAGTGTTGCCCCAAGCGTAAAAGCACGTACGGCTTCCGGGCTGAGCGCACCGTCACTCATTGCAGAACGGATAATCGGACTTTTCGATCTAAACGGAATGGGACGATTTTTCCCAAAAACAACGCTAAAATCGTTATCTACCTCACTGTCATTTAATACCTGCGGAGAGTGTTTGATGATAAACCTTGAGCCAGAAAAGGGCTGAGAAACAGAAAAGGACATAAAATTTGGCAGATTTTTCGCGGCTTTGTATACCCACTCTACCTTATCCCTTGACTCGTAGAACTTCTCTTCAGCAAAATATTGTCTCAGAGGTTCTCGCAAGGCTTCAAAAAGATATCTGAATCTTCCTATTACAGGATAGTTTATAAGTAACTGATGTTTTCTCTGTACGTATCTATCATATATGAAAAGATTTGCCAATCCAAAAACAGCAAGAAAAAGAATAATTTCCACAAACTCTATAAAATAAGACAAAAAATTATCCAGGAACAGATCTATGCTCTCAAGCATTACAGCCTCCAGTGTTTAACAAAAAATTTTTTTATGTAGAGATTATTATTGCCAAATGTTTCTGAGTTTTAGATAAGAAATGATATAAATTTGCATAATATTTACAAATATTGGGGTGTGGTAGTTTGAGTGTGAGTGTGAGTGTTGGTGTGGGTGTGAGTGTGAGTGTTGGTGTGGGTGTGAGTGTGAGTGTGGAACCAATCACCAATCACATTCACCATTCACGAATTACGAGTCACGAATCACGAATAGTACTTCCTGATCCCATCCATTCTTCTGCCCATATTAAGAAGCAGCATATCCGCAATAACCAGAGCCGCCATAGCCTCCGCAACGGCAACACCTCTTATAGCCACACACGGATCATGTCTGCCTTTGAGTTCGCATATCACCTCTTTGCCGTAAATATCGATCGTTTTTTGAGGTTTAAAAATTGAAGGAGTGGGCTTGAAATAGACTTTTAATTCTATCGTATCCCCGTTACTTATTCCGCCTAAAATTCCACCTGCGTTATTTGAGAGAAAACCATCTTTGGATATCTGGTCGTTGTTCTCGCTTCCTTTGATTCTTGCGCTCTCTATACCTCGTCCTATCTCTACTGCTTTTGCTGCATTTATACTCATCATAGCATCTGCAAGAACAGCGTCAAGTTTATAGTATATGGGCTCACCCAATCCTATCGGAGCGTTATTTATCCTTATACAAACGGCTCCGCCCACAGAGTCATGTTCATTTTTAGCTTCCAAAACAGCCTCTTTTTGAGCCTCCTCTACATCTGGATCGAGCGCAAAAATTTCACTTTTTTTCGCATACTCAAAATCCTTTTTTCGTGATATTATCCCGGCAATTTCACATACACCGCCCTCTACTTCGATACCTAGCTCTTTTAACATCAGCTTAGCAACAGCACCTGCGGCAACTCTTGCGGCAGTCTCTCTGGCACTGCTTCTTCCTCCGCCGCGATAGTCTCTTATCCCGTATTTGTACCAATATGTAAAATCGGCATGCCCTGGTCTGAAAATATCTTTTATATTACTGTAGTCCCGGCTTTTCTGATCTTTGTTATATATAACCATCGCTATGGGAGTACCTGTACTTTTGCCTTCGAAAACCCCACTTAGAATCTCAACTTTATCAGCCTCTTTTCTTGCCGTTGAAAAAACATTCTGTCCCGGCTTTCTTTTATCAAGCTCTTTTTGTATGAACTCTTCGTCTATTTCGAGTCCAGCAGGAACACCGTCTATTACACAGCCGATAGCTTTTCCGTGTGACTCTCCGAAAGTGGTAAAAACAAATCTTTTTCCAAAACTATTCAACTTTTTCCCTTTTTCTCAAAATATCAAGCGCAATCTTCGCGGCTTCCTGCTGTGCGGCTTTTTTGCTTTTGCCTTTGGCGCTTGCCAGCTTTTCTCCATTTAAAAAAACAGCTACTTCAAACTCTTTTCTATGATCCGGCCCGGATGAGTAGAGCAGCCTGTACTCCGGAGTCACGCCATAATGCGCCTGGGTAAGTTCTTGCAGTGTGGTTTTATAGTCTTTAAAAAGAGTGGTAAGGTCGATCCTCGGATAGACCTCTTCAAGAAGTCTCAAGGCTATTTTTTTTACCTCTTCAAGACCGCTTTCAAGATATACAGCACCCATGACCGCTTCAAATGCATTGGATAACAAAGATGGTTTGTTTCTGCCGTTGTTATTCTCTTCGGCAACAGATATAAAAATATAGTCTCCCAGATTTATCTTTTTTGCGAGCTTGGCAAAACCCTCTTCGTTTACCAGTGACGCTCTCATTTTGGAGAGCTCTCCCTCGTTTGCCTTTGGAAATTTTTTAAACAGATATTCTCCTATCACAAGATCCAAAACAGCATCTCCCAAAAACTCCAGTCTTTCATTATTATAAGGTTTTTTGTAGCTTTTATGCGTAAGTGCTTCTATGATGAGATTCTGGTTTTTGAAGTGATAGTTTAAAATCTTTTCCAGCTCTTCTATCCTTTTTTTCATTTTCTCTCCTCTTTTTGGAGAGTGAGAAAGTCAGAAAGTTAGCAAACAATCATACTCTAACTCTCTAATTTTCCAACTCTCGTTGTTCGTGATTCGTGATTCGTGAATGTGATTGGTGATTGGTTCCACACCCACACTCATATCTCCGATTTGATCCTGTTCGCTTCCTCTTTTGCTATTTTATCACATAATTCGTTTTCGCTGTGCCCGCTATGCCCTTTGACCCATATGGCTTTTATTTTGTGAGGCTTGCTTATTTCAAGATACTCTTTCCAAAGATCCACATTTTTTACATTTTTAAAATCTTTCTTTATCCAGCCCGGCAGCCATTCGTTTATCGCTTTGACAACATAGTTCGAATCAGAATAGATAACAACCTCACAGGGCTCTTTCAATGCTTTTAGGCCTTCTATGACGGCTCTTAGTTCCATTCTGTTGTTTGTGGTATGCGGCTCTGCGCCTTTTATTATCTTTTCATGCTTCTTGTATCTTATAATGGTACAAAAACCTCCAGGTCCCGGATTGCCTAATGAGGAGCCGTCACTATATAGATATATCTTTTTCATTTATAACCTCTGATATGAGCATTTCTGGTTCAGCACTGCCTGTTTTCATACAGTTCGGACATCTGTTGAAAGGAAGAGGAAATATCTGTTTGCACTCACGGCATATATATTCAAATTCCAGACCGGCTCTACCGTATTCTTCTTTGTTAAGGTTTATCAAAACATCAAACTCAAAAACAGTACTTCCATCAGCATAGTTTCCATAACCTTTTGCACTATAAAGCTCCTTTAAATATCTGTTTTTTTCTACTCTTCCGAAATCTACACTATGATAAGGCAAGTTCCATAAAATATCGCATATAATCGGATAATGCTCCTCTTTTAGCGCCTTCCAACCTTCATTTGGTCTGGTTTTGAATATAAATTCGAAAATCAGCCTCGTATGGCCTGGAAAATCTGCATAAAGAGCAAGAAGTCTTCTTATCTTCTCCGTATCGGACAAAGAGGACTCTTCGATAATGTTTCTGGCCAAAAGATAGCCTCTTTCTTCTTTTACATCTTCGAGCTCTTCTAGAGATTCTGTTATCTCAAGAGCCTTTCTGTAGTCTCTGAGCCTTTCGTATGTAACCATAAGATATCTGAGAGACCATGGGTCTCTTGGGAAAAATTTGAGAATTTCGATAAAAATATCTTTACATCTTTGCAGGAATCCCGCTTTGAAATAGACTCTTCCAAGAAGTCTTAAAACATCATGTTTTTCACTTTTATTCACAGTTTTTTCAAGAATTCCCAGATAAATGGCTATAGCTTTTTCAAAATCGCCGCTCTTTTCAAAAGAGGATGCGAGCAACAGAAGCGCTTTTTTTGTATCGTCCAGATTTTCCGGGCTCCATAGCTCTTTGTCAGCATTACCTTCAAACTTTGAAAGAAATCTGCCTAGCTCACTCTCCTCCTCTTTTGATTTCATTATTCCCCACCAATAGCTAAAAAAAGAGATAATGAATATAAGTGAAAAAAAAATGATGATTCCGAAAAGCGGGTCTCTGTACTCAAGCAAAAAGTTATCCAAAGTCTTCCCTGCTAATTTTTGATTTAATTATACTATAAAGGGACAAATGGATAAAGACAAAAAGAGGCCATTATGATATAATGAATATATGATAGAGAGAGATTCAATAGAACAACTTAAAAACAGACTTGATATTGTCGATGTTGTAGGGAATTATATAGAGCTTAAAAAAAGCGGTGCAAATTTCAAGGCACTCTGTCCTTTTCATAACGAGGATACTCCCAGCCTTGTAGTAAGCCCTTCAAAACAGATATATCACTGTTTCGGCTGCGGAGCCGGAGGAGATGCGATAAAGTTCGTAATGGAGTACGAAAAACTCCCCTATCCCGAGGCGATAGAGAAACTTGCCTCCATGTACAATATACATCTAAACTACACAAACGAAAAAAAGGGGCATGACCTTCATAAAATACTCGAAAAGGTGAACAAATTTTATAAAAAGATGCTAGACTCCACACCCGATGCTATGAAGTATCTCAAAGAAAGAGGTGTTTTTGAGTCAAGTATAGAGAAGTTTGAGTTGGGTTACGCGCCATCTTCAGAAAAGACTATAAACTTCATAAAGTCCAATTTTCTTTCCGTAAAAGATGCGGTGGAAACCGGGATTTTGGGAACTGACTCAAAACGTGTATATGCAAGGCTTATAGAGAGAATCACCTTCCCCATATATTCGCATAGCGGACGACTTGTCGGATTTGGAGGCAGAACCATAACGGGTCATCCTGCAAAATATATAAACTCGCCGCAGACTAAGCTTTTTAACAAATCAAATCTCCTATATGGATATCACATTGCAAAAGAGCATATATACAGAAAAAAAGAGATTATCGTTACGGAAGGTTATCTTGACGTCATTATGCTTCATCAGGCCGGTTTTGATACAGCGGTTGCTACTCTTGGCACAGCCCTGACGCCGCAGCATCTTCCTATCCTAAGAAGAGGAGAACCCAAAGTAATTCTTGCATATGACGGAGACAAAGCCGGAGTAAATGCAGCCATCAAAGCGGCAAAGCTGCTTATATCTTCCGGTATAGAAGGAGGAATCGTACTTTTTGGCGAGGGGAAAGATCCAGCAGATATGGTAAACGAATCCAAAATAGAGGAACTGAACAAGATTTTTCATAAAACAGAACCTTTTTACGATTTCGTTATAGAAAAGACGGTTACCATGTTTGATATAGAAAATCCGGTAGAGAAAGAGAAAGCGTTTAACGAATGCATAAAAGTGCTAAAATCCGTTTCGGCTCTTTATAGAGAAGATATCCGCTTTTTGGAACCTATTGCCTCAAAACTTGGTATCTCTACGGCAAAAGTCAAAAAAGCGATATCAGTCAATACAAAATATTCAAAATCAGACTATCTACAGACAAAAGATACAAAAGAACTTAGCATTATAAAAACGCTTTTAAACGAATCCTCTTTGATAGACACGGTTTTAGACTATATAGACGAAGAGCACTTCATATATCACAAAAACGAATTCAGACTCCTTAAAGAGGGAAAAACCGATCATCCTAAACTTTTGGGAGTTCTACTCGATGAAGACCTCAAAACTTTCAGCGAAGAGGAGCTAAGATCGGAACTATTAATTTTTTTGATAAAATACTACTCGCAGAAACTTAAAAAACTTGCAAAAGATAAAAATATAGATTTCAAAGAAAAGACATTCAAAATAAGAAAATATAGAGAAATAATCGAAAAACTAAAAAAAGGAGAACTTGTAACATATGAGAGCTTTGGCACTATTTAGCGGGGGACTTGACAGCCTTTTGGCTATGAAACTTATCATAGAACAAGGCATCGAAGTGATCGCTCTTCATTTTGAAACAGGATTCGGAGGTGCGAAAGATGCCTATGAAAAGCAGGAAAACCTTAGAAAACTAACAGATAAAATCGGAGCAAAACTCGAAATAGTTGATGTAAGAGATGAATATATACAAAAAGTACTTTTTGATCCCAAATACGGATACGGAAAAAACTTCAATCCCTGCATCGACTGCCATGCACATATGGTAAGAGTGGCAAAAGCGCTTCTTGAAAAACTTGATGCAAAATTTATCATCAGCGGTGAGGTTCTCGGTCAAAGACCGATGAGCCAGAGAATGGATGCTTTAAAAATAGTAAGCGAGTTCAGCGATGCTGACGGATTGATATTAAGGCCGCTCAGTGCGAAACTTCTTCCCCCAACCATTCCTGAAACAGAGGGATGGGTTGATAGAGAAAAACTGCTCGATATCAGCGGAAGAAGCAGAGAAAGACAAATGGAACTTGCCAAAAAATGGGGTATTGAAGATTATCCTTCGCCATCCGGCGGATGCCTGTTGACAGATGAGTATTTCAGTGAAAAGATCAGAGATTTTATAAAATACGATACATTTGAGGTTGAAGATATTCCCATTCTCAAAGTAGGCAGACATTTCAGACTTCCGGATGGAGCAAAGCTCGTTATTGCCAGAAACAAAGAAGAGAATGAAAAAATTGCGGCAATTGAAAATCCAAAATTTGTTAAGATTTCACTTCCCGGAATCGTAGGTCCCTTGTCCCTTCTTTCAAAAAGTGCCGGCAAAAAAGATAGAGAGTTGGCCGCATCTTTGGCACTCACATATTCAAAAGCTGATAAAAGTAAAGAGCATGAAGTGCTTGTTGGAGATGAGAAGATAACTGCCCGTCCTCTTCCTTCCAAAGAGGATGCAAAACAGTATTTCCTACAGGTGTAAAAGATGCTTTTCAAACCGGGATACTCTCTTTTTTCCAATGCAAAATATGCAATTGACGGCCTAAAAGAGGTCTTTTTGAATGAGACCTCTTTTAAAATAGAGGTTTTTTTGTTTGTAATTATGAGCGTTGGACTATGGTTTTTACCTGTGGGATTTACATCAAAAGCTCTGCTTCAGGTATCTCTTTTCTTTCCGCTTCTTGTAGAGATACTCAACAGCGCTATAGAAAGAGTGGTAGACCTGGCCTCTCCCGAAAAAAATACCCTAGCCAAATTCGCTAAAGACGCAGGAGCAGCAGCTGTACTTATAAGCCTTGTCATGACATCGCTTGTCTGGATTTTTACTCTTCTGGTAGAATTTGGCATAGTTTGAATTTTTTGCTATAATTACACCGCTTTAAAAGGGGCGTTAGCTCAGCTGGGAGAGCGCCACGCTGGCAGCGTGGAGGTCACCGGTTCGATCCCGGTACGCTCCACCATTGTCTACTCAAAACTTCTGACGAAACTTTCAAAAAGCTCTCTAATGATTTTGTAGAATCTTTTCGAAAAACTTTTGTTATAAAGAGCGATATATCTCATAGTCCTCTCCTAATTTTTGAAAAATTATAGATTTTTTAAAAGCAATTCTATAATAAATTAACATTTTGTTAATATTTGCTACTATACTTATTTAGAGGATTCAATAATGAATTTTTACCAATCTCTTTTCATAATTTTTCTCTCACTGATTTTCATATATCTCATTTATAGGTTTTACATCTTTATAACAACCGATTTTAGATACCAACTATGTAAATTCAAACCCTTTCCGCAAAAATACCGGTCCTTTTTGAGACAGCGATTCCCTATTTATAAAAGACTTCCGCCGGATATAAAAAGAAATCTCCATGCATGCATAATGGTTTTTATCAAAGAGAAGGAATTTATAGGAGTAAAAGGAATAGTAATAGATGATATGAAAAAAGTTTTGGTTGCAGCTAATGCCTGTCTTTTAACAGCAGGAATCGACAGATGTATGTATAAAGATGTAAAAACCGTAATACTCTACCCGGAAGCTTTTGTCAAAAAAGAGAAAATCATAAACGGATGGGTGATAAGCGAAGAAGAGAGCGCTCTGCTGGGAGAAGCATGGCAGAGCGGACAGGTCGTAATTTCATATAAAGACCTAACAGATGGAGATATAAATCCAAACGATGGCAAAAATGTAGGGCTGCACGAATTTGCACATCAGCTTGACATGGCCGACGGCTTTGCGGACGGCACTCCACTGTTGCCTTTTTCGCTTTACGGCAGATGGAGACGTATAATGTCAAAAGAGTTCAAAAAAATAGAAGAGATATACGCAGATTATAGAGGCTCTTTTTTGGATTCATATGCCATAACCAGTCCGGCAGAGTTTTTTGCTGTAGCAACGGAAAATTTTTTTGAAAAACCTGAAAAAATGAAAAAAGAATTACCAGAACTCTATACTCTTTTAAAAGAATTCTACAGACTTGACCCAGTCAAATGGAAGGAGGCTTAAGCCTCCTCTATAAACTCTTTTATCACTTTTGGCAATTCAGCTTCAAGGTCTTTTATTTCACCTTCGGATACATGCTTTTTTATTACTCTGAAAACTGCTTTTACAGCCTCTTTCGCCTGATTTTCATCACCAAAGTCATTATCGGCCGATCTCTTGTCTTCTTCTGTAATGGCCTTTATAAAATCGTCTACATTTTTTATGGATTTGTCAGGAAATTCGGTCAACTTCCACCCATCTACAGCAACAGCTTTTATACACATAGGAAGCTGCGATATGAGATCCAGATACTCATCAGGCGATATTTTTCTTCTAAGTACTCTCAAAACCGACCTTAAAACTCTTCCGCCTCTGTTGATATCTCCAGGATGACCAAGTTCAATTGCCACCTCTTTTAGAAACTCGTTTCCAACCTGTGCATTTTTTTCGAAATTCATATCAGCCTCCTTTTTTTGTCTTCTCTAAATCATTATACATCAAATTTAATAAATTTTATTACTTTGTATTTATCATTTTGCAACAATGCTTTCATAAGCTTTTTTCATAATCAGTCCTTATGAAAATCATAAATAAAATAATATAAAATTTTATTATATTAATTTGTTAAATAACAGTTATGATGACTATTTAAAAAACTTTATATAAAATAGTAAAAAATTTCAAAAAAGGGAAAAAATGAAAAAATTCAGAAATCTTATAATAACAGCATTGATAGGTACTGCTTTTGCCGCTACTGCCGCAATAGCTTGTCCTGGAGGAAACTGTAACAGTACAAAATGTTGTTCTATGAAAGAGATCAAAGCATCAAAATGCGACTGCAAGGAAAAAGGTCTTGAAAAATGCAACTGCAAAGCAAAAAAAGTGGAAAACAAAACTCCATGCGGTTGCAGCAAAAACAGAGAGCTTAAATAATAAAAAACAGAGTAAAACGCTCTGCATTTTACTCCATCTCAAGACTCATCAGGTACATATCTTCTCCGTCGAGAACTTCTAGTTCGCATGAACTGCAAGAGGGGCATTCGTATAACAGATCTTTAGACTCTATCTCGCTGACGACATCACACTTTTTGCAGCGGACTTTGAGTTCTTGAATATTCATAACAAAATCAGCTTCTTCGCATATGGTTCCTTCTTTAAACGTATTGAACGCAATTTCCAGCAGATGAGGCTCTACACCGCTGAGTCTGCCTATCTTTACGACTATTTTTTTTATTTTTTTAGCCTCATGTTTTCTTGCATTTTCTTCTACCAGATCTAAAAGAGACTGGACTATACTGTATTCATGCATAATTTTTTCCTGTGAAACGCTATTCTGTTTGGCGTGCTAATTGGACATACTTTATAAACAAAGTCGTGCCTTAGTTTGTGAAATTCGCTTGTTTCGTCAAAAAAACTGGGTCTCATCTTCTCAAGTTCCATATCTCTGTATGTCTGCAAAGGTTTAATGGATTCCTGGAGTTCAAGTTTTTCGATTTTTTCATCCAATATATTGTAAAATTCATCTGAATCCGCCAATTTGCAGCAGAATTTTTCAAGCTCATTATGAAATTTCAAGAAATCTTCATCAAAAACTTTATCCACAAGGCCAAGCTTACAAGCCTTTGAAGCACTCACCGGCAGACACTCTTCAGTCAGCCTTAAAGCCGTATTCTCTCCTACTCTTTTTGGTAGCGTATATGTCCAATATTCGCTGCCGTACAATCCCATCGTTTTGTAGTGGGGATTTAAAACAACACCCTCTCTTGCTATAACAAAGTCACAAGCCAAAGCCAAAAAGACTCCCCCTGCCCCTGCATTGCCTCTTACCGCAGCAACAGTCAAAAATTCTTCCGTATAAAGAATGGTTTTAACAAGCTCATTCATCGAATGAATATTGGACCAGCCGTCTTCGGCTTTTTTCTGTGAATCTTCAAGAATATTCAGATGTATGCCGTTTGAAAAAAAGTCCTCTCCTCCCATTAAAACAAGCAGTTTTATATCTTTTTCCTTAAGATATTCAATGGCATATTTGAGCCTCATGCACTGCTCTGAACTCATCGCACCGTTGTAGAAATTGAAATAGAGATATCCCACATCTGCTTTTTGTTCAAACCAAATCTCTTTGAAAGTCTCTCTCTTCTCTTCCAAAACAAGAGGAATACGACTCTCTTTTATACCTTTTAGCCTGCTTTTTAAAACAAAGGTGGCCGGAAGTTTCATTGACTTAACTGCCTTTTCTTTCAAATGAGTTATCCAGACAGCACCATCAACAGTCCCTATACATATTGCACCATACCTCTTTGCCAGAACTTCTCCCGGTCTGCCTCTGAGAATATCCTCTTTGTGGGCTCCGTAAAGATAGCATTCAAGTCCCAATATGTTGTCCAAAACACCCGGTATGCTATCGGATGCCCTTATCTTTTTTATCACTGTATCTGTATCATCTTTTGTCCAGTCTATCTGCCTGTCGGCCTGTTTCATAGCAGAGTGCGGCCTTCCTATGTAGTCCGGTTTGGACAAGTCCTGTTTTTCGGGAATGAAATTTTTATCACGAAATTTTCTTAACACCTCTTTTACGAGTCTGGATGCCAAAGCAGCAACTTCTCGCCTGTAAATAGAGGCTTTGGAAGCATCTCTCATCTCAAAAGTTTCGCTTGCCCAGATATCTCCGGCATCCATCTCACTGTTTGCCTGCAAAGCTGTAACTCCCCATACTTTCACATTTTTCATAACAGCCCAGTCTAAAGAAGAGGGTCCTCTGTCGCCTTTGGGACCCGGATGGATGATAATAGTCGTGATTTTTTTCCAGATGGACTCCGGAATCTTCTTTGTAAGATAGGGGCATATTATCAAGTCCGGTTTGAAGAGTTCCACAGCCTCTTCCATAACGGAGTTATTTATAGCATACTCTACCGATACTTCGTGTCCTGCATCTCTCAGTTCGCAGAAAATTCTCTGCGTCAAAGAGTTGAAAGCTGTCACTATCAGAAGTATTTTAAGAGTTCGCTCTTTCAATTTCACCCTTTAGCAGATTCTTGGCAGAAGTTCACCGGTAGGCAGGTCGAGAAACCTTTTGGTGCCCCATTCGCTTTTAAGCACCACTTTTTTCGGATATTCACCTGTAACTGAACCTATAATAGCCGCATTTTTGCCGTTTTCAAAACTTTGTATGATTTCAAGAGCTTTTTGAATATCTTTTTCTTCTACGGCAAGAACAAATGTTCCTTCATTTGCCAGATTATAGGCTTCAAATCCCAAAAGCTCACATATACCTTTCACCTCTTCGGCTATCGGAACCGAAGCCTCTTCTATCTCTATACATACTTCAGACTGCCTCGCCCACTCATTCAAAACGGCGGCAACACCTCCTCTCGTGGCGTCTCTCATAGCGCTTATTCCGATATTCGCTTCTATAAGTTTTTCAACTATCGGCCATAAAGATGCGCAGTCGCTTTTGAGCGAACTGCTAAGCTCTATGCCTTCCCTATCCGCAAATATCGCCGCTCCATGCCTTCCTATATCTCTTGAAACAATTATGGCATCTCCTGCCTTTATAGAAGAGGAAGAGAGTCCGTTTTTCTGCACCTCTCCTATTCCGGTGGTATTGACAAATATTTTGTCTGCACTTCCTTTGGGCACCACTTTCGTATCACCGCATACT
Source organism: Nitrosophilus alvini (assembly GCF_015100395.1). Lineage (NCBI taxonomy): Bacteria > Pseudomonadati > Campylobacterota > Epsilonproteobacteria > Nautiliales > Nitratiruptoraceae > Nitrosophilus > Nitrosophilus alvini. The sequence goes on along the minus strand of NZ_AP022847.1, from coordinate 136,981 downwards.
ATTTTTGCACCGTTTATATCAAGCTCCTTTTTCATAGAGCGCACTATTTTTTCAAGTTCTCTTATTTCAAAACCCTCTTCGACTATAACAGAAAGACTCAGAAATTTCGGTTTTGCTCCCATCATCGCAAGGTCGTTGCAGGTCCCGCAGATACTGAGTTTGCCGATATCTCCGCCACTGAAAAATATCGGGCTTACGGTAAAACTGTCAGTCGTAAAAGCTATTTTGGAAGTCAACTGCATATTGAAAGGTTCTATAATAGCGGCGTCTTCATTTCTTTTTAGAGTCTCGTTTTTAAGATGACGGTAGAAGATTTTGTTTATCAATTCGGCATTCTCTTCTCCGCCATTGCCCTGAGCAAGGGTTACGGTTTTTCTGCTCATATAAGACCCCCGTATTTGTAATATGCTGCACAAGCCCCTTCGCTGCTCACCATACAGCTGCCAAGAGGAGAACTTGGTTTGCAGACAGTTCCGAAAACAGAACACTCGTTCGGTTTTGCTATACCTCTTAAAATATCACCGCAAATACAGAGTTTATGGTCTTCTATCTCATCTTTGGGCAATATATCTTCATAAATTTTCTCGGCATCCAGATAAGAAAACTCCTCTTTAAGCTTCAATGCACTTTTTGGAATGTTGCCAATACCCCTCCATTTGAAAAGCTCTCTTTTTTCGAAATATCTGTCTATCATCTTCTGAGCCGCGATATTTCCCTCTTTGGTGACGCTTCTTTTATACTGTATTTCAAGCTCACATCTATTTTGGACAAACTGTCTAACCAGCATATAAACAGACTCCATAACGTCTACCGGTTCAAAACCGCTTACCACTACCGGTTTGTTGTATCTTTCAGGGAAAACCTCATAAATTTTGGAGCCTGCTATGACGCTGACATGAGCCGGTCCTATAAAAGCGTCTATGCGGTTGTCATAACTGTTCACATGAATGTCTCTGCTATCTATGAGCTCTTTCATCACCTCCGGAACAGTCACATGATTTATATGAAAAAACAGATTTTTTATCCCTCTTTTTATAGCAGTATCTATCAAAGCGGCCGTCATGGGAGTTGTGGTCTCAAAACCTATCGCAAAAAACAGAATCTTTTTGTCCGGATTGTCCAATGCAATTTTGACAGTATCCAAAGGAGAATAGACAAATCGTACATCCGCCCCTTTTGCCCTGGCGTTTTGCAAAGAGCCTTTTGAACCCGGTACCTTTATCATATCACCCAGAGTTACCAATATCACATCTTCTTGCATAGCAAGAATATATGCGTGGTCGATTCTCTCTTTCGGCATTATACATACAGGACATCCGGGACCGTGGATAAAATTGATCTTTTCGGGCAGAAGCTGAGGCAGGCCGTATTTCATAATAGTGTGCGTATGACCACCGCAAACCTCCATAATATTTATGGGAGTATCCAGTTTTTCTGTCTCTTTTTCTATAAGAGAGGCAAAACTTTTTATCGCTTTTGGGTCTCTGAATCCGTCATAAAGGTCTTTTAGTTTCAGTTCCATATTTCCCCCGTAAATATTCCTGTAGAGAAAAGGCTATGTTTGATTTTCTTCATTTTCCATCTTCTTTATGATTTCCTGATATAGAGCAAGCGACTCTTTTGCATACTCTTCATCTATAATATTCATGGCATATCCTATATGTATAAGGACATAATCGCCCACTTTAACCTCATCAGCGATAAAATCGATTCCTACTTTTCTTTTCACACCCATAGTATCTACTACGGCCGTCTTCTCGTCTCTGTTTATCTCTACTACCTGTGATGGAATTGACAGGCACATACAGACTCCTTTTATTTATACTCTTTGCTTTTTACCAGCTATCTAAATTTTCTTTTGTACTCAATCCACTCTGCCACTTTTTCAACAGTTTTGATATCTTTTGTATTTACTTCCAATACATCCACATTCGGCTTCAGTCGTCTCGCGGCTTCTTTTGCCCTGTTTACGTCAAAATCAAAATGGGGCAAAAGGTCCGTTTTCGTTATCAAAACCAGATCCGCCTGCCTGAACATAACAGGATACTTCTCTATTTTGTCTTCCCCTTCCGGCACAGAGACCAAAACCACATTCAGATGGCTTCCCACATCATAGCTTGCGGGGCACACAAGGTTTCCCACATTTTCTATAAAACAGACATCCATCTCTTCCAAAGGCATCTGATGCAACCCTTCATGAACCATAAATGCATCCAAATGGCAAGCGCTTCCTGTCTGTATTTGATATGCGGGAATTCCTTTTGCCTTTATCCTCTCTGCATCTCTGTTAGTCTCCAGATCCCCTTCTATAACACCAAATCTAAAGCCGGCAACATCGGCCAATTTTTCCAAAAGAGTTGTTTTTCCGCTTCCCGGACTGCTCATAAGGTTGATTGCCAAAACGCCGAGTTTGTCAAAATGGGCTCTGTTATGGGCTGCTTCATGATCGTTTTTATCCAAAATTTTAGTAATAACCTCTATCGTTTTGGTATCGTTCAGCTGGGGATTGTGATGAAGATGCTCATGGGCAGTTTTATGTTCATGAGAGTGGTGATGATGGTCAGTGATACTGCAGCCGCAATCCTTGCACATTTTTTCTCCTTTAAGTGAATGACTATTCAAATTATAGGTTTCTTTTTTGAAAAAACGGTTAAAAAATATTATTCTTATATATTTTCAGGACTAGACAATTATATTTTCACTTTTAATCTATATAATGTCGATAGTTTTACTTGACATTAAAACTTTTTTTCATTATAATTTTCGAAAACATATAAAAAGGACTCAATATGAAAGACCAAACCATTGCTCTTCACTACGGATATAATAAAGATGAATACAAAACAATGGCTGTACCAATCTATCAGACAACTGCATATGATTTTGAAACAGCCGAGCGGGCTGCAAATCTTTTTGCACTCAAAGAACTGGGACCAATTTATACCAGGCTGAACAATCCCACAACCGAAGTTTTGGAAAACAGAATAGCAGCACTCGAAAAAGGTGCTGCAGCTATCGCTACTTCAAGCGGACAGGCTGCGATATTTTATGCTGTGGCAAACCTTGCTGAAGCAGGCGACAATATAATTGTAGCGAAAAAGATATACGGCGGAGCGACTACGCTTCTTACGCATACTATAAAAAGATTCGGTATTGAAGCAAGGCTTTTTGAGAGCGACAACGCAGAAGACCTGGAAGAGCTCATTGACGATAAAACAAAAGCGATATTTTTCGAATCGCTTTCAAACCCGCATATCAGCATTGCTGATGTTGATAAAATAGTTGAGATCGCCTCCAGGCACAATGTGGTAACCATATGCGACAACACCGTAGCAACACCAATAATTTTCAATCCTCTGACCAGAGGCGTTGATGTGGTGGTTCACAGCGCCAGCAAATATATAAACGGTCAGGGAACCGCAATAGGCGGCCTTATAGTGGAGAACAAAGAGCTCAATAATAAACTTATAGGAAACAGTAAATATCCGCAGTTCAATGAGCCGGACGAAAGTTACCACGGGCTTGTATATGCAGACCTTCCCTTTCCTATCTTTACGCTCAGGGTCAGACTCTCTTTGATAAGAGATATAGGAGCGGCCCCTGCACCATATAACTCTTGGCTGCATATCCAGGGACTGGAAACTCTTGCCATAAGAATAAAAGAGCACTCAAAAAATGCTTTGAAAGTCGCAGAGTTTCTTGAAAACCATCCGAAGGTGCTCAAAGTAAACTATCCCGGACTCAAAAGCGATGCCAACTACGAAAAGGCACAAAAATATTTCAAAGAGGGATTGGCTTCGGGACTCGTCAGTTTTGAAGTGGGCGATTTTGAATATGCAAAAAAGATCCTTGACAATACAAAACTCTTTTCAGTCGTTGTAAATATAGGTGACTCAAAGTCTATAATAACACATCCGGCAAGCACAACGCATCAGCAGTTGAGTGCCGAAGAGCTTGAAAAGACGGGTGTAACTCCCGGTTTGGTAAGACTAAGTGTTGGGCTTGAGTCGTATGAAGACCTTATCGAGGATCTTAAACAGGCTATGGAGAGCTGATATGACTCTCCTCTCCTCAAAAGGTGCATACGGCCTTGTCGCCATGTACGAACTCTCTAAAGAGTTTCAGTTTGCCAAACCTGTAAAGATAAAAGACATAGCGTCAAGAGCAAATATACCCCAAAACTATCTTGAACAGCTTTTGAATACACTCAAAAAGGACGGTTTTGTAAAGAGTATCAGGGGAGCTCATGGAGGATATATGCTGGCAACGCATCCGTCAAATATAAAAGTACTCGATATCATAAAATCACTTGAAGGGGATATAAAAATCACCGAAACATCTACAGGAAATCCTGTATTGGAACTTTTTTATGAAGAGGCTCAGAAGAAACTGGAAGAGATTTTCGACCTTGCTCTTGAAGATTTCAAACTCTATCAGCAAAAGGTCTCAAATCGGCTGGTTTACAGCATATAAGGAGAGACTATGAGATATGCGAACGATGTAACCGAACTTATAGGCAATACGCCGCTTGTAAAGATAAACTCTTTTTCAAAAGAGACCGGAGCTCTTATTTTGGGAAAATGCGAATTTATGAATCCGACCCATTCGGTTAAAGACAGAATCGGTGCAAATATGATTCTTAAAGCCTTCGAAAACGGCAAAATCGATAAAAACAGCGTCCTGATAGAGCCCACAAGCGGTAATACAGGTATCGCCCTGGCATCTGTAGCGGCGGCTATGGGAATCAAACTTATATTAACTATGCCGAGCTCAATGAGTATAGAGAGACGAAAACTCCTTGCGGCTATGGGTGCCGAACTTGTTCTGACAGATCCTGCAAAAGGGATGGCCGGAGCAGTCGAAAAGGCGATAGAGCTGGCAGAGGAGATAGAAGGTGCAGTAATTTTGCAGCAGTTTGAAAATCCTGCAAATCCAGAAATTCATATAAAAACTACTGCACAGGAGATATTAAGAGATACAGAGGGTAACATAGATATTTTTGTTGCCGGAGTGGGTACCGGAGGTACAATAACAGGTGTGGGGAAAGTTCTGAAAGAACACAACCCGAAAATTCAAATCGTAGCGGTAGAACCTGTAAGCTCACCCGTACTTAGCGGAGGAAAACCTGGTCCCCACAAAATACAAGGAATTGGTGCAGGTTTTATTCCGAAGGTACTAGATACCCATATATATGACGAGATTATTACGGTAAGTGACGAAGTGGCAGTCTCAACAGCCAAAAAACTTGCAAAAGAGGAAGGTCTTCTTGTGGGTATATCATCTGGCGCAAACGTTTTTGCCGCTGCCAAAATAGCAAGAAGAGCAGGAAATGAAGGCAAAACGATTGTGACAATGCTGAACGATACCGGTGAAAGGTACCTCAGCAGCGGGCTTTTTGAGTAGCCCGAGTAAAAAGGCAATTTTTTTATATTTAATCTTGACTAAATCGATAGAGTTAGTAAATATGGAGTAAAGGAATGCATGAAAAGCCTTATAGAAGTGTAATAAAAACAATATCATGGAGAGCACTCGGCACAATCGATACTATAATCATATCCTTTTTCATAACCGGCAGTTTCGGAATGGCCGCTTCTATAGGCGGCATCGAACTTGTAACCAAAATGATTCTTTACTATTTCCATGAAAGAGCATGGAATAAGATACCCCTTGGACGAATAGAAAAAGAGCCTGAATATCAGATATAGGAGAGATTTAAATGAATGGATTGACACAAATCGCCGAAAATTTCAACAAAGTTTATGAAAAAGAGAATCCTGAAAATGTTCTCGAATATTTTCTGAAAGAGTTTTCCGGCCATATCGCTCTTGCAAGCAGTTTCGGGGTCGAAGACCAGGTGCTTACACATATGGTAGCAAGCATCGATCCCAAAACTGAGATCTTCACGCTCGATACAGGAAGACTCCATGAAGAGACATACAGAACATGGGAGAAAACCGAAAAGAGATACGGTATAAAAATACGGGCATACTACCCCGACTATAACAGCCTGGAACAGCTTGTAAGAGATCAGGGAATCAACGGTTTTTATGAAAGCATAGAGAATAGAAAACGATGTTGCGAAGTAAGAAAAATAGAACCGCTAAAAAGAGCTCTGAAGGACAAAAAAGCGTGGATTACAGGTCTTAGACGAGAACAGTCTGTTACCAGAAGCGATGCCAGACTGATCGAATACGATACGACCTTTGGCCTAATAAAACTTAACCCGCTTTTCGAATGGAAAACCTATGAGGTATGGGAATACATCCGTAAAAACGATATTCCGTACAACTCTTTACATGACAGAGGATTTCCAAGTATCGGTTGCGAGCCCTGTACAAGGGCCGTCAAAGAGGGCGAGGATATAAGAAGCGGACGATGGTGGTGGGAAGAGCCAGAACATAAAGAGTGCGGACTGCATATAAAAAGATAAAGAGGTAGAAATGAGTGAAAAAAACAGACTTACACACTTAAAACAGCTTGAAGCGGAGTCGATACATATATTAAGAGAGGTGGCGGCTCAGTTCGAAAATCCGGTTATGATGTACAGCATCGGCAAAGACAGCTCGGTAATGCTACATCTTGCTATGAAAGCTTTCTATCCCGGAAAACCGCCTTTTCCTCTTCTGCATGTGGATACATTGTGGAAGTTCAAAGAGATGATCGAATTTAGGGATAAAAGAGTAAAAGAGCTTGGAGTGGATCTGATAGTTCATACAAATCCGGAAGGGATAGAGATGAATATAAACCCTTTTATCCATGGTTCGAAGCTACATACGGACATAATGAAGACACAGGCACTGAAACAGGCTTTAAACAAAGGAAAATTCGATGCTGTTATCGGAGGAGCCAGAAGAGATGAAGAGAAAAGCAGAGCAAAAGAGAGAATCTTTTCATTCAGAGACAAGTTCCACAGATGGGATCCCAAAAACCAAAGACCGGAGCTTTGGAACATATACAATACAAGAATAAACAGGGGCGAAAGCGTAAGAGTATTTCCTCTTTCCAACTGGACGGAACTTGATATCTGGCAGTATATATATCTGGAAAATATTCCTATTGTACCGCTCTATTTCGCAAAGAAAAGACCGGTTGTGGAAATCGACGGAGCTCTGATAATGGCTGATGACGACAGAATGCCCGAAGAGTTAAGAGCCAAAGCGAAGATGCAGAAGGTCAGATTCAGGACTCTTGGATGTTATCCTCTAACCGGAGCGGTAAGATCTGAAGCCGAAACTCTTCCGGAAATAATACAGGAGATGCTACTCTCCCGTACCAGTGAAAGAGAAGGAAGAGTTATAGACAAAGATCAGGAAGGAAGTATGGAGAAAAAAAAGATAGAGGGGTATTTTTAAAATGAGTAAAAACCTTATATCCACAAATATAGAAAAATATCTGAAAGAACACGAAAACAAAGAACTTCTGAGGTTCATCACATGCGGAAGCGTTGATGACGGAAAGAGTACGCTTATAGGACGTCTTTTGTACGACAGTAAGACAGTCCTGGAAGATCAGTTAAGCGCAGTCAAAAGAGAGAGCAGAAAATACGGAACCACAAATGAAGAGATAGATTTTGCTCTTCTGATAGACGGTCTTCAAAGCGAAAGAGAACAGGGGATCACTATTGACGTTGCATACAGATTTTTCGCAACCGACAGAAGAAAATATATCATAGCGGACACTCCCGGTCACGAACAGTATACGAGAAACATGGTCACAGGAGCCAGTACCGCAAACCTTGCGGTGATACTTATAGATGCAAGAAAAGGGGTGCTTACCCAGACAAGAAGACACTCATATATAGTCTCTCTTCTTGGGATTAGACATATCGTTGTTGCGATAAACAAGATGGATATAGTCGGCTACAGCGAAGATGTATATAAGAGTATAAAAGAAGAATACCTGAAGATGTTTGAGAAACTTTCAGAAAGTCTTCAGTACGCCCAAAACGGAAAAAGCGGCTATCACAAACCGACAGTCGATTTTATCCCTATTTCTGCCCTGAAAGGTGACAATGTTGTACAAAAGAGTACAAACATGCAGTGGTATGAAGGTAAACCTCTTCTGGAATATCTGGACACGATAGAGATATCAAAAGATATAAATCTCAGCGATTTCAGATTTCCCGTCCAGTATGTAAACAGGCCCAACCTAGACTTCAGAGGCTTTACAGGAACTATTACAAGCGGAAGAATAAGAGTGGGTGAGGAGATAACCGTTCTTCCTTCGGGAAAAAAGAGCAGAATAAAAGAGATAGTCCTCCCCTCTTTGGAAAGCGGCTCCGAGCTTGTCACAACGCCGGAAGCATTCGCACCCATGGCGGTTACTTTGACTCTTGAAGACGAAATAGATATCAGCAGAGGAGATTTGATAGTACATTCAAATAACTCCCTGACAACCTCGGACAGCATCGAAGCGATGATAGTATGGATGGACGAAAAGGCCCTTGAACTTGGAAGAGAGTATGAAATAAAAAGAGCTACTACCTCTTTGAATGCGATATTTGAAGAGATAGCATTCAAAAAGGATGTAAACAGCTGGGAAGAGATAAAGACCGATACCCTTGAGCTGAACGAGATAGGAAAATGCCGCCTGCTTCTGACACGTCCGATAGCGTGCGATCCGTACAGCAAAATAAAAGGTACAGGGAGTTTTATCGTAATTGACAAGATAACCAACCATACTGTTGCGGCAGGCATGATACTGGATGCAGCAAAAAGGGAGAGAAAAAAAAGAGTCTACACCGAAGCGGAGATCGAACTGAACCGCTATATCAGAAAACACTTCCCTGAGTGGGGATGTGCAAATATCGAGGAGATAAAATGAAAGAGAGCAAAGCGGCGCGTGTGGAAAGAATCAAACGCCAAAAAGACGGACTGGATGTTTTGAATGATATATACAGATATGCCAAAGCCGATATTCCGGTAGATCCGGAAGATATTGACCGTCTTAAATGGTACGGCCTTTATACGCAAAACAAAACGCTTCAGCCAAAATACGACCAGACACAGTATTTTATGCTCAGAGTCAAGATAGAAAAAGGCGTCCTGAACAAAGATCAGATCAAAACTCTGGGTGAGATAGCGGTAAAATATGCAAGAAACAGTGCCGATTTTACAACAAGACAGGATCTGCAGTTTCATTGGATAAAAATGGCCGATCTGCCCGATATCTTTGAACAGCTTCAAAAAACCGGTCTTACTACATGCATGGCAGCCGGAGATGTGGTAAGAAACACCGTTACATGTCCTATAAGCGGAAGAGCCGAAGAAGAGATAGCGGATGTTTCGGATGTGGTAGATGAGATAAACACACTTTTTTGCAAAAACAGAGAGTTCAGCAATCTTCCGAGAAAATTTAAAATCGGCGTAAGCGGATGTGCGCAGCACTGTATGCCACACGAGATACAGGATTTGAGTTTTGTAGCCGTAAAAAGAGAAAATGGTGTGGAGTTTGCCCTGTTTGCCGGCGGCGGTCTTGCCAGCAACAGACGCTTTGCAGATTTTCTGGGATATGTGCAAAAGGATGATATAGTTCCGCTTACAAAAGCGACTGTTGCCATATTCAGAGATTTTGGAAACAGAGAAAAAAGAAACAGAGCAAGGCTAGGACATCTGATAAAAGAGTGGGGTGTGCATAAATTCAAAGAGACTCTTGAAAAAAACTCAGGTGTCAGGATCAAAGATGGAAAAATCTTTGAGGTATCGCCTGCAAAAATGAGACATCATTGCGGAATCTTTTCATCCAAAAACAGCGATACCAGTCACATAGGATGTGCACTTTTCGGCGGAAAAATGGGAGGAGACAGACTCTTGCAGCTATACAGCCTGCTTGAAAAATACGAAATAAATGAAATTCGCACTACAACAAAACAGAATTTCATCATTTTGGATGTTCCGAAAGAGGCGGTAAACAGAGTTTGCGAAGAGCTTGAAAAGATGAAAATCAATCCTTATCCATCAGCTTTCAGGACAAGGACAACGGCATGTACCGGTCTGGATTTTTGTAAATTTGCCATAAGCGAGACAAAAAGCCTTGCTGAAGAAATCGCTCTTTATCTTGAAAACAGATTCCCGGCTTTTGGCGAGCCGGTCAATATAAGCGTAAACGGATGCCCTAATTCATGTGCACATCCCTGCATTGCAGATATCGGCCTAAGCGGAGCCACTTTTACACGGGGCGAAAAAAAAGTCAGAGGTTTTGAGCTTTTGGTAGGCGGAAAACTCGAAGGAAAATCAAGCCGTTTTTCAAAAAGAACAGGAATTTTGCTCACACACGAAGAGATACCCGGTTTTATTGAAAAACTTATAACAAGTTATCAAAAAAGCGGTTTCAAAAGCTTTGGCGAATATCTTGCAAGTGAAAGCTTTGATATAGAGTTTGCCGTATGACCTGAACCGAAAAGCTTTTGCTTTTCGGTGACAGCTGTGTTATCATATCCGAAAAAACAAAGGCTCTTTTGTTTATGCTCGGATATTTTCTGCTTTTTCTGTCAGCTTTTGCTGCGGCAACTTTTCTTCCCGTATACAGCGAGGGGATGCTGGTATATTATCTTCACCAGGGACTCAATCCCTGGATTTTGCTCTTAAGCGCCTCAATAGGAAATACACTCGGCTCGCTGCTCAACTACTATATAGGACTCAAAGGAACAGACTATCTTGTAAGAAAAAAATATCTGAAAGCAGATCAGATAGAAAAAGCCCAAAGCTATTTTGACAGATTTGGGCCATTTGCGCTTCTGCTTTCCTGGGCGCCTGTTATCGGAGATCCGATAACATTTATCGCCGGCGTTATGCACTATAGTCTGAAAAAATTCCTGATACTGGTATTTTTAGCGAAATTGGGAAGATACTGGTTTGTTCTTCAAGGGTACAATCTTGCAGTCGGATAATATGATAATATTTCAACTATGAAAAAAATCGATGAAAAAATCCAAAAATATTTTGCCAAACATCACCTGCTCACACTTGCAGTATGCAGTGAAAAAAGCCCATATTGCGCAAGCTGTTTTTATGCATATGAGAGTTGCGGCGCTGTTTTGGTTTTTGCTTCTGACATAGAGACGAGGCATATGCAGGAAGCTCTGAAAAATCCAAATGTGGCAGGAACAATCTCCAAAGAGACAAAAAATATAGGAAAAATACAAGGTATCCAGTTTACAGGCCAATTGCAAAACAGTATAACCAAAGAGCAAAAAGAGTGCTATTTTAAAAAATTTCCCTTTGCAAAAGTAGCGAACCCCATACTTTGGACAATAGAGCTTGAATTTATAAAGATGACGGATAATACAATGGGTTTTGGCAAAAAAATTGTATGGCAAAAAAGCAGCACAAAAACATGATTAAAGAGTGCATATACTGCAAAAATGAAAAGCTTTACAGGCTTAAAAGCGGACAACTCAAATGTTCAAAATGCAAAAAAAAGATGAGCCCAAAAAAAATAGCTCTCGATACTGCTGTCATAGAAGCCTTTTGCAGCGGATTAAACGCATATGAATGCTCAAAAAAAATCGGGGCAAATTATGCAACTGTCAAAAAAAGATATGATCTCTTCAGAAAAAAGATAGCACTTTTTCTTGAAGAGGAGTACCAGAAAAAAAAAGAGGTTAAAGAGTTTGACGAATATATGTATCTTGAAAGAAGCAAAAGAAAAGAAAAAAAATATATTTTCGATGCACAGAATTTCCTGACATTCGACTACGGCGGCAAAGTCTATAACCTCCTGATGCCGGATCTGAAAAAATACAAAAGCGCTTTTTTGCAAGACGGTATCGAAGATGTCTACTACAACCAGCTTTCACAATTTTTAAGATTCAATAAAATCGCAAAACTTGAAAAAAGACTTAACCTCATAACCGAATTCTGGGATTTTTTCGAAGAGTTTATAGTCAAATTCAAAGGAGTAGAGAGTGAAAATTTTTTCTATTATTTGAAAGAAGCGGAATTCAAATTCAACTATACCATAGAAGAACAAAAAGAGATATTAGCCCGGATTTTACAGTGATTGGCACTACTCTATTAAAGTCTATTGCAAAATCCTTTTTAACAAAACTGAACAGCTGAATTTATTCAAAAGGTTCGATTCTCTTTTGTAAAATTTTTAAAACTGCCAAAAACTCTCTTTCAGACTCTTCAAGAGAAGAACTTATCCTTTTTATCTCATTTTTGTATTTTGGAAGATAGTAGTTTTTAAGAGCGTTTACCCTTATAACCGTTTTTTTAAGTTCTTCAGCAAGCCTCCAGACTTTTATCTCTATGCTTGAAAGTTCTAGAATAAGTTCGAGAGCCTTTGCAAAAGAATTCCGTGCAATATCGATATAGACGGATTCTGAAACATATCCTACAGGAAGCTCTTTCTTCTTTTTTTTGAAATAGACTTCCGGAACGACTATGCCTATAAAACTTTTGGAAACCACACTCAGCTCAGCATCAAACTTCACCAGAGCGCTCTCTTTCTCAACTCTCTCGTATCCGCTCTCCATAAAAGCCTTGATAAGATGACGATAGCTTTTTACCACCATTTCGTCTGCAATTTTGCGCTTTTCGTCCACTACATCCAGCAAAGAGATTATCTCTTTTAAAAGGATATTTCTTTTCTGTTCAAGTATCTCTTCGCCACCGGATGCAACCTCAAGTTCGGTTTTGAGTTCAAGAAGTGCCGTTTTGCTGTTTTCTCTTGCCATCTATATATCTTTTAATATCTTCCGGTTTTAGACGGGTCAGTTCTATATCGGGAAGCATTCCCAAAAGCTTCCAGCCTATATCCAAAGTTTCCTCCAACGTTCTGTTTTCATAATTTCCCTGCGAAATAAACTCTTTTTCAAAAGCCCGACCAAATTCCAGATATTTTTTATCAGTTTCGGATATCTCCTCTTCTCCCACTATGGAAGAGAGCATCTGCGCTCTTTTGGCTTTGGAATATGCGGCATAGAGCTGGTTTGACTCTCTTTGATGAACTTTATCGATTCCTTTGTTCATAAGTCTCGACAAAGATGTCAGCACGTTTATGGGAGGATAAATCCCCATCTGATGAAGCCCCCTGTCTAGTACTATCTGACCTTCGGTTATATATCCGGTCAGATCAGGGATGGGATGGGTTATATCGTCGTCGGGCATTGTCAATACCGGAATCTGTGTCAAAGAGCCCGGTTTTTCTTTCATAATACCGGCTCTTTCATATATTGTCGCAAGATCGCTGTACATATATCCGGGATACCCTTTTCTACTGGGAATCTCTTCCCTTTTTGCCGAAATTTCCCGTAAAGCGTCACAATAATTGGACATATCGTACAAAACTGTCACAACATCATATCCATGCTCAAAAGCAAGGTATTCCGCCAAAGTAAGTGCGCTTCTTGCCAACAATAGTGAATTTACACTGGGCTCATCCGCTCTGTTAATGAAAACAGCGGTATTTTTATACTGACCGCTCGCCATTATGTTTTTGATAAAAAAGTCTGCATTTTCATGTTTTATTCCTATGGCTGCAAACACGACAGCACTTTTTTTATGTGCAGCCCCTATCTGTCTTACTATCTGTGCAACAAGTTCGTCAGTTGAAACCCCTGACAGTGCAAATATGGGAAGTTTTTGTCCTTTTACAAGAGTGTTGAGACCATCTATGGCACTTATTCCTGTATGCACATAGTCTCTTGGATGGACTCTTTTTGCCGGATTGTAGGCCGAACCTGAAATATCCAGCCTATCTTCTATCACGACAGGTCCCATTGCGTCTATCGGTTCGGCAAACGCATCAAATATACGTCCCAGCATAGACCTTCCGACTCCTATCATAAAAGGCTCTTTGCTGTACTTTACCCTTAGCCCTTCCACTCCGATACCGTAGGTGGTGCCAAGTATCTCTATAAGGGTTGTCTTTTCTCCCACAGCGGCGACTCTGCCGTATATTTCACGACCCTGATATTTTATCAGTACTTTTTCTCCGTAGGCCACATCCTCTACAGTTTCAAAAAAGAGAAGATTGCCTTTTATCCTCAAAGCCCCCTTGTACTCTATAAACATATCATTTCCTGCCGTACTCTTCGATAAGTTTATCAAAACTCTTTATAACCCTCTGTTCAATCTCATCATACTTTTCCAATTCCTCATTTTTTATTTCAAACTTTGCTCTTGCAAACTCCGATACAACTGGCTGAGACTTGAGAACTTCCACGGGAATACGTCTTTGTTTGTAGCATTTTTGCCATACTCTTTGGATTGTGCAGATTATTTTTGCCATCTTTATGATTCTCTCAGGAGTCGAATAGGCGTCTATCGCGTCAAAAGCATTCTGCTGCAGAAAAATCTCTTTTATCAGCGAAGCGGTTTCCACCAACAGTTTCTGCTCTTCAGGCAGCGCTTCAGTTCCCAAAAGTTTTACGATTTTTTGCAAAGATGAGTCTTTCTGTAAAACCCAAAGCATCCACTCTCTTAGTGCGGAAGCATTTTCATCAACTCTGTCCCACCACTCTTTCAAGATATTTGCATATGCACTGTAACTTTGATTGTAGTTTATGGCAGGGAAAAACCTTGAACTTGCAAGCTCCCTGTCAAGAGCCCAGAAAGCGTTTGTATAACGCCTGGTGTTTCTTGTGACAGGCTCGGAAAGATCGCCTCCGGGAGGTGATACCGCACCTATGATCGTAACCGAACCTCTGTTTGAGTCCAGCGTCTCCACCATTCCTGCTCTTTCATATATGGCGGCTATGCTTGAAGCAAGATAAGCTGGAAAACCCTCTTCGGCCGGCAGTTCGTTCATTCTGCCTGAAATCTCCCTCATAGCTTCGGCCCATCTTGAGGTTGAATCGGCCATAAGAGCCACATGATAGCCCATATCACGGTAATATTCGGCAATTGTCAGACCCAAAAGTATGGAAGCGCCTCTGGCAGAGACCGGCATATCCGAAGTATTTGCTATCAGGACTGTTCTGTCGATAAGTTTTTTGCCGCTTCTTGGATCGCTGAGTTCCGGAAACTCTTCAAGAACCTCCGTCATTTCGTTGCCTCTTTCGCCGCATCCTACATATACGATAACATCGGCATCACTCCATTTTGCAAGAGTCTGCTGCAAAATTGTCTTTCCCGTACCGAATCCTCCTGGAATTGAGGCGGCTCCACCTTTTGCAACCGGAAACAGAAAATCGATTATTCTTTGTCCCGTAAGAAGAGGCTCGTACGAACTTTCACGGCTTTTAAACTCTCTTGGAATTCTTAGAGGAACTTTTTGCACCATACTCATCGAAAAGCCGTTTTCAAGGCGAAGAATCTCCTCTTTTATTCCGTACTCTCCCTCGCAAGAAATATACTCTATAACTCCTTTGGTATCGGAAGGAAGCATGATTTTATGGATGAGGCCGCGCTCACGGACCTCTCCTACACACTCTCCCGGCAACACCTCATCGCCTACTTTTTTAACAGGTTTGAAATGCCATCTACGCTCTTTATCCAAAGAGTATAGCATCAAACCTTTTTGTATCTTTTCGCCGATTTTATCCAGAGGTCTTTGAATCCCGTCAAAAACTGATCCCAAAAGGCCTGGCCCAAGATGCGCACAAAACATTTCGCCGGTAAATTTTACGCTCTCTTTAAGTTTCAGTCCTTCACTGTTTTCATATACCTGCAAAACTGCTTCATTCTTTGAAACCTCAACAACTTCGGCGATAAGACCCGCCTCTCCCACAAAAGCAAGCTCATAAAGACTCGCTTTTTCTCCATCCAGAGAAACTCTGACAACAGGACCGGAAATATATGATATATACGGCATCTAAACCTCTATATGTTTTGAGAGCTCTTCATCTATCATTACAGAAAACTCTTCCATCACAGATTCGGGACTGAACTCTATGATAATATTTTCTTTTGAAAACTTTACGATTTTTTGCGGAGTTTTTGTTATATTGAAATTATCAAACCCTTCGGTTTCAAGATTTTCATAAACCGTCAAATTACCTTCTTTATAAATCTCTTTGAGCCATTTTAAAAAACATCCGGCCATTTTTTCGAAATTTCGCTCTATCTCTTTTAGAGTATCCGCCAAAACGGCGGCCTTTATATCTGATAAAAAGAGCTGCCAATCTATTTTTAATTCCGATTCAAGTTTTGTATACTCCTCTTTCTTAAAAGATTCGGCTTCTTTTCGCAGTTTTATAGCAGCCTCATTAAGAGTGGCAAGGGCCTCATTTTGTGCATTTTCTATCTTTTTTCTGGCATACTCCCGTGCTTCTTCCAAAATTTCTTCTGCTCTGTTTTTAGCCGAAGAGAGTATCTTTCTTGAAAAGTTTTCAAAGTCTGATTCCGAGTACACCTGATATATATCCTTTTATATCTCTTTTTATATGTTTGCCCTCTATTGAAGGAACAAAAACAACAGCCGGAACAGCTTTTTTCTTTCTTTTTTTGGAAAACTTCAAAGAGTAGACTTCAAAAAAGCGGTCTGCAGCGATAATGACGCCTGTATCTTTCTCTTTGAGCAGTTTTTCCATAGTTTCAACAAAATCATCTTCATTTCGCACCTGAATACTCTGCGCACCGGCCAGAGAAAAACCTAGACACTCCTCTTTATTACCCAGAAAAAAAAGTTTCAATCTATCTTTCCCAAAATCATAATAGATACTATAAGGCCGTAGATGGCGATTCCTTCGGCAAGACCCAGGAATATGAGTGCTCTGCCTGAAATTTCCGGTTTTTCTCCCATTGTCCCCATAGCTGAAGCTCCTACAAGCCCAACAGCTATACCTGCCGCAATACATGCAAGCCCTACAGACAAAGCAGCGGCTATATATGCCCATCCGTTGTCATCTGCCATCAAAACGGCAGGCAGTGCCATAAATAAAAAGATAACCGGTAATTTTTTCATTTTTCGCTCTCCAATACAAAAGGTTCGTAAGGCTCACCGCCTCCTTTGAAAAATCGTTTGAAAAACTCATAATATTCGAGTCTCAGTGTCTGGATAGTCACAACAACACCCTCTAAAACAATTATAAAGCAATTTCCTAAAAGGATTATAAACCAGTATGTAATTCCTCCTGCCTGGGTTTTCGATACTATATCCGCGATGGAGAACAGAGCTAGAAACAGTGCTCCATGCGCCAGAGCAAATGCACCGAGCCTTATAAAAGAGATAGTATTTACGGCATGTTCGAACATCTGCATAATAGTATCCAAAAGACTTTGGGCGAACTCTTTTCTTTTCATAAACAGAACAATAAATAAAAAACCGAGTAGCACACCCAGAATATAGAGCTCATACTTTACAGGCATCTCAAGAATAACGGCTTTTACGGCTATTCCTATGGCAAACCAGTATATAAGCAGCCACAAAACTCCCCCTTCGCCCATTATAAGAGCCGAGAGTTTTTTTCTCCTTGCAAGAGAGATGATATTTAAAATAAAACTGAGTGTAATAAAAAAGACACCTATGGCTATACCGGAATATATGATCATATCAACATTTTCAACCGGGTTGAAAAGAATGTGCGGAACAATATCGTGAAATCCGAAAACCGAGCCATACATAAAGCCGAATATAACGGAACTGGCTCCCGCAAGTATATATATCTTTCCCAAATCTTCATATTTTGGAAATTTTTTGGAAACAAAAAAACCGGCAAGCATCAGGACCAGTCCATGTCCTATATCACCGAACATTACTCCGAACATTATCAGAAAAGCCGCGGCAAAAGGGACTGTAGGATTTATCTCCTGATATCTTGGATATGAGAAGTTTTTTATCAAGGTCTCAAAAGGTTTCAGTATTTTCGGGGTTTTGAGCAAAACAGGCGTATCCTCCCCCGGTTTTGAAAAGATAACCTGTGCATATCTTAAAGCTCTTTCAAATTTATTTGCCTGTTTTTTCGGTACCCATCCGTAAAGCAGATAATTCTCTCCCGATTTTTGCAATGCCCCGCGGGCAGAAAAGATTTTGAGCATAAGTTTCAGATTTGCATAGATACCCAGCAGCTCCTCGCCATGCAGTTTTTTTATCTTTTCAAGATCCGATTCAATCTTTTCTCTCCTCGATTTTATCTCCTCGATTTTTTCTTTCAAAAAATAGTCTTTGGGTATCTCGTTTCCTTCCAGTTTTGTAAGTGCGTTTATTACGTGGTTTTCATCCGAAATATCATAAAAAAGAGCAACGGCTTTTGTCCCGGAACTTAAACTGTTATAGACTACAAAAGGATCGTATCTTTTCAAAGCAAGTATAAAAGTTTCAATATTTTCACTCGGCAGAACAATGGATTTGAAACCTATAAACTCCAGGCTTCGGGCTATTTTTTCAACATCTATATCATTTTTGAGCGACTGTGCAAATTCCCGGGCACTCTCTATCATCTTCTCTTCTTTTTCTACTTTTTTAAAAGCGTTGGAAAGTTCCTCTATCTTAGGGGCTATTATTGAGACTCTTTTTTCCGTTTCCGAAAGATTTTTACCAAACTCTTCTTCCATGTGAGGGTATTTTTTTATTTCGCTCTGAAATCCCAAAAATTTAAGATATCCTTCTACAACTCCCAACAGCTTGTTTACTCTGTTTTGAAGCTCGTAAGAAAAGGAGCGACCTTTACTTTTGTCGATATGAAGTAACCCGGCTTTTCCTATAGCTTCAAGCTCTTTATAAAGATGCTCTTTCGGTATAATTATCTCTACTCTGAGCATACTTTCCGGAAAAAACATCTCTAAATTCCTGCCAGCAGCTTTTTTATATCATCTTGAGGAAGACGATAATATATGCCTTCAACAACTGCTCTTATATTTTTTATCTCTATCTCTTTCATTCTTAAAAGCGCAAAAATAACGGACATTTTAAAAGGATAGCCAAACCATACTCTTTTAAGAGAGTCCATATGGTATCTGTAAACAGCCTGTCTGAACTCATGATAGCTGTAAAAAGAATTTTTGAGGACCTCTTCAATCGCAGCCGATATCTCTGAGAGAGTAGAGAGATTTGCAACTTTTCCCAAAAATTTTATATCAAATTTCCATCCATAAGGCATCAAAAAAGGTATGATCTCCTCTGGAGCCATTTTGTATACCGTTCTAAATCTCACTATGGTAAAAAGATTGAGCATATCAAAATAGCTTCCAAGTATCTCTTTGAGATCTTTTCTATCCTCCCTTTTCAGATTTTTAAGTGAATTTTTTATCGAATTTATATACTTTGTATCTATTCTTCTATAAATAACAGACAAATTTTTGCTCTCTTTAAAAGCCGTTTTCTTTTTGAGAAGCTCGTCTTTTGAGCGAAAAAAAAGATCAAATATCTCTTTTTCCTCTTTTTTCAAAACAGAGGTACTTTTTTTGTAAAGCTCTTCGAATGAATTCTCAAGTGCACTGGCTATGTTCTCTTTTTCTGCATCTTTTAGATAAGAAGAGTATGAACTATCTTTCAAAAGAGCATATATATCCCCTATGCTTTTTGCCAAAACAGCCTTTTCGAAAAACTCTTTTTCAAGAATTGCGGATTTTAAAGCTCTACATTTGGCATTTATATAACCGAATCTCAAAGGTTTTGAAATCAGCATACTCATAGATTCTTCCCAAAATCTTTACTGCATATACTTTTTTGTATCGATTTTGCTATTTTTTTTGCGATATCCGAAGTTTTCAGTTTCTTTAAAATTTCATCTTTCTTTTTTTCAAGAGACTCCTTCTGCTCTTTTTTGAGAGACTCTATCTCTTTTTTTAGAGCAGAAAATTTTCTGTTTCTGAGTTCTGATATCTTTTTTTCTGTTTCGCTGTATATCTTTTCACATCTTTCATCTGTCTGAGCCATAACTCTTTTCGCTTTTTTTTCAGCACTCTGCACAATTTCAACCGCTTTTTTGTCGAGACTCAAAATTTTTCCGCTTAGTTCACCCATCTTTTCCCTTTAAAGGACTATTATATGATTATAACAACTCTTTTTAAAAAAAGAATCTAAAAATAAAATTTTTTCTCTATTTTCAATATAAAGGCTTTTTTAATATAAATCTGTTATAAAATAGTTATATGCCAAAAAGCGGGAGGCATGGTTGAGATATATCTTTTTACTTTTTGCAACTTCTTTTCTTCTATATGCCGGTTATCTTGAAGATGGAATCAAAGCGTACAAAAAAGGTGACTACAAAAGTGCCCTCTTTTTCTATAAAAAATCAGCCAAAATGGGAGACCCAAGAGCACTTACAAATCTTGGGGTAATGTACAGATATAGCATCGGCGTCAAAAATGATTACAAAAAAGCGTATCACTATTTTAAAAAGGCGGCCGAAAAAAATTATCCGAGAGCTTTAACAGAGCTTGGCATACTATACGAAATGGGCTATGGAGTCAAACAGGACTTTAAAAAAGCGGTAGAACTTTACAAAAAAGCGGCTGACAAAGGTTACAGAAGAGCCATAACCAATCTTGGATATATGTATGAGATGGGCTACGGAGTAGAACAGGATTTCAAAAAAGCAATGGAACTTTACAAAAAAGCGGCTGCAGCAGGACATACAAGGGCAATGGCGTTTATCGGATATATGTATGAACTCGGACGAGGCGTTCCGAAAGATTATAAAAAAGCTGTCTTCTGGTACAAAAAAGCAGCCCATAAGGGATATGCAAGAGCCCAGACCGATCTTGGTGCGATGTACGAAAAAGGGAAAGGTGTCAAAAAGGATTTCAAAAAAGCGATATATTGGTGGAAAAAAGCTGCGGCTCAGGGATTTGCTGATGCCCAGAACGCTTTGGGCTATATGTACATGAAAGGCCACGGCGTCAAAAAAGACAGCAAAAAAGCATTCGACTGGTTTGAAAAAGCTGCAAAAAAGGGTGTTCCCTGGGCACAGCACAATATCGCTCTTATGTATGAAAAAGGAATAGGCATTAAAAAAGATTGCCGCAAAGCACTCTTTTGGTACAAAAAAGCCGCAAAAGAAGGCTACAGCAGATCACAGACAAACCTGGCCTTTATGTATAAAGATGGAGTTTGTGTCAAAAAAAATGACAAAAAAGCCTTTGAACTTTTTAAAAAAGCGGCCCTTCAAGGAAATACTATCGCACAATACATGCTTGGAAAAATCTATGAAGAGGGTTCAGGGGTAGAAAAGAGTTTTAAAAAAGCCGCTGAGTGGTACAAAAAAGCGGCTTATCATGGCCATCCGGAAGCCCAATACAATCTGGGACTTCTATACTACAATGGAATAGGAGTAGTAAAAGACTTGCAGCAGGCAGAATTCTGGATGAGCAAAGCCAAAGAGTCCGGTCTGAAAATTCCGGGCTCTATGTAATTTTCTCCTTTTAAAACGGCTTGATTATCACCATTATAACGATAAATATCATCAAAATCGTGGGCACTTCGTTATATACCCTGAAAAATTTACCGCTCTTTGTACACTCATCTGCAAGGAATTTTTTCCTATAATAATTGAGACTGAAGTGATATATTGCCAAAAGTGTTACGAAAGTCAGTTTTGCATGCAGCCATCCTCCGGTTTGAAAAAGAGACGGATTTAACGATATCATAAGCAATCCACTTATAACAGTTGCCCAAAAAGCCGGTACTCCTATGAACTTGTAAAGTTTTTCTTCCTGAATCTTAACGACCTGAACAAAACCTTCATTGTCGATATTCTCTGCATGATAGACAAAGAGTCTCGGCAGATAAAAAAGCATTGCCATCCATGAAGTAAAACTGAGAATATGAAAAGCAAGTATCCAATTATAATATTCCATAATCAATACCCCTCTAGCGAAATTGTTAAAACAATTTTTACACAGTTTCGCTTAATACATCTCTTCTTTACCTATCCGGATACCGTTTTTCTGTTTTTTGTACCCGGAGTGTCACTATTTGGAATATTTGGACAAAATATACCATATCTGTCCCAATGATATTCCACCATCGTTAATAGGGGTATCGTGCTGGAAGTAGTATCTTATTCCCTCTTTCTCAAACTCTTTTATAACATTTTCAGAAAGTATTCTGTTTTGAAATACTCCTCCGGAAAGAATCACGGGCATATTCTCTTTTTTTGCAATATTTACGATTATATTTTTCATCGTATTGAGAAACTTTGTGGATATCATACATTTGCAGTTCTTTTCGGTACAGTTTTTCGCATTCAGATCCGTTAAAATCTGCCTTATCATTTGCGAAATATCAATAATTCCATCTTTAATTTCATATTTATAGGAGTCACTGCACATATCGTTATAGAGTTTTTCGATAATAAGACCGCTCTGGCCTTCGTATCCGGATTCTTGTATAATTCCTGCAAATGATGCAACTGCATCAAAGATTCTACCTGCCGAGCTTGTAAGAGGCGAGTTGAGACCTTTTTCATAGGCCTGATGTAAAAGTTTTATCTCCTCTTTGGAAAATGCCTTTACGGTGGGATTGTCCATCTCCAAAATCTCATCTAAAGAAAATATCTCAAAAAGAAGACCAAGTGCCGCGCGCCTTGGCTCTTTTACAGCTTTTTCTCCGCCTATGAGCCTGAAATATTTGAAATGATACGCTCTTTCGTCTCCTTTGAAAACTTCACCGCCCCAGATATTACCGTCATCACCATATCCTGTACCGTCCCAGCTAAATCCCAGACAATCCTCATCTATGCCAAGTTCCGCTTTACACGCATAAATATGCGCAAGATGGTGCTGAACCTGTAAAAGTTCGACTTCGCCTTCTCTTTTTTGAGTCTCTTTTACTGCCCATTTGGTGGTTTCGTATCCGGGATGTTTGTCACATACTATAATATCTGGTTCAAAATCGTAAAATCTTTTGAAAGTATCAACTGTTTTTTCAAAATAGCCAAAGGATTCAATAGTATTCAAATCTCCAATATGAGGTGACATTATCAGTTTATCTTTTATAGCAATTGTTATACTGTTTTTCTGATTTGCACCTACTGCCAATATGTTTTTTTCAACTGAAAAGGGAAGTTTTATAGTTTTGGGAGCAAAACCACGTGCTAGTCTGACCGTCTCTTTCTTATCGTCTATACACTGAATTACGCTGTCATCACATGCGTTTACTATCTCCCTGTTGTAATCTATATAAAAATCGATAACATTTCCCAGTCTCTTTAGCAAATCTTCGCTGTCTGTTATTATTGGTTCATCACTCATATTCGCACTAGTAGCCACAAGAGGACATCCGTAATACTCAAAAAGTATATGCTGCAAAGGGGTATATGGCAAAAACACCCCTAGCCTGTCTATCTCAGGAGCCACACAGGCTGCAAGTTTGTATTTGTAGCACTCAAGTCTGTGGATTTTTCTTTTTTTCACGATTACTATAGGCTTCTCTTTTGAGAGTATAAGTTCTCTTTCTCTTTCGGAAAGTTCGGCCACTCTTTCTATCTGGTCAAGATTTCTAAACATTACGGCAAAAGGCTTGGACTGTCTGTTTTTTCTCTGTCTGAGTGTCTTGACCGACCTTGCGTTGGTTGCATCACACATCAAATGAAATCCACCCAAGCCTTTAACCGCTACAATTTTGCCTTTTTTCAAAAGTTTGGCGGCCATTTTTATAGCTTCTATTCCCTCGGCAAAAGTCTTTCCTTTTTTGCTTTTTATACATAATCCCGGACCGCAATCAAAACAGGATATTGCCTGTGCGTGATATCTTCTGTCAAGAGGATCCTCATACTCCTCTTTACACTTCGGGCACATTTCAAATTCGGCCATAGAAGTGTTTTTTCTGTCAAAAGGAACAGTTCTTGTTATAGTATATCTTGGACCGCAATCTGTGCAATTTATAAAATAGTACTGATATCTTCTGTTTTGTGGATTTCTCATCTCTTCGAGACAGTTTTCACAAACCGCTATATCAGGAGAAACGGCAGCGCTTTTTTCAACGTCTGAACAACTCTCTTTGATAAAAAAGCCGTCTCGTTGCAAAGAATCGAAAGTCTTATAGGATATTTCATCGATACGTGCAAGCGAAGGCTTTTTATACGAAATAGCTTTTAAAAAAGAGTCGATTTTATCATCTTCAATATCAATATCTATAAGAACGCCTTTTGCGTCATTCATAACAAAACCGTTCGCATAGTACTCTTTCGCAAGTTTATAGATAAAAGGTCTAAAACCGACTCCCTGAACTATGCCATTAATCTTTATTACAGCTCTTATTTTCCGCAAAAATCTCTCCTGCTATTTTATTAACATATTATATAAAAAAATTATAAAAATATACAAAATTAATTTAATATTTACAGCTTCTTTACTATTTTGATTCGCAGAAATATTTTTGAGTTATATGAAGTAAGTAAAAAGTTTGCAAGTATATAAGAGAGGTCTCCTGTTTTTCAAGACTTATTAAAAAATTAACTTAATAACTTTTATACAAAAATTCCTCCGTAAACAAAATTTTGCTCATCACAAGGAAATTCTCTGTTTATTAATGGCTTTGCGAATGTCAGTTTGGTGGAAAATCTGCTGAAAAATACCTGATTTGCTATGTATTTTCCTGACAATACAACATTTTTCGCTTTTGTCTTTTCTCTTATTTCGTTTACCACCGAAGCGATAAAATCCCCAAGCGATTCAAAAATGGAATAACAAAGAAGAAGCTCGTCGATATCCGCCAGTTTATAACTCATAATGGAGGCAAAAAATGAACTGTAGTCAAACTTTCCCTCTCTAAATCCGCAATCAATCGCCACTCCTCCTTTTCCTGCGAACTGAAGTGCTCTGTTTGCGAGTTCCTCTTCCGAACCGATCCCCGCAATTATAGCGGCAGTATTTAGAAAATCTTCTCTTTCTCCTTCTATCCTTGAAATCTGATCACAAATATCCTCAAATCTCTTTTTAAAATTCTCTACAAGCCTGTCGGAACCCTCTCTTAATGTTTTTATATCATCTAGGATGGCTGCTGCGTTGTACTTTCCAAACTCCATCACTCTTTTGGCCCTTTTGGCACTGTAAAGCATAAAAGAGACATTTTTTGAGAAATAGACTCCCACAGCACTTTTGTCAAAAACATTGTTTTCGGCAATTACAGATAAAAAAGCAGCCTTGTCAGCAGAAAAACTCTTGATATTGGAGTGCTCTATCTCTATAGGTTCGTTATCAAGAACTTTGACTTCAACAGCCGTTGATTTGGGAACTTTATCTATTTTATCGATCAGTGTCTTTCCTTCAAAACCGACTGCCGCATATCCTTTTGCCACACTGACAGTATCTATAGCATTTTCAAAGATTTTTGGGAAGAGTGAGCGCTCACCTTTTGCAAAAAATTTAGCGTTTTTATTGATAAAATATTCACACTCTTCCTGAGTGTTTATCGGCAAATCAAATGTTATCAGGATATCGTAATCGATATTTTCCTCTTTCACATCCCTGTAATATATATAGTCAATTCCCGCCATCGATAGTTCTTTTGCAAGCAGCAGCGTAAATCCCTCATCGGGAGCTTTTATCCTGGCAACCGATGTACCTGTATCCTCTTTTATCTTCTCATTGGAAACGGTTGCTCTGATTATAGGTTTTTCTATACTGAAAAGCGCATGTTTTTCCTGAGAAAGAAGAAGAAAATGGTTCGAAACCCTGTTTGCGTTTGTAATCAATATATTCTGGTCTTCAACTGGTGTTTTACAAAAAAGTCTAAATCCGAACAGAGTTTTAACCAAAACTTTTTCACCATTTTTTATAGATGCAGCAGCGATTCCAAAAACCTTTTTATATTCACCTTTATCATTGGCCCAAAGGGTTTTTGAAGCCTTTCTGTTTTCGGCTCTTATCGGGATATTGCACTCTATGCAGGAAATCAGTGCGAACTCTTCTCTAAAAGGGTTGTTCTGTTTCTCATTTTCACATTTTTCACAATTTTTAAAAGGCGAAAGATAGGTATTTTCCCTGATAAAGGGATATTTTTCGAAAAAAGCGTAATGTCCCCCGCAGTTGCTGCAAAAAGTAAAAGGATAGTAATATCTTCTCGACTCTACATCCAGCATCTCTTTGATACAATTTGGGCACAATCCCAAACTGAGCGGTATATCAACCAACTTGACTTCATTTATCTCTCTGTTTGATACAACATATCCGCTCTTGCCCATAAAAAGCGAATATGGCAATAAATCTTGCAGATTTTTCATAAATTTTTCGACATTTTCACTCTTTTCGTCAAATAAAACAACTATTTTATCCTCTTCTCTGCCTATTTTTATATCTATATTCGAATATTTGGCAATCGCTTTTATATATTTTTGTATATAGTTCTGTTTTGATGAAAAATCTATCTCCAATACCATTTTTGCCTCTCTGTTTATTAATAAAGAAGTTTGTGAGAAGGTGAGTTGTAGTCAGCTATAATCTCTTCAAGCACTGTTTCTTTTTCATGTTTTGTAGTTACTACCCCGCTTTTTTCAAGCTCTTTTATCACTTCATTTATGAACGGTTTAAAAGATTTTTTGAGTTTTTCCGTAAGATCGATCTTTACGCTCTCAATATCTTCAGGAATTATGCCTATTATATTTACCTCGGCCATTTTGTCAAGCATCGAACAGATCTCTAACATCTCCACTACCTCGACTTCGTGGGCTGTCTGACGATAACTTCCAAGTCCCATAAGAACATCGCTGGGCATATTGTAAACAGAACCGGGTTCATCTTTGACAGAAACAGTATCAAGAATTATCACTTTGTCATATGTCTGATAGTATGTCATCAGTTTAAAACCGAGAGTTCCACCGTCAATTATCTCGATATCGGGGGAGAAAGAGAAATTCTCCCTTAGATATTTTGCAGCATATACTCCCACTCCTTCGTCCATAAAGAGTATATTGCCTACACCAACGACAACTATGTTTTTCATTTTTCATCTTTTGCAAATTTATAGCCGCCAAATACGATAGCCATATCGCCCTCTCTCCAGTATATAGTACGCCATATCTGATAGTAGACATGGAAGATTACCCATGCGACTATCCACCAGCATGTATAGTGATGTGAAATCCTCACATCCATAAGCGACCCGCCTGTTGCATATATAGTCCAGTCGGTAGCAAAATGCAGAAGCCACGGCCACCAGTCCCCTATAGAGCTGTGTCCGGATGCAAGTCCGTGTACATATAGCTGCAAACCCGTCAAAAGCATCCACACTAGCATCAGATGCAATATTGTAAAATAGACAACATTGAAACTGTCACTGTGACTGGAATCAAAGTTTTTTCTTCTGTTAAGCGTTATAAGATTTAACACAACTTCGATAAACTCTTTAACATTTTTGCCGGTAGGGATTATCTTTTTATAAGGCTTCTCAAATCGACTGAAAAAATAAAGATACGCTACTACAATAGATGTAACATCTAGCAAAATCGCACCTATAAAATGTACCCATCTGTTCCACGCCATTACATATTTATCCACAGCCGGATCGGCTATAAAACTCTGATAGTAGGGATGGCCGATATATAAACCGGTTATAACAGCAGCTACAACACTGATAACGTTTATCCAGTGAATAATGCGCATAGAGCGAGTCATTCGCTCTACTTTTTTATATCCTGCTTTCATTTGCCGCTCCTTGTCAGATTGCACAGGAAGTATCTACTTTGTAAACTCCCAGCTCTCTTCCTTTAGTATCAATCAGATGCACCGCACATGCAATACATGGGTCAAAGCTGTGAATTGTTCTTAAAATTTCGAGAGGCTCTTCGGGATTTGCTACTTTTGTTCCAATCAGACTCGCCTCATATGCACCCATTCTGTCTTTATAGTCTCTTGGACCCGCATTCCACGTAGAGGGAACAACTGTCTGATAGTTCGCAACTTTTCCATCTTTTATCTTCACCCAGTGTCCAAGCGCACCTCTTGGAGCTTCCGCCAGTCCATATCCTTGGGCATCTTTGCTTACTTTGTCAAAGTCAAATTCAGTCCAGGTTGAAAGATCTCCCGAAGCTACATTTTTAGCAAGTTCATCAGTCCATTCTACCATTATATCAGCCATGAGTTCTGTCTCAATCGCTCTTGCCGCCGTTCTTCCCACAGTAGAAAAGAGAACTTTTGTAGGAAGATTTCCGTTCTTAAGGAATCTTGTCACATATTCGCTGATTCTTTTATCTCCTTTTGCAACTCCGACCACCATTCTTGCAAGCGGTCCTACCTCAACTCTGTGATCGTCATAAATAGGCGATTTTATCCAGCTGTATTTCTCTTTTGTATTTAGATATGCGATACCTCCCTCTTTTTTACCAAAACCGGTATATTTAGGAATAGTTTCTCCATCAAAAGGATGCAGAGGTTTATCTCCCTCATACCAGGCGTGTGTTACGTCTTCTGTAACTTTGTTTTGGTCAAACTCATAAACCCTGCTCAAATCCCCATTTAGAACTACACCGCTTGGAAACAGGAGCGCAGAGTTGTAAAATCCTGTATCGTCAAGTCTGAAATCTCCGTATGAAAGAAAGCTTTTAAGACCTCCTCCCGTTCCATCAAGAGCCTCATCCGCATACATTGTTCCGGCCATATAGATATCAGGAAGATACGCCTGCTTGATAAATTTTCTGAAATTCATCAGCAAATCTTTAAAAAGTCCTATTCTCGCCGGATTTTTGATATCCTGCACACAAGTTACACCGCCAACTACAATGCTTTGTGGATGCGGCTGTTTTCCTCCGAATACGGCCATCATCTTCGCAGCATCTCTTTGAAGGTCAAGTGCCTGCAGATAATGGGTTACCGCAAGGAGATTTTGTTCCGGCGTCAGTTTGTAATGTGGATTCCCCCAGTATGCTTTCGCAAAAGGTCCCAGACGTCCCTGTTTTACAAATTTTTTCAGTCTTTCCTGAACTTCGCCAAACTTGGCAGCATCTGCAACCCATGGATTGACTCCAGCGACTTTGGCCCATTTGAAAGCTTCGTCAACCGTCTTTTTTGGATCCGCTTCAAGCGCTTTTGTAATATCAACCCAATCTAGAGCGTGAAGATGGTAAAAATGTACCACATGGTCATGAACATACAAAGAGCCCTGTATAAGGTTTCTGACAATTCTTGCATTTTTAGGTATTGTAATGCCAAATGCATGTTCAACCGCTTCAATACTCCTTTGATAATGGGTTCCTGTACATACTCCGCATATCCTCATAGCCAAAAGGCCGCAATCCCTGGGGTCTCTGCCTCTTAGTATCTCTTCGATTCCTCTGAACATCGTTGAGGAACTGTATGCATCAACAATAGTGTTGTTATCATCTATAATCGCTTCAATTCTAAGATGTCCTTCTATTCTTGTAATAGGATCAACTACAATATGTTTGCTCATTGTTTTTCTCCCTCGTCAGATTTTTTGCCGGCCAAAACGCTCGCCGCTGCATGGATACCTATACCTACCGCAGTTGCAGTTAAAACTCCTAGACCAAACTCATCAACTGTTTTTTCCACTCCGCCAGTGGGAGCTTTTATATTCGCATCTGCCATAGGTCTTTCATATGCATATTTATCCCAAAAATCAGGCTCACTGCAACCTATACATCCATGTCCGGCACCTATAGGCCAGTTAACAGCCTCGTTGTATCTGACAATAGAACAGTTATTGAATGTCATAGGACCTTTACAGCCTACTTTATAAAGACACCAGTTGTTTTTAGCACCCTCATCTCCCCACTCCTCTACAAACTCGCCTGCATCAAAGTGCGCTCTTCTTTCACAGTTATCATGAATTCTGTAACCGAAAGCAAATTTGGGTCTAAGGAGAGAGTCAAGTTCCGGAATCTGACCGGTAAGAACAAAATGTAAAATAACTCCTACCATATTTGCCGGGTTTGCAGGACAAGCGGGAATATTGATAATCGGTTTTCCGTTTATTATATCCATAACACCCACTGCACCCGTAGGATTCGGTGCAGCTGCGGGAACTCCACCAAATGTTGCACAAGTACCCACTGCTACAATTGCCGCTGCATCTTTGGCCACCCTTTTTAGATGCTCTTCAAAAGTCTCTCCACTAGGTCCGATTGTTCCGTAAATTCCACCATTTGCCAGAGGTATGGCGCCTTCAACAAAAAGAAGATATTTCCCTTTGAAATGCTCCATTGCATCATGAAGCTGCTCTTCAGCCTGATGACCCGCTGCCGCCATAAGAGTCTCGTGGAATTCCAAGCTGATAATATCGAGTATAATTTCATCTATTTTAGGCCCGTCGCTTCTAAGAAGAGCTTCTGAGTTGCCGGCACAATCCTGAAGTTCCAGCCAAATAACGGGAACTCTGTTCATAAGTTCGGCAGCTTCTGCAACAAGAGGAGTAAATGAGGCAGGTAGCATTAGCATTGCTGTAGCGGCACTAGCCCATTTCATAAAATCCCTTCTGGTAAGCCCTTCATCTTCAAGCACTTCACTCAGATCGACTTTTGTACGGGGAGCCATTTTTTTAAGTTCATCAAGCCTGGCTCTGCATTTTTGCCACAAAGCTTCATAATAGGCTTCACCTCTATTTGTGTCAATCCTGCTGCTTTTTGCAGTAAATACTCTCTTTAATGCCTCTCTTTTGTCAAGCATAATACCCTCCAAATGAATGTTCATTCAAAATGGTATAATAAATTCTCTTATATAGAAATAAATTAAAGTATAAATTTATTAAATATTAATTATTCTATTTTTTTATAGTTTTATTTCTTATTATTAATAATATCGTTTTATATTATGGATTTTTATAGCTATATAATAAACAAAGCAATGAGAAAACGATATCCTTTATGTTATAATTTCGTCCAATTTCTTCACATTTTTCGTTAAAGGAGTCGTTGATGCCAGGCATCATAGTGCAACCTAACGAATCTTTTGAAGAGGCTTACAGAAAGTTCAAAAAGCAGGTTGACAGAAACCTGATTGTTACAGAGGCAAGGGCGAGAAGGTTTTACGAACCGCCGACAGAGCGACGAAAAAAAGAGAAACTCAAAGCCCGCAAAAAAATGCTTAGGCGGATATGGATGCTTCGAAGACTGGAAGCCAGAATGTAACGGCTTCCGTCATCAATGGGTAGTACATACAGAACAGATATCAAAGGATCTGAAAACAAACTCTGCAAGTTTTTTATCTTTCAACCCTATCATAGCTTTTTGCGCAACGCCCGGACATTTTTTTGTACCGTTTCCTAGATTCCATTGAGTCGGTGTTATAATCTCATATTTTTTTACAAGCCCCTCTTTTATCTCTATTTTGTGTATGAGCGATCCTCTTGCCGCTTCAACTACACCGATGCCCGAACCGGAAATTTTATGGATATTCTTTTTGGGTCTTATGTATGAAGGAGCATCTATATCAAGACATTTCAGCAGATCTCTTGTCTTTTGAAGAAGCAGAGCAGTTTCCGCAACTCTCGCTACAATCCTTGTTATAGCCGAGTCTTTTAGTTTTCTATGAAACTCTCTTACTAAAGGCTGCTTTAAAAGCATCTGTCTTGCGAGAGGTCCCGTTTCATAAAATTTATCTTTGTAATATACATTTTTAGAATATGTAAATGTTTGAGTTTTTTCTGTTACATATTTCGTTTTTACCGGATATACTATCGTTGTTAATACTTTTCCAGATTTAAAAAGAGAGTTTTCGCCAAAAACGATAAATCTGTCATAACTTCTGCCTATTTTCTCATAAGATTGTTCATAGGCATTTTTTACAAACAGCGATATATCACCATCTTTTGAAATCAGTTCACTATTGGAACAACTCAAAAAAGCTTCTACACCGTCAGAAAAAATATTTTTCTCAAAAAAGCCGTAAACTTCATCCAGAAAAGATAAAGCCTGGACAATTTCAACATATGTGGGATCACACATAACACCACCTGGAAGTGCATAAGAGGTATGAGGCCACTGTCCGCCGAAAAGCGCTATTATTTTGGATATTTGGACAACTGCTTTTTGTGCTTCGAAAAATTTTTTATTCTTAAGAGATATAAACTCTTGACTACCTTTTTGGATTGATCTTATCAAAGGATACATAACAAAGTAAAACCATTTGATGTGATTTTGGATAATTTCGCAATTAAGTGTTATCTCTCTTATATCGGAGGCTTTTTTTGTTATCTCTATATCATTTGAACTGTTTTTGTAAAGGTCTTCCATAGCCCTTGTTGCAGCTATTAGATGGGCATGGCCGCATATACCGCATACCCTTGGGGTAATTACCAGAGCATCCATAGCAGATTTTCCTTCGATAATATGCTCCATTCCCCTAAAATGCGGAAATTTTATCTTTACATTTTCTATTATTCCATTTTTATAGGTAAAATCGAGTTCGGCTTCGCCTTCAATCCGTTCAATTATCTCTTTTACTATCATCAATCAATCTCTTTTCAAGTCTATCTATCTTAAAAGCTTTTGTTATACCGGTAACTGTAAGATATGCTCTTTTGGGGATGCCAAACGGAAGTTCGGCAGGAATAGACATATATTTTTTTGTTTCAAAAAGCTCTGTTTTAGGAAAGTCGGGCTCGGTACATCCTATACAGGGCATTCCTGCCATGGTTTTGGAACTGACACTGTTCCACAATATTTTATTGCAACTTGCGTGTGTCATAGGCCCCCTGCAACCATGTTCATAATAAAGACAGCCCTCCTTATATCCAAAATCTTTGACATCTATCTTCCATTCGAAATACTCATTTCTTATACATCCATCATGCGCAAGATAGGCATATAGCTCTTTTGGCCGGAGATATTCGTCAAGATGCGGCATTTTTCCTATACTTAACATATCAAGAACGGTGATTAACCATTCAGGATGAAGGGGGCAACCTGGAATATTAACTGTTTTGTTCTCATACTCTTTGAAAATACCTCTCTTACTCTCTTTATCAAATACAATTCCGGTTATATTTTCCGGATCATACTCTTTAAAAACGCCGCCGTAGGAGGCACAACTTCCGGCAGCTAAAATATACCTGGCTTTTTTTGCCAATTTTTCAAAAAGTTTAGCAAAAGAGGTTTTGCCTCTTTTAAACTCCTCATTACCGGTTACCGCACCTTCAAGTATCAGAAAATCGAAATTTTCTTCAAATTTTGACAGATCGTTTATACCAAGCTCCGTATCGAACAGCGGATGATAAAGCAGATCATATCTTTGGAAAAATCTCTCAAAACCTTCATAGTTGAGAAACGAGTGAGTGTTGCCGTTACAGGTAACTCCCTGCAACCAGATAATTTTAGCCTTTTGCGCCGTAGGAGAGTGCATAGTGGATATTTTCCGATATATCGTCTATATAGTAGTCCAGTCCGTTAGGCAAAATACCTTCGCCTTTTAAAAATACCATTCCCCCCAGATAACCCATAAAAAGACCGAATGCGCTGAAAAAATCCTGGTCTCTAAGCTCCCCTTTTC
The DNA here is from genome assembly GCF_015100395.1 of Nitrosophilus alvini. Classification (NCBI taxonomy): domain Bacteria; kingdom Pseudomonadati; phylum Campylobacterota; class Epsilonproteobacteria; order Nautiliales; family Nitratiruptoraceae; genus Nitrosophilus; species Nitrosophilus alvini. The sequence goes on along the minus strand of NZ_AP022847.1, from coordinate 103,712 downwards.
TTACACCTTCTTCAAAAAATATCATTATTTCGGTAACAAATGCAGAGATACATATCATGCCTTCACATCCCTCTTTGAAAACTTCTCTGTTTGAGAGATAGACACGTAGAAAGTACTCTATCATCTCCGGTCTTTCCTGAGCTATTTTAAAATACACTTCCACAAACTTCTTTATCTTCTCTTTTGAAGATATATCAAGATCATTTATCTTCCTCAACTCACTGCCAAGAAGTTCAGATGTATAGATAATGATCTCTTTTGCCAATGCCTCTTTTGAATGAAAGTAGTTATAAAGATTACCAACGCTCATACCCAGCTCTTTTGCAATCTCAGGCATTGTAGTATTGTAAAATCCTTTTTTTGAGAAAAGTCTCAGAGCCGTATTTATGATCTCTTCTCTTCTCTCTTCCTTGGATACCCTTGCCACTGAAATCCTTTTTTTATTTTTATAGTATCAAAAAATGATTTAAAAGTTCAAAAAATATCGACCTGTCTAAAGTTGTTATAACCGCTATACTTTTTAAGACCGAGGGAACACTAATAAGCTATGAATAACTAATCGTATTTATTAGAGTCTATTCCCAGTCATGCAGATGAAAATGGGTATGCTCTACCGGTCCGTGTTTATGTCTGTGTTTATGCAGAAGTTTAGCTTCCATCATGAGTTCTCTGTTTTCCACAAACTCTTCCAAAGAACCGTCAAATATAAGTCTGTGCTCATCTGAAAGCACAAGAACTCTATCTCCAAACTCAGGTGCAAGGCTTAGATTGTGCGTTGATATAACCGTTGTTATATCCATATCGTTTAACAGGTCTACCAGCCATCCGGTGGTAGGAGGATCCAGATTTGCCGAAGGCTCATCCATCAGAAGAACTTCAGGCTCAATCGCAATGAGCGAAGCTAAGGCTACTCTTTGTTTCTCGCCTCCGCTCAGATAAAAGGGTGGAATATCCAGATATTTTTCAAGCCCGAATCTTTTTGCGATATCTACCACCCTGCTTTCAATATCATCAAAACCGAACTGTCTCAATCCAAACTCTATCTCTTCTTTTACAGTAGCATTGAAAAGTAGCATATTGGGGTCCTGCATCAAAAAAGCAACCTCTTTTCTGAAACTGCGCGATATCTTTTTAAAGCCTCTTTTCCCTATTTTAGTACCTTTATAAAAGTAACTGCCCGATTTTGGAAAAACAAGAGCATCTAGGATCTTAAGAAGAGTGGATTTTCCGCTTCCGTTTATTCCCAAAAGTACAACTCTCTCTTTCTCATCTATCTTGAAACTTATATCTTTAAGTAGCTCTTTTTTCTCACCTTTGAAATCTGTATAGTCAAAGTTTACATCTATTAGCTCAATCATCAAAAAATCCCCTGCTTTTCATACCGGCTGAAATATCGCGGCTACTGTGAAGTGTTTTGTTTAAAAAAAAGAAAACTGCCGATTTTACCGATTTTAGCCAATCAGTATAACTAAAAACCGCCTGTCTCGACTTTAGTCCCATCCAAAAATCCGAAAAACTTCTTCTAAATATATTTATCTGCGAAAAGGAGAGTGCAACAAGCGAAGATAAGCTTTTTGAAAAAGAGAGCGCTTTGAATATATTTATCTTCTCAAGAATAAAAAAGGTCAAATACGTCAAAAGAAATACCCTAATATTGAACAATATCAGAAAATTATAATCTATATTTCGGAAAAAGCCCATTATCATATACGAGAGGGAGACAATCGAAGTGAAAATGATAATAGATTTAAATGTCTTTTTTACCAAATATAAAAAATTTTTTCCTGAAAATAGGAAAAATATCACCAATGCAGATAAAAGAAGGTACTCTTCATGTATTGATGTAAAAAAAACAAGCAATCCCAAATATGCAAAAAAAAGCACTCTATCTTTCATCAAATATCACTTTGAAATTTTTTCTCAGAAACCTGTATAAAACGACTGTAACCACACCTTCAACTATACCAATCAACGCGTGGGGTATCATAAGCGCCGCTACTGTCGTTTCAATATCAAATGGAAAAAACAGAGGTTTTCCCTCTGCCGATGCTATCAGAGGCTGCAGTCCCAAAACAGCAGCTACAAAAAGTGCCGGCATATTCATGCCGAACCAGCCTGCCAAGAAAAGAGCGATATTTTCATTTATTTTTTTTAAAAACCTGTAAACATAATATGAACTGAAACAGCCTATGAAACCAATTGCCAGAACATTTATACCAAGAGTGGTCACTCCGCCCTCACCAAAAAAGAGCGCCTCTATAACAAGTACCATAGATATGGCGGCAAAGCCGAGCCACGGTCCAAATACTATACTAAGCAGAGCAACTCCGCTAAGATGCGCCGACGTTCCTCCCGGAAGCGGCACAGCTATCATCATAAAAACAAAACTGAGTGCAGAAAGAGCCGCAAGAAATGAGATCTTGTCGCTATCGAGTTTCGTTTTTGTATAAGTAACGTACCATAATGTTACCGTTGCGGCATATGCCGGCATATATGTAAGGGGCGAAATGAAACCGTCTGGTATATGCATCTATCCTCCTAAAAGAGTGTTGAAAAACTGAAAATCACTCTATAGTCTTCTTTCCCCTCACTGCCCTGCTGCAGATCCTCTTCGTTAAGCTTTGTCCATACGGGAACTTTTAATCCGACAGCGGCGCTTACATTGTTGTAAAAAACCCTGAAACCTGCCGTATTGTATAAGATATCTCCGCCGGTAGCCTCCTGCGGTATGCCGTTTTCTTTGTCACGTCCCAGATGCAAAAAGTTGGCTTCCAGATTTGCATCTACTCTAAGTCTCTTTTTCACATTGGTATAAAGTTTGTATGTCAAAGCGCCGTTGATCCTTATCTCATCGGCAAATTTTACTCTTGTCCCATCGCTGTATGTATGCTCCGTAAAAGTGTTATACGATGTATCGGCTACAAATGTCCACTCATTCCCGAACCATTTTGTCGCACTCATCCCTATCATATACGAAGCCTCTCCGAAGCTAAGTTGCATACCCGCATCATAAAGGCTGCCGTCTGGTTTTTTAAGTTCACTGTTTCCGGTAGGCAAAGTGAGATTTGCAAAAAGAGTAAAATGCCAGTCTTCAAGATCGTCAAGACTCTCATTGGACGGCGTTAGTATAAAACCTTCATCATATTTAAATCCGAGTACTCCCATAAGATTTATATCGTGAAAGCCGCTTGTCTCCTCACCGTTTTCAATCCTCTTTGTATAGTAAGGCGCAAAAACATATCCGCTCAAATAAGGCGTAAAGCCATATCCCAAACCGTACATCCAGTAGTAACTCTTATCTGTCTCATCATCTATGACAGGAGTATAATTTTCATATGACGCATAGTCCAGTTTCATATAGGCCAGATACTTTCCTTCAGGCAGTGTGGCAGAGCTTGTAGTCTCAACAGGCGCACCTGGCCCTTCAAGTCCAGCAACACCCAGCGATGCGACTCCGTGATGTGCAAAAAGCGATGAGGTTGTAAAAGCGGCACAAACCAAAACTTTTTTCAATTTTTCCTCCTTTTTATTATGGTCAGTAATCCAAAAATCCCGAAAATCAATGCGACCCCTACGAAAATTTTCTGAAATCTCTCAAAAAAACTCTGCGAATACTCTTTTACGCCAAACTCTTTATCGATTACGACTTTGATTTCCGCCCCATGCCCGTCTTCGCTCATAACTTTTACCCTCCACTCTCCTTTGCGATCCGGTATGAAAACCACCCTTGAGAGTTTGTCACTCCTGCCCACTGCAAATGGTATATCGCTTTTTGGGGCATAAACTTCATAGGACTGATATGAAAAATCTCCCTCTCCTCCAAAAGAAAACGCCACAACAACAGCTTCTTGATTGAGAACTTTATGATGCAGATCATGTGCGAAAAGTGATAATGAAAAAATAAGCAAAATCAACACTCTTTTCATTCAGCCACCTCTATATTCAGTGTGGTTGTATATACCACCTCATCACATCTGTTGTCATCACACTTTTTTCTTAAAGTCGCTTTGATATTTTGAAGGCCGCTTCTTTTGACTCTGATATTCACCCTTCCGTCAACCCCGCTTTGTCCTCTTGGCTTATCATCGTAAGCCACAACAGCTCCTTCAACAGGCCGCCCGTCAAAGAGTATCAGCAGCCTTGCTTTGTCACCAACCTTTTTCACATCGTTTAGCAAAAGGATCTCCAAACCTTTTCCAATCGATTTTTTTGAATTTTTCTCAATTCTTTTAACACTTTCAAAACTTCTCCAGCTTTTAAGAGCCATTTTTACTTCGTTTTTGGGAAGATTTTTTGTACCGTACGGCGTCTTTGTAAAATAACCGTTATCCATATATATAAATAGTGCATCACATTTATCTTTTATAACAAGGGGATAACTCCGTGTATTTTCGATTTTTTCGATTTTTCCCTCTTTTTCACAAACAATCTCTTTTATATTTTCAGGGTTGTACTCGATCGTTTTTTTGCCGGCGTGCTCCGATGAGGGATGCAGATGTCCGTAGTTAAGCTGATATCCCTGCTCATTTTTCTCTATCCATATATCGTGTCCAAAAAGCATAAAGGGGAGTAGAAAAAGTACGGTTTTTTTCATAAAATCTCCTCTTTGGTGAATGATGATTCATATTTTAATCAAAAGAAGTTAACCGATAGATAAAAAAATGCAGTTCTTGTATATTTTTGGGACTAAATATTTATTCAATCGCTTTAAGAAGAAAATATCAGGATCTGTGGATAACGGAACCTCCCATTTTGCAAGCCTTGAGCTCCGGCTGCAAAACCGCATGGGTTATCCCCTCGCTTTTGAGCTTCTCCTCCATTTTTTTGACCAGTTCGTCTATGTTTTTGAAGCTTGTATCCTCTTTGTATACAAAATGAGCGGTAAGGTAAACCTCACCTCTTCCAGGTTCCCATATATGTACGTCGTGTACATCCTCTACATTTTTAAAACTTTTGATTACACTTACAATTTTATCCATATCGGCCGGATTTGAGTCGAGTATCTGAAAAAAGGCTTTTTTGATAACTTTGAAGGCTTCCATTCCTATGAAAAAAGAGAACAGAAGCGAAAGAGCCGGATCCATCCAGTGAATATTCCATATATAGATGGCGGCTCCTCCCAAAACAACACCCAAAGAGATTGCCGCATCACTCACCATATGAAGAGTTGCGGCTTTTATGTTTACATCGTTTTCTCTGTTCTCTCTTATACTGTTCAGAAAAAGTGCAGATAAGACATTTGCGACAAACGCTATCAGCGCTACCCATATCATCCATACAGCATCTGATTTTTCAGGAGTTATGAACTTCAAAACCGCCTCAAAAGCAATATAGATCATCATCAAAAGAAGAAACAGAGCATTTACAAACCCAGCTATGGACTCTATCTTGATATAACCGTAAGTCAGTCTCTTTGTAGGAAGCTTCTGTGAAAAAAGAATTGCGATATATGCGATAACAAGAGAGAACATATCTGAAGCATTATGAAAAGCGTCTGAAAGAAGCGCAAGAGAGTTACTTACAACTCCGGCAAAAATCTCTGATATTACGATTGCCAGATTGAATATCAAAACCCAGAAAATCACTCTTCTTTTTCTTTTTATATCTCCCATATCACATCTTCCGCCTCTCTGTTTGACAAACATTTTATCATTATATCCTCTGTGTGTAAAATTATTAATATTTATAAAAAGATTAATTAAGAGAGTTTTTATCCTGCTTAACTATAATAGGGGTTACTAATTATTTTGAAAGGAAAAAATATGGCAACAACAAAACTTAAAGGCAACGAAGTAAAATTGGCTGGAAATGAAGTAAATGTAGGAGACGTGGCTCCCGTAGTACACGTTGTAGGAAAAGATCTTGAAGATATTCAAATTGGCGGACAGAAAGGATGTGCCCAGATCGTCGTAGCAGTTCCTTCACTCGATACAGATGTTTGTGCCGCTGAGACGAGAAAATTTAACGAAGAGGCAGCAAAGATTGAAAATGCGGAAGTAATCGTAGTATCTATGGACCTTCCATTTGCTATGAAAAGATTCTGTACTACCGAAGGGATAGAAAATCTCAAAGTCGGAAGTGATTTTAGAAACAAAGATTTCGCAAACGCTTACGGAGTTCTTATAGCCGAAGGTCCTCTTGCCGGTCTAACTGCAAGAGCGATATTCATAATAGACGTAAACGGTGTGATCGTATATAAGCAGATCGTTCCCGAAATCACAGAAGAGCCAAATTATGACGAGGTTCTCGAAGCTGCAAGAGCGGCTACTTCTACAAGCTGCTGCGGAACTTGTCAATAATCAATTTTTAAAATACTCCTTTTTGGTATAATCCTGTTTAAAAAAGGCTACTTCGGTAGCCTGACAGGATAGAATATGCTCTCAACTTGGTATAAAAAATTTTCATCACAGCCCCATCAGCCTTTCTTTACCTCAGGCATGCTGCTTCTTATAACATTTACCGCAGTTTTACTTGGTGTATATTCCGGTTTTCTCGATATAGGGGTTTCAGTCATAAACTTTCATGCATATCCTATGATATTTATCATATTCATTCAGTTTTTCCTGGGTTTTTTGTTTGTGGTATTTCCAAGATTTCTGATGCAGCCCGTTCTCAAACCGGAGCTTTATATGAAACACTTTTTTATTTTTCTAGCGGGGTCTTTGCTATACATAGCGGCTCTTTTTATCTCAGACAAGCTCCTTATCGCTGCTTCCATACTGCTCATAGCGGCACAGACAAACTCTTTTTTACTTCTGCTTTCAATATACAGAAAAAGTATAGTTAAGGATAAATACGACACAAGATGGGTACTCATAGCTTACGCTTCCGGTATCGTCGCGCATCTTTTCTTTATCGCTGCATATTTTGCGACTCCTGTAAGTACTCTTTTTGAAAATATTGCGATAAAGGGTGGATTTTACCTCTTTTTGTTTACGGTAGTTTTTGCCATAAGCCAAAGAATGATACCCCATTTTACACAGGTAAAGGTTCAGGGATACCAGATAAACAAAACAAAAAAGATCATGGAGATAATCTTTTCGCTTCTTGTGGTAAAAGTGGCACTCTTGCTGATAGAACCGAAATACAGCTTTTTGGCGGATATTCCGCTTTTTATCTTTTTTGTCAGAGAATTTGCCAAATGGAAACTTCCTGTTACGAAAGTCCCCGCCATCATATGGGTTTTGTATCTCTCTCTAGCATGGATACCGGTAGGATTTCTCATCTCTGCTATAGAGTCCTTATCGGCACTCGCAGGTCTTGGCATAGAGTTTGAAAAAGCAGCCCTTCACGCGTTTGCAGTAGGATATTTCCTGACAATTCTCATAGGTTTCGGCACGAGAGTGGTTCTCGGCCACTCCGGCAGAGTCCCCACTGCCGACAAACCCGCAATCGCCATATTTTTATTTATACAGGTGGTGGCCCTGAGCCGGATTTTCGCCGCTTTGTCTCTAAACCTGGCTCTTGACTATACATTTTTGATAAACCTCAGCGCCACACTGATGCTCGCGGCCCTGCTTGCATGGTGCGCAAGGTATTTCAGAATACTGGCGATCAGTTTTTAGAGAGTGTGAAAATTTTATATTCAATATTTCACATTGTCGGACTGAGCCGCTTTGTTAATGCTTTTTCTTTTTTTTTGATATTCGTAAGTTTCAAAAAGGAAATTTACTATCGTTTTTGCCGCATTTACTACTAATACAGCGTGATGTTTTTCTGGTTTATACGTCCTAACATGACGATCGCCCATACGGTTACTTAAACCGGCCATACCGCCTACAATACTTACTAAGCCAGAGAGTACCTGCTTTAACGGGCCTTCAATATCTGGACGACCCGGCTCTAAATTCAGTAGCTTCTGAACCCTTTTATAAAGCTTGAGCAAGTCTCCGTCATATTGCGGTGCATTTTCGTCTATAGTCTTCTCAAGCTCAGTTAGTACTGCCTCCAATAATGACCTGGCATTAGTAATTGCACCATCATAGTCACCCTCTTTGATTTTTATTTCTGATTTTTGTATCTGTTCATCAATGAATAGGTGTCCTTCCTTTTCGGAACCTTGAAAGGGATGTTCGCAAGCAACAGAAACTCCTGTTAGATCGCGTATTTTTGCGTAGCCGTTATCAATAACTACTTCATAACCGTCGTATTTGAGCCTCGCGTTAATGTATTGCACGGCTTCTTCTACCTTAAACTTAGTATCCATAAATTCACGAGGATCGAGCACTTGGCATAACAGAGAGCCGAGAGCAGCCGTGCCATTTAAAGAACGGATTTTTTCTTCCGCATAATGCCAACGTGACGGAAAACCTTGTCCATATACATCATTTGCTCCGTAATCATTAAATAGCCGAACTAATTGTGGACCACTGCGATAAGGTGAAAGTTGTTCATCTCCTGTAACAATCTTCCCAATCGCACTAATTGTCCCTTCTGTAACTTTCATAATTTTTACCATTTTTAGTTTCTAACATTTAAATTGAACATATAAATTATCCTAAGAGAAAATTTATTGATTTCTGATGACTTGTTATAAGTCTTTTTGAAACTTCCATATTTCATGATCCAATTTTCGAAGTGTTAAATTTGGAAAGTCGCTCTTTAAAACATCAAAAGCTTCATATACTAATTTTTCAATATCATTAATTGATAGCTCTTTACCTATAGCTTCTTTCACAAAACGACATACCATTCTATCTAGTTTTATAAAATCATCGTTTCCTGCTAACATAAAAAAATATGTTAATGAGATTCCACTTTTCTGTCCTTTTATTTTCTTGATTTCAGTGCTAAATTCCTTATTTGTAATAACATTAGACAAATCTTGAAAATAGTTAACATTAAATTTTTGGAGTACTTTTGCAAATTCTAGAACAGCTTCACTTTTTAAAATTCCATTTCTTGTTGATGTTCTACATCTATTTTTATAAATTTCACTCGTTATAAAGCTTATGTCATTTTGGTTATATATTTCAATAAGCTCATCAATTGAAAGTTGTTTATCAATTGATGCGAAATCACTACCATATTCTCGATATTTTTTCAATTGCAAACATTTACAAAAATTGTCAACTACTTTTTTAGTTACTTCATATCTTATTCCTATTGAATAAACAGCATCGATAACACATAAAGGCAGGCTCATATAGTAATATTCATGACTTAATACGGCATTTTCCAAATCTAATTTTTCTTTACAATATTCTACAAAAAGTTTATTATCCATATACAATCTCCTAACAACCAAGCTCGCCTACCATTATAAAACAGAAGCGGAATAGCAGTCATATGTAACACATTGTTAGGCATCTTTTGCCACTCTTTCCCCATTTAATTGTTGATTCCCAAAAGTTGTATTCCAAAACGTATTGAATACTAGTCAAAAAAACCACCAAGCATAAATGGAATATATACTTTAATTTTCTTCATAACTAGTCAAAATTCCAGTTTACTCCCCCACCTTGCTTTTTTTCTACTGGTTCAAACAGCTGTTGTTCATCACAACCTGTTAAAACAATAATAAAAATACTAAATATAATTATCCTGATAATATTTATTTTCATACTTCTATCTTAATTATTATTTCAATATAATTCTTCATTTCTATTAACAAATATTATCCATTACCTACTTAAGCCAATATGAAGTTATTTTTGGTATCGGACTTTATATATTTTTAATGAACATCAATTTCATGATGATCATTTCACAAAAGAGGAGGTATTGAAGCTTCGCTACTTACTATAGCATTTTACGTTCACGCCAGACGGACTTAGCGGCTAAAAGAGCTAAGTGAAAGAAAAAAATCACTATCAATTACTGGCAGTACACTTTTTATCATCATGTGACACCTATTTAGTATCATCTATTTTATTGTTTTATAACTCTTTTTTGGAAACAATAGGAGGCAAAAAAGAGGATCAAGACCTATGGAACTTAAAGAAATCCAGATGATCGCAGCTATCACGCTGGGAACTATCGGAACTTCTCTTGGTGTTATAAATCTGGTAAGAGATATAAGAAAAAACAGAGAAAGAGTCACTATATCCGCCTGTCCAGTTTTTAGATACAGACTCGATGACCGGCATATAATGGATTTTCCTCAAGTTTCCGCATTGGAAGCAAATACGGGCAAAAACCCATCATATAGAAATATCGGTCTGTGGAATGTGGAAGCTCTTGAAAATAGTATAAAAAACGGCGCTTTTCCCAACCTGATAGGTTTTCAGATACAAAACAGCTCCAACCATTCGATTTTTTTGGAAAATGTTGGTCTTACAGACTACGATAACAGAAAAAGATATATGGGAAAACATTATGATGCTATACAGTCGATCAAGGCAGAAGCAGTAGATACAGGGATACTTGAAGTAAAGCCGAACAGCAAATATACGTCATATTGTATACTGGACGATCATCTGTCAAAACTGATAGCATCAGGATATATCTACCCCTTTGTGGAAACACAAAGCAGAAAAAAACGTATCTACTCCGAAAGTGAAACGATCAGGTTTTTGTCAAAATGGCTAAAAAGCCGCTGATTTGTATATACTTTTCGTTTTTCTACTTTTTCATATCCCGTTTCAGGCAGTTTGAGACAACTTCCACATCCGGGCAATCTTTGTCAAATACAACTACATAACCGTTTAGCACACTGACCCAGCCATAAACGTTGGGACTTTCGATAAGAAAAGGATATGACAGATCGCATTTTTTTGGGCGAAAAAATATGATATATGAAGGTTTGGCTATTTTCGATATCTTTTGTATGTCGCTCTTTTTAAGCCCTTTTATATAACCGTATTTCGTCAGTTTTTGCAACAGTTTTTTTGTAAGTTTTACAGTATCCGTTCTTACCGTTTTCTTTTTTGAGATAATAATAAAAGGTTGATACGGTTTTGCCTCCTCATAGGAAAGAGGTATCTTTGCCCCGGGTATATAGAGTTTTACTATACTATTCATCTTTATCAGTGCTTTTTTAACATCCTCCAACCTCTTTAGATATGGATATTCCGCTTCGATACGCAGCAAAGAGGGAGAATCCCAGTAAAACTCCCAGTTGGGGAAAACGACAGTAAGGAGAGGTATAAGCTTCTCACCTAAAAGCGAAAAGAGCTCTTTGTCTCTTTTAGCGGCTCTCTTCTCGTATCTCATCCATTTTTTCCAGTCAGAAGCTGCTTCTTTGTTTTCAAACCTATCTGAAAGATCCAGTGATGTTACGATCGATCTGAAAATATCTTTCATCTCCACTGTTATGTCTAGTCTAAGACGCTCGTTATATCTTTCGGCCTCTATTTCGACTCGGTATTCTATTTCTAGTTTGTCGAAAAAACCGGGATCGGGTAAGGTGTAGATGATATCTTTTTTGTTGAGTATGAGTGTATATTTATTTTCGATAGGCACACAGGCAAAAATAGAAGAGACCAGAAGCAGATAGACAAGAATTTTTCTCATAATGCAACCTTAAAGTGCTTTTATATACTTATACTACACCCAAATAGATTAAACAAAAGAAAAAAGTAAAAGTCGATAAGGTAGAAAAGAGGGATTATATGATTTTAAAATATTGAAGTGGTGCGGACGAGAGGAGTCGAACCTCCACGCCTTGCGGCACCAGATCCTAAGTCTGGCGTGTCTGCCAGTTCCACCACGTCCGCATGTGGATGAAATACTAACGCTTTTTATATAAAAAGCGGTTTAAATGGTACGCCCGCCAGGATTCGAACCTGGGACCTACGGCTTAGAAGGCCGTTGCTCTATCCAGCTGAGCTACAGGCGCATATTTTGGGCTATGGCACGCCCGAGAGGAGTCGAACCTCTAACCTACGGATCCGAAGTCCGTTGCTCTATCCAATTGAGCTACGGGCGCATCTGAAAAACACAAAGGGCATTGCGCCCAGCGGTTGCCCCGCCGCTCTTTCAAACGACCCATAGGTTTGTCATCGTCGGCTCAAAAAATGGGGTGAGTGATGGGATTTGAACCCACGGCCCCCAGAGCCACAATCTGGTGCTCTAACCAACTGAGCTACACCCACCATCGATGGTCGGGGCGGAGGGATTTGAACCCCCGACCCCCTGGTCCCAAACCAGGTGCGCTAACCAGGCTGCGCTACGCCCCGAACAAATGGACTGAAATTATATTAAAAAATCTTTGCTTTGTCAACAAAAAATATGCTTTTTTCACCAGCCGCTTCATGTATTGTATTGTTTCAACCCGAATTATGCAATCTTGTTCATTTAAAAAATCTGTTTGTATCGTTTTTGTATAATTTGTAAGAAATTCTTAACTATGACCAACAGGGGAAAAGATGAAAATCCAAAGATTTAGTCGTATAGGGTTTATCATGGCTGCCGCGGGGAGTGCCGTCGGTCTTGGAAATATATGGAAGTTTCCCTATATGACGGGAGAGTATGGCGGAGGAGCCTTTGTTCTGGTATATCTCATAACGATAGCTTTTATAGGTTTTTCTGTTATGGTTGCAGAGATGCTTATAGGAGCTCTTGGTAGACTCGATACGGTCAGCTCTTTTGAAGAGCTTGCGCCTCCTGATAAAAAGCAGTGGAAATATGCGGGTTTCATGGGGTTTAATGGTATCATAATAATGACTTTCTACTCTGTAGTTATCGGCTGGATTTTCTACTATCTTTTCAGACTGTTAAACGGACTTCCTTCCACTACCGACAAAGCTAAAGATATTTTTAACACTCTTGTGGGAAACGAGCCGGGTATACAGATATTTTGGCATACCGTTGCCGTTCTTATCGTAGGATACATAGTCTACAAAGGTATAAAGGGAGGTATCGAAAAGATAAACCTCATCCTCATGCCATCACTTATGGCTATACTTTTTGGACTACTCTTTTATGCTTTTACACTTGACGGATTTGAAAAAGCTTTTGAGTTTATGTTTGCTCCAAAATGGGAGAAACTCAACTCAGAAGCGATAGTAAGAGCCGTGGGACACTCATTTTTTACTCTCTCACTTGGCATGGGCGCAATATTAACCTATGCCGCAAGTCTTCCCAAAAACGCCAACATCACCCAGACTGCACTTATAGTTACCTTTATGGATACTCTCATAGCTCTCGTCGCGGGACTTGTGATATTCTCTTTTCTTTTTCAATTTGGTGCAGAACCCGGACAGGGACCGGGGCTTGTATTTATCTCTCTTCCTACAATACTCAAAAATTTTGGAACACTTGGTATCTTTTTTGCCCTTATGTTCTTTCTCGCCCTTGCATTTGCCGGTATCACCTCAGCAATAAGTCTGGTTGAGCCCGTTGTACAGTATCTAATAGACAGATTCGACTATACAAGAACAAAAGCCGTTGTCGTCACAAGTTTTATATACTGGATAGTCGGTATCGGTGCTTTGCTATCTTATACAAAAGAATGGGGAGAGATGTTCAGTATTGGGAAAAAGCCGCTTTTTGATATACTCGAATATACGACCGACTCCATACTTCTACCTCTAGGCGGACTTCTCATAGCGATTTTTGTAGGATATATACTGCATAAAGACAGAGTCAGAGCGGCTCTTGAGCATGAAATGGGTGATAGGGTTTTTCATATATGGAGATTCAGTATAAGATATATAGCACCTGTTGCTTTAATTTTTATGATGCTAAATCTCATGGGAATTATAAAGATATAAAGGGGACGGGTGAAGGTGTTGGTGTTAGCTAAATATCGATCTATCTGACACCCACACCCACACTCACACTAAAACTGTATCATTCCCTCGGTGGGGCTTGAAGCCGTAGCGTACGGTTTTTTCGGAATTCTGCCGGCAAGATAACTCATCCTACCGGCTCTTACCGCATCTCTCATCGCTTTTGCCATCAAAACCGGATCTTTTGCCTGGGCAATTGCGGTGTTTGTCAAAACCCCGTCGGCACCAAGCTCCATAGCTATTGCCGCGTCGCTTGCGCACCCAACGCCTGCATCTACTATAACTGGAACTTTTACAGCCTCTTTGACAAATACAACATTGTATTTATTCTGTATTCCAAGACCGCTTCCAATGGGAGCAGCAAGAGGCATAACCGCTGCAGCGCCCGCATCTTCAAGCTTTTTTGCCATAATCGGATCGTCGTTTGTGTATGCAAGGACCGTAAATCCCTCTTTTGCCAAAACCTCACAGGCTTTGAGGGTCTCTATGACATCTGGATAAAGTGTTTTTTGAGTATCTCCGATGACTTCAAGTTTTATAAAATCTATTCCGGTTGCCTCTTTGACAAGTCTGAAAAGAGTTATCGCCTCTTCGGCGGTTGTACATCCGGCGCTGTTTGGAAGAAACTGTATATTGGTATCTTTGAAATAGTCCATAAGGTTTTCTTCGTCCGGATTTGTGATATTCACTCGTCTTACCGCAACTGTTATCATCTCCGCTTCACTGGCTATCGTGGCATCTCTCGTGGTTTGAAAATCGGGATATTTTCCGCTCCCCACTATAAGTCTGCTTTTAAATGTTTTATTGCCTATTTTTAACAAATCTTCCATACTTTCTCCTTCACTTTTTGGCATTATATATTTACAATATAAAAGAGTGAAAATTTTTATTTATTATATTTTATATTTTATTTTTTTAAAAGTTTTATTACTGTTTTCGGAAGAATTTCATACTCTATGGCATGAATTTTTGCTTCAAACTCTTCAAAACTCTCATTCTCTCTGTGAAAACACTCCTGCTCAAGTATCTCGCCCGAATCAAGCTCGCTGCTTACTCTGTGAACTGTCGCACCAGCAACTTTCATATCGCTAGCATAGCTTCTCTCAATCGCTTTTGTTCCTTTGAAAAGCGGCAGCAAAGAGGGGTGAATATTTATCGCATTTTTAATGTTGTCCGTAAAAACGGGACTCAGTATTCTCATAAAACCCGCAAGAACTACAAGATCCGGCGAATATTTTTTTATCTTTTCTACCAAAACTCCGTCAAACTCCTCTCTAGAAGAATATCTGTCGTGCAAAATTATATCTACGGAAATGTTATTACTTCTTGCAACATTTATACCTTCGGCTTTTTCGTTGTTTGTAATCGCTGCAGCTATCTCAATAGTTATATCTCCAAACCGCTTTTTGTGTACCTTTTGGATAAGATTTTTAAGATTTGTTCCTTTCCCGCTAAATAGCACCACCACTCTTTTTACAAGCATCCCACAGCCTCTATCAAATCTTTGGGTGTCAGAGCGAAGTTCGCTTTTTTTACTTTTTTTGCTGCAAACGAGTGAGCAAGCGTTCCCTGGATGGCTGCATCAAGCGAATCGTACCCCTGCGCAAGCAGAGCGCCTATAAGGCCCGTCAGCACATCTCCGCTACCTCCTTTGCTTAGGGCATTGGAGCCGTACGGATTTACAAAAAGCTCCGCCCCTTTTGCAACAATCACATTGGCGCCTTTCAACACCAATACCGCATTTGGGAATTTTTCGCAA
Source organism: Nitrosophilus alvini (assembly GCF_015100395.1). Lineage (NCBI taxonomy): Bacteria > Pseudomonadati > Campylobacterota > Epsilonproteobacteria > Nautiliales > Nitratiruptoraceae > Nitrosophilus > Nitrosophilus alvini. Next base: position 88,280 of record NZ_AP022847.1, on the reverse strand, counting down.
AATTTCAGTACAAGTTCAAAACGTCTCTTCTGCACCTCTTTTGCATCCGTCTCGCAGATACCGGAAATTTTAAGCAAAGAAGCAAACTCTTTCGGATGAGGTGTAAGTACGATTTTCTCTCTTTTTAGAATAGATAGAATTTTTTTCGAATAGAAGAGGTCTGCATCTATTACAAGAGGAAAATCGTTTTTCAAAATAAGAGTTTCAAACTCATCATCGCTATATTCACACCCCAGCCCCATTCCTACAGCAATGGAAGTGGTTGTTTTGGGAAGTGAATTTGCATGCATCAGCTCGTAAGGAACGGCGATTTTTTCATTTGATACGACAGTTACAAGCCCTGCGCCGAAATTTAGCGCCGAAAGAGCCGCCATAATCGCCGCTCCCTCTTTTTCACCGGCAATTACCGCAAGATGGCCGTAGTCTCCTTTGTTCGATGAGAGTTTTTCCCTGACCGGCGGTCTGAAATCATCAGTTTCAAGTACCCTGTAAAAACTGGGCTCTTCGTAAAGAGTACGGCTGACACCTAGATCAGCAACATCTATTTCACCAACATAGTCTTTTGCAAAGTCCGAATAAAGCGCCAGTTTCAATGCTCCCATAGTTATGGTTCTGTCCGCTTTGAAAGCGGTTGGCAGAAGATTTCCGTTTTTGTCTATCCCTGTTGGAATATCACACGCTATTTTGAATCCTTTCATAGCATTCAGTTTTTCGATAATTTCGATTGCTTTTTCATTTAAAGGCTTGGTAAGCCCAGCTCCAAACATAGCATCAACTATCACATCGGCCTCTTGAATAGTTTCACTCTCTTTTCCGCCGACAGCCTCAAACCTCTCTAGCTGCAAAAGAGCCATCTGAGATTTTGCACCAAAGGGCAGGAACAAAAAAACTTCATAATCGCCCAGCAGCTGCCTTGCAAGCGTTATGCCGTCTGCCCCGTTGTTTCCCGGTCCGGAAACTATCAAAACTTTTGAATTTTTTGCAAAATTTGCCCTGATAAAACTGTTCATAGCTTCCGCTGCTTGTTCCATAAGTATATCTTCGGGAAGCAAGTATGCGTCATAACATTTTCTATCCAGAAAGTCTACCTTCTCGTATAGATTTTGCATTTGTACCCCTCTTTAACTCTTTATAATCTCACCGAATCTGTATCTGGCAAATACCATAAATTTTTTGAAAAGCTCGCTTTTATATTTGTCTTTGTGATAAAGCTGCAGAAACTCTCTTTCAAAATCGAACCCTTTCAGTTTTATTTCAAAAAGTTCGCCTCTTTCTATCTCTTTTTGTACCGCAATTTTTGAAAGGCAGCTAAGAGAATCATCCAGTTTCATAAGCACACTCTTTATAGCCTCTGTATGAGCAAGTTCCAGAAATATATTCATATCAGGAACAAACCTTCTGATCTTATCCAGAAACACTGCTCTTGTTCCTGATCCTATCTCTCTTAATATCCATTTTTTGTCAAGAAGATTGTCTATATAATACTCTTTTCTTTTTTTAAGATTTTTATCTCCAGTAACTATAACAAGTTCATCTACTCCCATAACTTCTTCTACAATACATGTACTATCTATCGCTCCTTCTATATATCCAAGATCTGCCACACCGTTCTCTATCATCTCTATTATCTCTTTCGTATTGCCTATTTTCATAGAAATTTTTACTTCCGGATACCTTTGCATATATTCGCATATAATATGAGGCATGATATAATCGGCGATAGTCGTACTTGCCGCTATTATAAGTTCGCCCTTGTTATCCTGCGAACTGAACTCCTCTTCTATATCTTTAAGTTTCTGTACAAGAGGCTCGATCTCGTGAGCAAAAGCACGCCCTTTTTCATTGAGTACCAGTTTCTTCTGAATCCTGTCAAAGAGTTTGCATCCCATTGTTGACTCAAGCTCTTTGATAGACATAGATACAGCAGACTGACTGAGTCCAAGCTCGTTGGCTACATGCGTAAGATGCCCTGTTTTTGCGACTTCCAAAAAGATTTCCATCTGTCTTAGCGTAATTTTCATATCGCACCTCTTTTTCAGATATTCTGATTATAATATAACATTTTATTTATTTTACTTATTTTAAAAATAATATTATAATTGGTTACAAATATTTTAACTTTTTGTTATACAAAAGGGGCGTTATGGCGTTTAGCAAAGAAAATATCAGAAGTACACTAAATGGTATTCTTTTTGTTGCACTCTTTACTGTGGCAGCTATAGATATTGCTGAAATACCGATATTGAAAAGTCTAGGTATCAGCCCTCTTATCATAGGTATTGTTATAGGTATGTTTTATGCAAATACTCTCAGAAATCATCTACCCGCTGCATGGGTTCCCGGAATTATCTTTAGTGCGAAGACTCTGCTAAGGACTGCCATTGTCCTTTACGGTTTCAGGATAACCTTTCAGCAGATAGAAGCTGTAGGCATGGCCGGACTTCTAGTCTCCATCATTATGCTCTCTTCAACATTTATCTTAGGGGTTTTAATAGGTACAAAACTTTTCAAACTTGATCGCGATACAGCAGTTTTGTGTGCATCGGGTTCTTCTGTTTGCGGTGCAGCTGCAGTTTTGGCAACGGAACCGGTACTCAAGGCCGAACCGTACAAGAGTGCCATTGCCGTTGGTACGGTAGTTCTTTTCGGAACAATTGCAATGTTCGTATATCCTGCACTCTATAAAGCCGGTATTTTTGATATGGATCCTTCCACATACGGCATATATGTGGGCGGAACCGTACATGAAGTTGCGCAGGTGGTAGCTGCCGGAGGATCTATTGACGGATCGGCAGACAACGCAATCATAGTAAAGATGACGCGTGTCATGATGATAGCTCCCCTTCTTATAATACTCGGTATAGTTCTTGCAAGAAGTGCATCCAAAGATAGTAAAGAGGGCAAGATAAAAGTTACCATTCCATGGTTTGCCGTATGGTTTATCGTCATGGCTGGCATACACTCAATCGGCTTCATACCGGAAAATATCATAAGCGTTATAAACGATGTTGACACATTTTTGCTGACAATGGCTATGACGGCCTTGGGAATGGAAACAAATGCACAAAAATTTAAACAGGCAGGTGCAAAACCTATACTGGTTGCACTTATCATGGCTCTTTGGCTTCTTATAGGCGGCTATTTTATAACTAAATGGGTTGTAGCAGCTTTATGCTGATCTTACAAAACTATCCCGTATCGCAAAGGATTCTTCTTTTGCGATATCATCTCAATTAACTCAAATCTCTGCTCTTTTTCTGTAGCTCAGTGCCTCAAACAGATCGGATTTTCCGATTTTTTCTTTCCCGTTCAAATCTGCAATAGTTCTTGAAACTCTTTTTATCTTATTTATGCTTCTGAAAGAGAGAGAAAATTTTGAGACCGCCTTTTGAAGAATCTCCTGTGCCTCCTCATCTAACATACAATACTCTTCTATCTCTTTTTCATTCAGTTTTCCGTTAAAATCTCTTTGCCCTCTTCTCTTTTGCATAACAAAAGCTTCCAATACTTTCTCAAACATCTCTTTACTCGATACGGTGGACTTGTCATCTTGTGACGTCTCATTCATTCGGACATATATGTCCAATCTGTCTAAAAACGGCTCAGAGAGTCTGTTTTTGTATCTTTGAATCTCTAACTCACTGCATCTGCACTCTTTTGAACTGCTCATAAGATTTCCGCAGGGACATGGATTTTGCGCCGCAGCAAAAAGAAACTTTGTCTCATATTCCGTTTTTGTATTCACTCTTGATATAAGTATCCTGTTATCCTCCAAAGGCTCTCTCAAAGCCTCCAGTACGCTTTTTGGAAAATGGGGAAGTTCATCGAAAAAAAGTATACCTCTGTTTGAAAGAGCAACTTCTCCTATCCTTGCACTGAGAGTCCCTCCTCCGAAAATACTTGCCCTTGTGGAGGTATGATGGGGTGAGCGGAACGGACGCAGAGGCCTGAAACCGGGCTCTTTCGTATCCATTGCTTCAAGTTTTGCAATTTCAAGTATCTCTTCAAGGCTTAAAGGAGGCAGAATATACCTAAGCCTTTTGGATATCATACTTTTTCCGCATCCGGGACTCCCTTCAAAAAGTATGTTGTGAAACCCTGCTGCACTGACAAGAGCCGCTCTTTTCGCAACTTCCTGCCCTTTTACATCGATAAAGTCGTATTCGAAACTCTTTTGATAATAGTATAAAACCTCATCTATTTTTATACTTTCCGCTTCTATTTTTCCGGCAGGCTCGCTCCGGAGGTTTCGCTCCTTGAAAAAGGATATGGCATCTTTGAGAGTATCGATACAGTAAAGTTCTATTCCGGGAATTTTCGAGAGTTTGTCTCTGCTCTCTTTGGGTGCTACTACTCTTATATTTTTCTCTTTTCGCGCCAGGGAGAGAACAAGAGGAAAGATAGAGAGCGTATCTTTTACTTTTCCGTCAAGTCCCAATTCTCCGAATGTATAAAATCCATCAGTTTTTGTTTTCTCTTTCTGAAGCGCAACGGCAAGAGCGATCGGCAGATCAAAATGGCTTCCCTGTTTTTTCAGATCGGAAGGTGAAAGATTTATAGTAAGTTTTTGGGGAGGAAACCTGAATCCTATATATACCAAAGCTGCTTTTACACGCTCTTTTGCCTCTTGTATGGAGCTTGATGCAAGGCCGACTATGGAAAAGGAGGGAAGGGCTCTTACAAGAGAGCTTTCAACCTCTACTCTTTTCGCTTCGTTTGCGTCTAATGTTGCGCAAAGAAGTGTTTTCATAAAAATCCTTTAAAAAAGCGAAGGTGCTCTGTATAAAAAGAGCCTCAAATCACCCTTTTCCTCTTGCTCCTTTAGCCCCTTTTGTAGCTTTTTTTCTTTTTTTCCACTCTTTTTCAAACTTTTTTCTTTTTAAAATGGAGAGTTTTTCTATGAAGAGATGTCCGTTTAGATGGTCTATCTCATGCTGGAATGCAATCGCCAGAAGACCGTCTGTTTCGATAACTTTTTTTTCACCGTATCTGTCCTGAAACTCAACCTTTACCCATTCGGCTCTTTCTACATCGTCATAATATTCAGGAACGCTCAGACACCCTTCCGTATAAACCGCCGATCCTCTCTTTTCAAGAATTACAGGATTTATAACCTCCAAAAGAGCCTCTTTTGGTTGGTTTCCCTCTTCGTCCGGCAGGTTTATGATAAGAGCTCTCAAAGGCACGCCTATCTGTATTGCAGCAAGGCCTATGCCGTTTTTGGCGATCATAGTCTCGTACATATCATCCAGAAGAGTGTGGAGATTTTCATCAAAAGACTCTACCGGTTTTGAAACCTCTTTTAGTCTTTTGTCGGGATATACAACAACTTCTCTTATCATCTATTTGAAACTCTTTTTCAAAACCTCGTCTATTAGTCCGTACTCTTTTGCATCTTCGGAACTCATAAAGAAGTCTCTGTCGGTATCTTTCGATATCTTTTTCAGACTCTGCCCTGTATTTTCCGCAAGTATCTCGTTAAGCATATGTTTTAGTCTAACTATCTCTTTTGCCTGGATCTCTATATCGGTAGCCTGTCCCTGCGCGCCTCCCAAAGGCTGGTGTATCATTATCCTTGCATGAGGAAGAGCGTATCTTTTTCCTTTGGCTCCGCTGCTCAGAAGAAAGGCTCCCATAGACGCCGCCTGTCCTATACATATAGTACATATGTCCGGCTTTATATAATTCATAGTGTCATATATGCTCAGTCCGCTTGTGATAACGCCTCCCGGCGAATTTATATAAAGATATATATCTTTGTCCGGATCTTCGGCTTCTAAAAAAAGAAGCTGTGCTACAACGGAAGAAGCAACCGCATCGTTGATCTCTCCGCTCAGCATTATTATTCTGTCTTTGAGAAGCCTTGAAAATATATCGTAGCTTCTCTCTCCTCTCCCCGTTCTTTCGATAACATAGGGAATGTAATAGCTCATTATTTCTGCTCCATCTTTTTGTTAAGTAGTGCTGTTAGAAGTTTATCTTCTATCATAGCCATTTTTATCGCGGGAATCAAGCCCTGCTTCTGATACATCTCAAGAATTTCCTGAGGATTCTCTCCCATCTGCATCGCTTCGAAGTAGATAGTCTGAATAACTTCCTGATCATTTACCTCTATCTTTTCCGCTTTTGCAAGTGCATCTACTATAAACGTAGCTTTCACGCTTCTTTGAGCCTCTTCTTTAAAAGAGTCTCTAAGCTCTTTTATCTTATCTTCATTTTCTCTAAGCTCTTTTAGCTCCTCTTCGGTCATATTCTGTAGTTTCTTTCTAAGATGCAGATCAATCTCCTGCTCTACAATATTTTTCGGTAGGTCAAATTCGAACTTTTCCACAAGAGCTTCGATAAGCTTAGGCTTCAGCTCCTCGTTATAGAGTTTGCTGAGTTTTGCGGATTTAAGCTCCTCTCTAACCTTTTCTCTGAGTTTTTCTACCGTAGCATCTTCTTCATTTAGAAGTTTTTTTGCAAGTTCGTCATCCAACTCCACATCTTCTTTAACCCGAATCTCTTTGAGTGTTACATCAAACTTTGCAGGTTTACCGGCTATATCTTTATTATGATAATCTTCAGGGAATGTAACCTCTATCGTTTTGGTTTCACCGGGTTTCATACCTATAAGCTGCTCTTCAAATCCTTCGATAAACTGTCCGCTTCCTATTTTGAGGCTGAAGTTCTGTGCACTTCCTCCTTCAAGCTCTTTGCCTTCAACATACCCTTTGAAATCTATAACGGCTGTATCACCCTCTTGAAGCGGTCTATCCTCTTCCACTTTTTTCAAAGGAGCCGCCGACTCCACAAGCTGCTTTATCCTCTCTTCAACTTCCTCTTCAGTTACCTCGGGCTCTTCAAAATCGGGAACTACCTCTTCGTATCCTTCAATATCGATTTGAGGTCTGAAACTTACAGTAATTACCGCTTCTATTGCTTCTTCTGTTCTGTTGAACTCTTCAAATTTCGGCTCTCCCAAAAGCTCATCTTTTTTTATTCCGGCTTCTTCGATACCTTTGTTCAAAGCTTCCTGGAAAAGCTGCGATTCAGCATCTTGTGTAAGTTTTTGTCCATATTTCTTTTTAACTATGGCTACAGGTACTTTGCCTTTTCTAAATCCCGGCATATCCATAGTTTTTGCAAGCTGTTTTGCAATCTTTTCACTTTTGTTCTCTATCTCTTTTTTGTCGATTTTCGCTTCGATTTTAACATTTGCGTTATCTGTTTTTGAAGTTTTTACTTCCATATTTTCCCTTTTTAAACAAAATTTGTCGCTTATTTTAGCAAAATCTTTCTTTACATTATCTATAATATACTGTTTTAATAAACAGACAAGCAAAAAACGGCTATAAATGTGGCAAATTTTTTACGAGGAAAAAATATGGATAAAAAAACAGAGTTTGAAAATGCAGTAAAAAAAATTTTAACTCTTATAGGAGAGGACCCTGAGAGAGATGGCTTGAAAAAAACACCTGAAAGAGTATTTAAAGCATATGAGCATCTATGTAGCGGTTACAGTAAAAATCCGGCCGATATATTGAATGAAGCACTTTTTGAGAGTACAAACGATGAAATGGTAGTAGTAAGAGACATTGAATTCTACTCTCTTTGCGAACATCATCTACTGCCAGTTATCGGACGTGCACATATAGCATATATTCCCGACGGAAAAGTTGTAGGTCTTTCAAAAATTCCCAGAATGGTAGAAGTATTTGCAAGAAGGCTCCAGATACAGGAACAGATGACAGAACAGATTGCAGATGCTATAATGGAGACAGTAAAACCTAAAGGCGTTGGAGTAGTTCTTCAGGCCAGGCATATGTGTATGGAGATGAGAGGAGTTGAAAAAATCTGCTCTACTACGGTAAGTTCTGCTATCAGAGGAATATTCAGAGAACAGAAAACCAGAGAAGAGTTTTTTAATATTATCAATTCACCTGTTAGTAATAGGTTTTAATATTTCTTTAAGTTTTAATAAGGTAATATTTGCCAAGCTTAATTAGGACTAAAATTGTCTGATTTAGAGGAGAAAAAATGAGAGTCTATCTGGACAACAACGCCACAACAATGGTCGATCCGAAAGTAAAAGAGGCGATGGATCCTTTCTTTTGCGAAATATACGGCAATCCAAACTCGCTGCACGATTTCGGTACGGCAAGCCATCCATATCTAAGACGTGCGATGGATCAGTTGTACAGCGGTATTAACGCAAGCGATGAAGATGATGTAGTAGTGACTTCATGCGCGACAGAATCAAACAACTGGGTCATAAAATCGGTATATTTTGATCATATTCTTAATGGCAACAAAAATCATGTTATCACATCGGAAGTAGAACACCCCTCCGTAATAGCAGCATTTAAATGGCTGGAGAAAAGAGGTGTTAACGTAACCTATCTTCCGGTTAACAGTGAAGGTATAGTAGAAGCGCACACTGTAAAAGATTTTATAAGGGACGATACCGCTCTTGTATCGATTATGTGGGCGAACAACGAAACCGGAATGATTTTTCCGATAGAAGAGATTGCCGAAATATGCAAAGAAAGAGATGTACTGTTTCACACCGACGGCGTACAGGCGATAGGAAAAATTCCTGTCGATGTCCAGAAGGCCGGAGTCGACTATATGAGTTTCTCCGCACATAAATTTCATGGCCCCAAAGGTGTAGGAGGTCTATATATAAGAAAAGGCAAAGAGCTGACTCCTCTTCTTCACGGCGGCGAACATATGAGGGGACTTAGAAGCGGTACCCTCAATGTTCCCGGTATTGTGGGAATGGGACTTGCCATGGAGCTTGCAAACAGCTATCTTGATGTGGAGAAGACAGAGGTCAGACGCCTTAGAGACAAACTTGAAGATGCTCTTTTGGAAATTCCCGATACTTTCGTCGTCGGAAGCAGAGACAAAAGAGTGCCGAATACTATACTTATAAGTATAAGGGGCGTGGAAGGCGAAGCGATGCTTTGGGATCTCAACCGAGCAGGGATCGCAGCAAGTACCGGAAGTGCGTGCGCCAGCGAAGACCTTGAGGCAAACCCCGTTATGGAGGCTATAGGAGCCGAAGCCGACCTTGCGCATACGGCGGTAAGACTGAGCCTGAGCAGGTTTACAACCGAAGAGGAGATAGACTACACCATAAAAGAGTTTAAAAAAGCTGTAGAGAGACTAAGAAGCATATCAAGCAGTTATGCCTACAAACCGGCAAATGTTTAAGAAAGGAAAGAAAAGATGGCAAAACATGATCTAATAGGCGGCTCTATCTGGGAAGAGTACAGCCAAAAAGTACAGGATTTGATGAACAATCCCAGAAACAAAGGAGAGCTTACCGAAGAGGACGCAAAAAGACTCGGCGGACAACTTATAGTTGCCGACTATGGAGCTGAATCCTGCGGCGATGCGGTAAGATTATACTGGATAGTAGATCCGAAAACAGATAAAATTCTCGATGCAAAATTCAAATCATTCGGATGCGGTACGGCTATAGCCAGCTCCGATACTATGGTTGAACTTTGTAAAGGAAAAACAGTAGATGAAGCTGTAAAGATAACAAATATAGATGTTGAAAAAGCGATGAGAGACCATCCTGATGTTCCTGCTGTTCCGCCGCAAAAAATGCACTGCTCCGTTATGGCATACGATGTTATCAAAAAAGCCGCCTCTATATACAAAGGCGTCGATATGGAAAGTTTTGAAGATGAGATCATAGTATGTGAATGTGCGAGAGTGAGCCTTGGAACGATAAAAGAGGTTATAAAACTGAACGACCTTAAAACTGTAGAAGAGATAACAGACTACACAAAAGCCGGAGCCTTCTGTAAATCCTGTATCAGACCTGGCGGACATGAAGAGAGAGAATACTATCTTGTGGACATCCTAGAAGAGACAAGAAGAGAGATGGAAGAAGAAAAACTCAAAGAAAAAGCCGAAGCCCAGGCTGAAGGAAAAGAGGTGGCTTTCAACGATATGACGGTTGTACAGAAAATAAAAGCTATAGAAAAAGTGATAGATGAAAGTATCAGACAGTTCCTTATAATGGACGGCGGAAACCTTGAGATAATCGATGTAAAAGAGAACGGCGCCTATACAGATGTATATATCAGATATCTCGGAGCATGTTCCGGATGTGCAAGCTCAACAACCGGAACTCTTTACGCAATCGAATCCACTCTTAAAGAGAAGCTCGATCCAAATATCAGAGTTCTTCCTATCTAACCTTAAAAGAGGGCCTCTGCCCTCTTAAACAAAAAAATTTTCCGAAACCCAAACACCTATACCCATTATCCCCAAAGTTACAACAAAAAACTGAGTCAATCTCCATCCCAGATGTCTTCCCCCAAGCCAATATACAATACCCAGTTTTACAATAGAATTTGTTACAGAGGCAATGACTATGCCGTTCATAGAAACACTCAGGTGAAGTTTCTGTTCTCTTGAAAGCTCAGAAAGAGAAAGCGTAATGGCATCCACATCGGTAATACCGGAAAAAAAAGATACCACATATACTCCTACATCCCCGTATTTTGTTTTTACAAAAGCGATGGCTCCATAAATAAGTCCAAATAAAATTCCAAATTTTATTGCCTCACTGAGTTGTAAAGGATTTTTCATAATTGCACTGTTTTCAAATGAAATCTCGGCTGTTCGCGAAAAGCGATAAAAATAGTAGCTGAAACCAAACCCTGCCAAAGCAGCTCCCGCAAAAGCAGGAACAAGTTTTTCGGCAAGTCCCGGATAGATCACGGCCGCCTCAAAAAGTACCCGCAGATACATAAAAGTACAGGCGATTGCAATACCTCCCGCATAATTGCTTATATACTCTTTTTGAAAATTGTAAAGCTTAGAAAGTGTGATAGAAACAGCGGTAGAAGAGATAAGCCCTCCAAAAGCACCTGTAAGAAATACTCCCCGTTTGTTACCTAGTATCTTTATAGCCGCATATCCAACAAAAGAGATAGCTGCTATAATTACGGCCATAAGCCATGTCTTGTAGGGATTGAATAGATTATACGGTCCCATCATCCTGTCGGGAAGTACCGGCAAAACAACAAAGCTCATCGCCATAAGCAAAATTGCGGCATTTATATCGGCGGCGGTTAGATGTGACTCAAAACGCTGAAGTCTCGGTTTTATATCAAGCAGTATAACTATAAGCACACCCAAAAATACCGCATAATTTTCCAAATCATAATAGATCATCAATCCCAAAAAATAAGTAATCAATGCCGCAATCTGCGTAGTTATACCTTTTTTGCCCCCTATAGCCGCCTTGATATAGTAGGATATCGCTATCAAAACCCCTAGTATAGATATAGCTAAAGGAACGATATTTTCTATATACTCTTGCATCCATCCGGAAAGATATCCGAGCAGACAAATCAATGCAAAAGTCCTAGAACCGGCAAAAGGAATACGGTTTTGCTGCATATGTGCAAGTGTACGCTGCATACCGATCACAAATCCCAATACCAACGCTATCAGCAGCGATTTGATAATACTATATTCAAGTACCACTATTTTCCTTTTTTCCGGCTATAAACCTTTCGATCCATTTGTACAATTCTACCGCAACGAAAAGCGGAACTGCAACAGCAAAAATCAATCCCCAGTCAGCAAGGCGAAGAGGCACGGTATGAAGGGTCTGCTGTAAAAAAGGTACATACACAGCCGCAACCTGTGCTCCTACAGTCAAAAGCCAGGCACCTATCAACCATGGATTTGAGAAAAAGCCTATAAAAGGAATGGGATCTTTTAAAGAACGGTAATTGAATACATTCACCTTTTCAAGTATTATTATGCCCGTAAAGGCTGCTGTCTGAGCCATGGCAACAGCCTGTGCCTGAGGCATTTCGAGAGAGAGATAGTGGTGAAAAAGCCAAAGCGTAGCGGCAGCTATATAACCTCCAAGCAACAGTATCATAATGACTCCCCTTGTCTGTAGAAAAGGCGCATTTACAGAAAGGGGCGGACGCTTCATAATTCCTTTTTCAGCTTTTTCCATACCCAGAGCGACAGCTGTCAGGCTGTCTGTTACCAGATTCATCCAAAGAATCTGTACAGGCAGCAAAATAAGGGGTCCGCCCAAAAGTATGTTTATAAATATAGCCATTACTTCACCGGTATTGGAAGAAAGTAGATATGTGACAAATTTTTTTATATTATCATACTGTCTTCGTCCCTCTTTTACGGCATTTATAATCGTCGCAAAATTGTCATCAAGCAGTATCATATCCGCGGCACTTTTTGCCACATCTGTTCCCCTCTGCCCCATAGCTATACCGATATCCGCTTTTTTCAGAGCCGGCGCATCATTGACGCCGTCGCCGGTCATAGCGACAATCATTTTCTCCTTCTGCAAAAGCGATACGATTCGCAGTTTGTGTGCCGGTGTGGTTCGGGCAAAAACGGCCTCTTTTTTCAGAAGCGAAACAAGCTCTTCATCATCCATTTTATCAAGCTCTGAACCTACGACTACCTCCTCTGACTTCATCTCAACTGCATTTGCTATAGCTAAAGCCGTAAGAGGAGCGTCCCCTGTTATCATAACAACTTTTATCCCTGCGGATTTTGCCATTTTCACTGCCTCTGGTACTTCAGGACGAGGAGGATCGATAATCCCTACAACGCCTATCAGCGTCAGATTCTTTTCCACATCTTCTGCATCAAGACGAATATCATCAGGCAGTTCGCGTCGAGCCAATGCGAGGGTTCTCAGACCCTTTTTTGCAAGCTCTCCAAAATACTCCTCAAACCTCTTTTTCGCATCTTCATCAAGTCTCTTTTTCTCTCCGTTTTCCAGATACCAGGATGCTCTTTGGATGAGAACTTCGGGCGCGCCTTTAATATAAGCGATCTTTTTTCCGTTCTCCTCTACTATTACACTCATTCTTTTTCTATCGGAATTGAAAGAAAATTCGTTAATAATTTTTTCATTCGAAAGAACTATTCCCGCCTTATATGCCGCTACGATAAGAGATGCTTCCGTGGGTTCACCGCTTATTTTCCATTCACTATTTTCTTTATAAAGGGATGCATGATTGCATATAAGACCGGTTTTTAGCAGTTCAATCAGATCAGGCTCTCTTTTTGGATCGATTTTTTTACCCTCTTCTAAAAAACTGCCTTTCGGTTCATATCCGCTTCCGGTAACCTGTAACCTGTGCCCCATCAACCTTATCTCTTTAACAGTCATCTGGTTTTGTGTAAGTGTACCGGTTTTATCTGTACAGATAAAATTTGCACTACCAAGCGCTTCTGCAGCCTGAAGGCGTCTTAATAGTGCATTCTGCTTGACCATCGCTTTTACACCTAATGCAAGAGTTATTGTTACTACTGCCGGCAACCCTTCCGGGACAACTGCAACAGCAAGAGAGACTCCTGTCAGAAACATCTCCATAAGATCTTTTCCGAGAAAATAGCCAGCAATAGCAACAAATGCCGATATAGCGACAGAGATTACACCCAGTTTTTTCCCAAGAACTGCTAGTTTTTTCTGCAGAGGCGTTCTGGTCTCTTCAACTTCGCTTGTCATTTTCGCGATTCTTCCGAATTCAGTCCGCATAGCCGTTGCGACTACTACACCTTTGCCATATCCATTTGTAATATTTGTACCCATCCAAACCATAGAGCTTCTACCTGACAAAGGAGTATTTTCCGGTACAGGGTCTGTCTGTTTCGGAACGGGAACAGACTCTCCGGTAAGAACGGATTCATCGGCTTTGAGATTTACCGCTTCTATCAGTCTCAAATCTGCCGGAACTTTGTCGCCAATCTGCAGCTTTACCAGGTCGCCCGGCACCAGAAAGCGTGCCTCGATCTCTTTTTCTCTGCCCTCGCGTATAACTTTGCAACGGGGACTCAGCATCTTTTGAAGCGCTTCGATCGCCTTTTCGGCTCTATACTCCTGCACAAAACCCAAAATTCCGTTTAACAGAACAATGAGAAGTATTGTCCAGGTATCGCTTGTTTCACCGATCGCATAGGCGATTGCCGCTGCAATAAGCAGTATAATTATCAATATATCGGAAAACTGACGGAGAAGGATTTTATACCATCTCTCTTTTCTAGCCGTTTTCAGTTGATTTGGCCCGTAAATTTTAAAGCGTTTTCTTGCTTCATCTTCGGAAAGACCTTTTTGGGGATCCGTATGCAACAGCAAAGCTACTTCTTCAGGCTTTTTTGCATACCAAGCAGGCACAGTCGGCTTTTTCTCAGCAGCTTTGGGTTTTACTTTTTGGGGTAAGGAAACAAAAATCTCTTTTTTCCATCTGACAACCAATGCTGAGAAAAATATGGGAACTATAATCGTAGAAAGAGAGGAGGCTGCAACCAAAGCTGTAAAAAGTTTTACATCGATAATCTTCGCATCAAGCAGAAGTTTTGCAACGATTATTTCCGTCGTAAGTCTTGCATTTAGTCCTATTCCTATCACCCATGCTTCTTTCGGCGATAGTTTCTTCATAGGAACCATCAAAAAAATACCTATAAGTTTTCCCAAAAAAGCAGCTAAAAAAAGTAAAATTGCAAGTTCAGGCGACTTGATCAGCCCTTCAAGATCTATGCTAAGCCCTATCCATAAAAAGAAAATTACCCCGAAAAATCCATAACTTACAGCGCGTATGGCATAAGCAGCTCTTTGTCCCGCTTTATTGGCCGCATCAAAAACAGGCTGCATAAGCATTCCCGCCGTAATAGCGCCAACAACCAGTCCAAGCTCGGAATATTCTGCATATCCTCCGAAAAGAAAAAGTGTAATAATGGCTAAAAAAATAAGATTTGATACTTTTGTTTCAAGCCATCTGGAAAGAGGTATTAAAATCCATCTTCTTGCCACCCATGCAAACAGTACAAATACGATCAAATGAAAAACTATTTTTAATATATCTCCTTCCAGAAAGCCTGTACCGGCCTGCAGCGTTCCTATCCAAACAGAGACAAAAGCTACAAGAAAAACTTCTATTACATCATCCAATACTCCAACGCCTATAATGTAACTGCCCACTTTCGTACGTGTCAGTCTGAACTGATCAAGTATGGGAACAACTACAGCCTCTGCAGTTGGCATCCTTGTAACCCCGATAACAAAGGCTATCATCCATCCATATCCCAGATATATCATTACAGCTACACCCAAAATAAAAGGAAAAATCGTATTTAATACTGTTGCAACAACAATATCTTTACTTTGGGAACGCATCTGCTTTATATCAATTTCAGAACCAATAAAAAAGAGTAAAAACAGTACGCCTAGTTCAGCCAGTGCAGTAAATACATCACCTATAGGTCCTGTAGTCATCATAGATTTCAAAGGAGTATAGTGCAAGGCCATAGCTATAAAAAGAGCAGAGAGAATACCGGGAATTTTCAGCCGTTCTAGAAGGCCTGCAAGTAGATAGCTCATACCGAAAATCAAAGCCATAAAAAGCAGAAACTGACCTAATATCTCATTATTCATTCTACTTCCTTTAAAACAGGCCCGCTTTATCAATTATAGTCTAATATCATTAAAATGCAATTTAATAAATTTTTTCGATTTACCCCTGTTGCTGGTATAATATGCATTATGAAAAACAGTTATAAAATTGAATCGGTTGATTTTTGCATGCTCGATTATAAATGTCCTTATCTCAAAGACAGAAAAACGAGAATGTATTACAAATTTATTCCTAATGCTTCCAAAGAACTTTGCAGTTTACTGATAGCAAGAGGATGGAGAAGGTTTGGTTACTCTTATTTCCACCCTATTTGCAAAGATTGTAATGAATGCAAAAGTCTGAGGATAGATGTTCGAAATTTTAAATACTCCCGTTCCCAAAAGAGAACTATAAAAAGAAACAGTGATACATATATTGCTATACAAAAACCTTCTGTCTCATATTCTCATATAGAGCTTTACAACAAGTTTCATCAATATAAAAGCAAAAAAGATGATTGGCCTTATCATAAAATCGATATACAAAGTTATTATGAAGAGTTTGTACAAGGAGCTTATGATTACGGCAAAGAGGTACTCTACTTCAAAGACAAAAAACTTATAGGAGTTGACCTTATCGATATTGTTGACGACGGCATATCTTCCATCTATTTTTTCTATGATCCGGATTATTCCCACTTGTCTCTGGGGGTCTACTCTCTTTTGGTTCAGATAGACCTAGCCAAAAAGATGGGTCTGAAATGGATATATCTGGGATATTGGGTGGAAGGGTGCAAATCTTTTGCATACAAAACAAATTTCAAACCTTATCAGCTTCTTGACGGATTCCCGCCTCTTGACAAAGAGCCAGAATGGAAGTAACTGAAAGTTTACAGTCAGTTGATTTTTGCGAGTGATGACTCTTTATCTGTTTATCGCTTTTCTTATTATCTTCACAAACAGTCTTATTATCAATATAAAAATATACCCTCCAAAAGCAAACAAAAAAGGGTGCAACGGTCCAAACTCACTTGACGGAAGCGCTTTGATGTGTTCAACAGGATGGCTTATCCACTCTTTAAAGTGCATACCGATGGCAAGAAACAGAAAAATTGCTATATATATAAACAACTCTTTAATTAAAATCTTCTTCATTGATACCCTTTGAAGTTTTTAATACTTGTTTAATATTTCTTATAAAAAGATTATTGATAAGAAAAGTGCAGATTCTAGACGGGACAAAAGAGCGGCTTACGCCAGCCCTTTTAGCATCCCGAACTGTGTCATCGGTTTTAGCAGGTAAACTTTAAGCACCCAGTAAATCCATCTTGGTTTTGTAGGATCAAGCGGGAACGAAGGAGCTACGATTCCGTTATATTTTCCGTTTGCCGGATCGGCCCATACAAATTCAGCAAGCATAACCTTGCCTATCTCTGTTATCAACGGGCAAACCGTATATCCGTTATATTGAGCAGTTGGCTCTTTTCCTTCCATTACGGAAATCAGATTTTCAACTAAAACTTTATATTGTTTTCTTGCACTTCCGCCGGTTTTTCCAAGAGGAACAGCCGCAATATCTCCCAAAGAGAAGATATTTTTATACTTTTTGTGCTGCAACGTCTCATATGTTACAGGTATAAAACCTTTTGAGCTTCCTACAGGAGATTTTCCTATTAGATCAGGCGCTTTCATTGGAGGAGTTATATGAAGAAGATCAAAAGGAACCTCTACTCTTTCATGTTTTACGACTTCTGTATACTCTTCAAGATCCGGATCCCATTCGCCTTTTTCTTTCCAATGATGATCAAAAACGGCTATTTTGGCATTAAGATCCACTTCAGTGAGGTTATGGGCAAACTGATATTTGAGATTTTTCTCTTCAAAAAGTTTAAATATTGCATCATTGTATTCAGGCACACCAAACATTTTTGAACCGTTCGGATAAAATGTAAGCTCCGCATTCTCTCTTGCTCCTGCGTTTCTCAGCTGTGAATCTGTAAGAAACATTATCTTTTTAGGTGCACCGCCGCATTTTATAGGAGTATTTGGATGGGTAAAGATACCTTTTACCTTCTTGCCGGCCTTTGCATCTTCAATAAATTTTTTAATATTTTTCTTCATAAGTTCGGCGCCATCCACAAAATAGATTGAACTCGCCCCGCTATCACCGAATATCTGTGCAGCTTTCTCATTTTGTCCCAATGTATATAGAGTGCCTACCTCTTCAAGCCCTTTGATTCTGCCAAAATCAAGTTCAAGTCCCCCCGCTATAACCATGAAATCGTAGGAGATTGTCTCACCTTTTTGGGTTTTTACCTTATTGTTGTCAGGGTCAAACTCAACAACTTTATCCTGAACCCATTTTACACCTTTCGGTATAAAGTCTTTTGTCTGATAAAGTATATCTTTAGGCGTCCATTCATAACCGCCTACCAGTGTAAGACCCGGCTGATAGGATACACTTCTGGGATTTGGCTCTATTATGGTGATATCAGGATTGTCGAGTTGTTTGCTAAGTCTTGCAGCCGTTGCAACACCGGAAAGACCTCCGCCTACAATAACTATCTTTCCTTTCGCACTACTTGCAGCTTTTGCCTCGGTCGCCGCATCTGCCTGGGTCGTACCGCCTCCCATAAATGCTGCGGCACCTCCAAGACCCATAATTTTCAGGGCATCCCTTCTTGATATACCCTCTTTTTTCAGATACTCCTCAATAATCTCCTGAGCATCTTTTTGGATCCTTTTTTTCATAACAGCTCCTTAAAATGGTGGTGTGATTATAAAATTATAATAGTTTATCTATAAAATAACCTTAAACAATATAAAGGTTCTTTAAGCAATAATTTTAAATTATATTATCTATATTGATATGAATTGATTTAATTCCGTTATAGTAGTTTTTCTGGAGTGTAAAAATTATATCTGCTTTCTCGTTTTCTGGCAGTTTATTGTGCCTGAATTTAATGGCTCTGAATCTCTTTCCATCTTTTTGTAGATAAAGCGACAGATGATTTTTCTCTTCGCCTACAAGCTTCGCATCAAGAATTTCCACATCTGAACAAAAAAATTTAGGCAGAGGGTTTGACTCTCCGTAAGGTGCAAATCTATCCAAAATCTGCATTGTCTCCCAGTCTATAAATCTAAAACTCAGTTCACCTAAAATACTGTTCTCTTCTATAAGCCACTCGGAGGGAATATTTTCTGAAGCTTTTGCAATACTATTTCTAAAATCCGGAAAGTTTTTTACTTCAAGCGAAAGGCCTGCCGCTTTTTTGTGTCCTCCAAATTTCAACAAATGTTCTTTTGCGCTGTTAATAATTGAGAAGAGATCTATATTTGCATAGCTCCTTCCGCTCCCTTTCAATAAATCTCCGTTTTGGGACAAAACGATGGCCGGTTTTTTGAAACTCTGCGCTAATCTTGACGCAACAATTCCAACAACCCCTTCATGCCACTCTTTCCCCGCTGCTATGATAACACTCTCTTTGTCTTCAACTGTTTTTGACGCTTCATTGAAAACTTCGGTTTCTATCTTTTTTCGCTGAGAATTGAAGTAAGACAACAAAGAGAGTCTCTCACCTGCCTCCTCAGCACTTTTTGAAAGTAAAAAATCCAGAGCGACGGAAGCGTCATCCATTCTGCCTGCACTGTTTATCAGAGGTGCTACAATGTACCCTATATCTTCGGCAGAAAAGCTCTCTTTTCCCAAAAAAAGTCTCAAAGCTTTTACACACTCTCTTTCGGACTTTGACAAAAAGTTCAATCCGGCTGCCACAATGGGTCTGTTGATATGTCTAAGCGGCATAACATCTGCTATTACCGCCAAAGATAAGATATCAAGATACCTTTTCATATCGATATCTAAAGCTAAAACAGACTTTATCTGACCTATCAATAACCAGACTACCTGTGCTCCGCATATCTCTTTATACGCAAAAGAACACCCTTCTTGCTTCGGGTTTACAACTGCATATGCGTCAGGAATCAGAGGACCGGGAGTATGGTGATCCGTTATAATAAGGTCTATACCTTTTTCTTTGCAAAATTCTGCCGCATCTATAGCATTTATCCCATTATCTACCGTAATTACTAGTTCAGCATCGAGATTTTCGATAAGCTCTTTTGTTACACCGTAACCCTCTTTAAATCTGTTAGGTATTTTAACTGTTACAGGATATCCTATATATGCGAAAAAATCCCACATAAGAGCTGAGGATACAACGCCGTCAACATCATAGTCACCAACTATAGCTATCTTTTCCTTCTTTTCTATAGCTTTGGCTATCCTCAATGCAGCTTTGGAAACATTTTTCATTGTCTTCGGATGGGGAATATCGGAAAGTTTTAAAAAACCTTCCGAAAAACGCTTTTGAAGAATCTCTAAGAGAGTCTTTTTATCAAGACTTATCATAAATCTTTATTTTTTAGCGTACTCTCTATAAAGGCGGTTACAAGAGGATTTGGGTTTTGCAGATGAGATGTAAACTCAGGATGAAACTGAACGCCGACAAACCACGGGTGATCTTCAATCTCAACCGCTTCGATTAGTCCATCTGACTCACCGCTTACTATCATACCGGCACTTTCCAGCTCTTTTCTATATTCAGGATTTGCTTCATATCTGTGTCTGTGCCTCTCGTAAATTATCTTTTTGCCCTTATAAGCCTCCCAGAGCTTCGTGCCCTCTTTCACTTCACAAGGATACTCTCCCAGACGCATAGTACCGCCCATAGGACTTTTGTGTGTTCTTATCTGCTTATTACCAAGCTGATCGATAAACTCGTCTATCAGATATATGAAAGGATGTTTTGTCTCTTTATCAAACTCCATAGAGTTCGCATCTTTTATACCCAAAACATTTCTGGCAAACTCTATAATGGAGAGCTGCATACCGAGGCATATACCCAAATAAGGTATTTTATTGATTCTGGCATATTTGATAGCCTCAATTTTACCTTCAACGCCTCTTTCTCCGAAACCTCCTGCTACAAGGACGCCCTTTACATCTTTTAAAAGCTCCTCAGGGCCTTCCGCTTCCAGAAGTTCACTGTCAACCCATTTGATATTCACTTTAGTATCAAGGTTTGCCCCGGCATGAATAAGGGCTTCTGTCAGGGATTTATACGACTCTTTGAGCCCGAGATACTTTCCGACAAATGCGATAGTAGTCTCCTCTTTCGGTGCTATTATCTTTTTGACAAGCATATCCCATGCATCCATATCAGGCTTCAGATCACCGAGTCTAAACTGTTTTGAGATTGGTACAAGCACATTTTCCCGCAGAAAATTGAGGGGGACTTTATATATGGTTTCCGCATCTTTTGCTTCAATAACACCGTGAATATCTATACCGCAGCTTCTGGCTATCTTTTCTCTTACATCTTTTGGAAGAGGCTTTTCACATCTGGCGATTATCATATCCGGAGTTATACCGATACGTCTGAGCTCCTGAACACTGTGCTGTGTGGGTTTTGTTTTGAGCTCACCCGCTGCCTTGATGTATGGAACCAGTGTTACATGGATATTGAGTACTTTGTGTGTACCCAGCTCGTGAGTCAGTTCCCTGATAGCTTCCAGAAACGGAAGTCCTTCTATATCGCCAACCGTTCCTCCAAGCTCGACGATAAGAATATCGTGCCCTTTCCCCGCTTTTTTTATCCGATTTTTTATCTCATCGACTATATGAGGTACTACCTGTATCGTTTTTCCAAGATAATCACCCTGCCTCTCTCTTTTTATAACGGACATATAAACCTGTCCGGTTGTAAAATTGTTTTTTCTGGAGAGTTTGACATTGAGAAATCTTTCATAATGGCCTATATCAAGATCAGTCTCAGCCCCGTCAGCAGTTACGAAAACCTCACCGTGTTCAAGCGGACTCATGGTACCGGGGTCAACGTTTATATACGGATCTATTTTCAATATACTTACGCCGAGTCCAGAGTGTTTTAAAAGAGTACCTATACTTGCGCTTGAGATACCTTTCCCCAAAGAGCTGAGAACGCCGCCCGTTACAAAGATATATTTTGTCATGCCAAAAATCCTGCTGCTATTAAATTAATTTGGGAATTCTAACAAAAATAAACTTTCAGTTTGATAATTGATATACGGTAAAATCAAACCATGTCAGCTCTCAACAGTTTCCTTTAAGCCAGGAGAGTGAAGTTTTACCACAGAAGAACAATCTACCGACAGTTTTCCTCTTCTCTGCCGGTGATTGCCTCACTTTTCTGATATATGAAAATCTATTTTGCCGCTTTGTATATTTCAATAAAATCTTCTATATCAGTATCGAGAACATAAACATTCTCATATCCTAAAACTTCCAGATAACCGGCTATCCTGTTTGCAAACCATCCCTTTAGACAAGCAGTGACAATCGGAGTAGTCTTATCTTTTGGTAAAACATCCAGATATTCAGTAAATTCGGTAAAAGGAGTATAAAAAGCATTAGGTACATTCGCTTCTTGTGCATTCTCTCCCGTAACTTTAGATGGAGGCCTTACATCCAAAAAAACAGCACCCACTTCGGTTAAAAGCTCCTGAGCTTTGTGAATATCCACATTTCCTAGTCCCGGTTTCTCTTTATCTAGTGATATCGCCGCTTCTATTCTCTCCAAAATGGACTGGTCAAGTTTTGTCATATGAACTCCTTTAATCAAATTTTTCCCACTAAATTCATTATAGTACGTCTGTTTTAAAAAAAGATAAAAACTCCTACAACCCCGGCAATCTAGGAATTTTTCCAAGTTTTGAATTTTTAAAGTACCAACCCCATCCTTTTTTGAGCCAGTGACCTATCAGCGGCATCGGAATCATCATACCTCTTTTATCGTCTCTGTATACGAATGCGGCACCGTCACCGCTATCCATAACGCAAAGAATATTCAGATGCTCTTTATACCCTTTTGGTTTGCCTGTTTTCATACCCTCTTTCAACGCAATATTATTTGCAGTGTTTCTTGCCATAACTTCAGCAATATGCCCCTGTTTTGCCCTCCAGTCCGGCCCTTCTATGTTTGCACTGTCTCCTATTGCATACACGTTTTCTAATGCCTCAACTTCACAGTAATCATTAACTTTTATAAATCCGGCTTCCGTTAAGGGAAGATCAGAGTTTTTAAATACAGAGTGTCCCGCATTTGCCGGTATAAACATAGTAAAATCACTCTCCAGTCTGCTTTCATCTTCAAAGATAATTCCATCTTTTTCAAATCTTTTTATTTTTTTGCCGAAATGTTTTTTAATATCCAATTTTTTGAAGAAAAGATCCATCATTTTCAGTGCCTGCGGCCCCATTCTGGCTCCGGGTTTTTCCATAGGAGCAAAAAATGTCAGTTCGAAATTTTGTCTGACTCCTTTTTTCTTAAGATAATTGTGCACATTAAAAAGAACTTCAAAAGCTGGTCCGCCTCTTACAGCTGAACTCTCTTTGGGATTTCCTCCGAAACCCATTGCAATTTTGCCGCTACCTTTTTCTACAAGTTCATCTATTTTGTCTCTGATTTTTAAAGACTCTTCCGGTTTACCGCATATTGAAAGAGTATTTTCTATCCCCTCATGTTTAACTTTTCCCGCACCTATTGCAACTATCAGATAATCAAAATCATCAAATTCTCTCGTTTTGCAGACAACTCTCTTTTCTTTGGCTTTTATCTGTACAACTTCATCAAGAACCCACTCAAAGCCGTGTACTTTAGCAAGTTCGCTTAAATGGATTGTAACATCCTTAAATTCCACGTCATGAACCGGAATCCATATGGATATTGGATAGATATACATATAATCTCTATCGCTTACAATAGTGATATTTTTAAATCCCTCTTTTTTTAGTTGTATCGCGGCTTCTATTCCGGCAAATCCGCCTCCGAGAATCAAAATGTTTTTTTCCATCTATTTTCCTTTGCGTGTATGGAGAAAGGTCCGCAGCCGAACTTTTACGACCGCAGACTTGCAGAAAGTTTTCTATTGTAAAGAATAACGATACACTCGTATCGATACGGTTATTTTTTTAGCTTACGTATTATTTTTTACTTTTTTTTCATTTTCTTTTCAACAATGTCCCACCTGGGGTAGACAAAGACAGTTTTTCTGGTGACGGATATTTTCGGGTCGTCAACAGCATACGCTCTGATGGTAATAGGAATAGGCGTATCTTTTCTGCTCTCTTTTACCAGAGGTTTTCTGGCATAGAGTATAACTATCTTTTTAACCTTTTTACCCGCTATCAGATTGAAAGGCTTTTTGGGTCTTTTTATAGCTATATCTTTATTGTCCGCTATCTCGAAATAGTACCTGTGGTCTTTTGTATCTGTATTCTGAAACAAAAATACATATGAGTTCTCCACTCTTCCGTCCGCTGTTATTTTGTACAGCTGGCTCGTTCTGTTTATGTTAAGGAGCATACTCTCTTTTTTTGTCCCCATCCAGAAGAGTGCTATTAGAACTATGGTAAGAGCCACAAGGTATGCTATCACTCTGAATCTGAATACTCTTGTCTTTCCTCCGCTCTCAAGAGCGTGGTAGCTTGTCCATCTGATAAGGCTCTCTTTTCCCAGTGCCCCCATCACTTTGGTACATGCGTCTGCGCACTCGAGGCAGTTGATGCACTCAAGCTGCATACCCTTTTTTATATCTATATGGGTAGGACATACTCGCACACAGCTGTCACAGTATGTACACTCTGCCTCCGGGTCTTGTTCCAGAAGCTCTTTTCTGTTTTTTACTCTTTTGACTATCTGGTGTGTCTGGGGATCCTCTTCATATATCTTACCGCCTCTTTTATAGTCGTATACAGTCTGGAAGGTATCATCATCGTACATTACCGACTGTACTCTTGCGTATGGGCAGATATAGATACAGAAATTCTCCTTTATAAACACGATATCTGCTATTAAAAAAAGTGCCGTACTTATCCAAAAACCCATAAGTATCGGATGATCGCCCGGGTTCTGGATATATTGGAAAAACTCCTCGGGCGGTATGAAATACCATAGAAAATCCGCCGCCGCTACAAATGCAAGAACGGACCACAGAAGTATAGCTATCAGTTTTTTTGCCTGATTTGAAGGTTTACTCATATCAGGCTCTATCTGTTTATTATCTATTCTTTTTCTCAGTCTAAGCAGTTTAGTCTCGAACAGATCTCTGTATATAACCCGAAATATAGTCTGCGGACATGCCCATCCGCACCACACTCTTCCCCCCAGTGTGGTTAGAAAAAATATCCCCAAAAACAGCAGCAGAAGCACGAATGGCATAAGGTACAGCTCCTGCATATCGAATCTGACGAAAAACAGATGCAGTTGCTTCTGATCGAAATTCAGCAAAAAGAAATGGTTGCCACCTATCTTTATAAATGGCAATACTAGTGCTATTATCGTTATAGCCCCGTAAAACAAATATCTCTTGTATCTGTATGGCACCCACCCTCTTAGGTAGTCGCTGGTTTTGGATTTCGGCTTTGACGTGGATGCACTACTCACTTTTCACCCTTTATAAGTTCACACCTCTTCTCACCAAAAATAAAAACTTTCTCTTCACTCCCCTTCCCCTTTGCAGCAGCAAACTCTTTAAGTCCCCTGGACTCTATATAGTCCCTTAAAGAGGTTCTTCTTACACCCAGTTCTGTTGCAATTGTACTCACACTTTTTCCCTCCTTCAGTTTTTTTATTATCTCTTCTTTAAAAACATCATATTTTGATCTGGAAATACTTCCTTTCGGGCGTCCAAGACTCTTTTTCTTCTCTTTTTTTAAATTTTCTCTAATTTCGTTCAACAGCTCAAGCATATCTGCTGCCGAACTCTTTGAATCTATTTTAATACTATATTTCGAAATATATACATCTACACCTCTTTTAAAGAGACAATTTAAAATTTTTACAAGCTCACCCACTCTTGTGCTAAAAACAGGCAGTTCATATACAAAAACAGAATCTCCTTTTTTTAAAGAACGAAGAAACTCTATAAACTGTTCTCTCTCTTCCAGAGATTTGTTTAAAGGAGTGATCTCTTTCTCTTTTGAGTCTATCTTTTTACCAAGCTTCAAAGCATAATCATATATGTTTTTCTCTTGTAAAGAGAGACCGTAACGTTCGTTTTTTATCCTGAGATAAGACACATTCATAGTTTATCCATAATGTCTAATTATAATGATAATAACAATTTGTTATTACATAATGGAAGTATATTAAATTTGGCGAGGAAAGTCAATATGTCGCATCATTTTCCCGTCAGATTTTATAAAAGCAGATAACGAAACATTTTACATATCAAACACTATAAAACCTATCCCATTGGATAAAGAATTTCTGCCTGAATCTTTTTAATCTCCTCAAGTACAACTTTGTCCAGTTTTAGTTCCAAAGCGTCCAATGAGGCGTCCAATTGCTCTTTTTTTCTGGCCCCTATTATCGTTGATGCTATAAAATCAAAAGATTTTGAATAGGCCACAGCCAAAGTGACCGGATGTATATCATACTTTTTAGCCACATCCAAAAATAGTTCCGTAGCTTTCAATGTCTTTTCATTATAAAATTTTGTCGCATGGGTTCTGACTCTTTTATTGCCATGTTTTAAATATACAGAAAATCTTGCGTCTTCCGGTATAAATTTGTTATTGTATTTTCCACTCAGAACACCGCCGGCGATTGGAGAATAAGGAAGCAGTGAGACTTGTTCTCTTTTACATACTGTAGCCAGTTCATCAAAAAATCTTGGATTTAGTACGGAAAAATTGTTTTGAATGGATTCAAATCTGGCAAATCCTTTAAATCTTGCTATTTCATTCGCCTTTGTAAGCCCATACGCTGTATCGTTTGATGTACCTATATAGCGTACCAACCCTCTTCGAACCAATCTGTCAAAGGCTTCCATTGTCTCTTCTATCGGCACTACCGTATCTGGCCAATGCATCTGATATAGGTCTATATAGTCAGTTTGCAACCTTTTCAAACTACCTTCTACCGCTTTTTCTATATGAAATCTGTCCATTGCAGTCAAACCGTGTCTGATTGGCGGAACAAACCAGCCACTGGCAGCTCCGGCCACTTTTGTGGCCAAAATTATCGAATCTCGTGGTTTTGTCTTAAGCCACTCACCCACTATCGTCTCAGTCACTCCCGCTGTTTTGGCTTCCGGCGGGACAGGATAAAGTTCTGCGGTATCATAAAAATTTATCCCTCTGTCATAGGCGATATCCAGTATTTCAAATGCCTCTTTTTTACCCGTACTGCTCCCGAACGTCATCGTACCGAGACATATAGGAGTAACTCTTAGGCCCGATTTTCCAATATATCTGTATTCCATGATAAACCTTTGTCAAGTCTCTTTTAGTTATCAATATTTGCTTTGTAAACCGTTATCGGAAGTGTATCTGTGAATGAAAAAATATTATACTGCAAAGAAGATAATAGAAGTAGCTAAAAGCGGAAGAATCCGCTTTTAGTCAAGACTCGGTTTTGGAGTTTTATCTGTAGAGCTTGGAAGCATAGGATACTTAACATACGGTTTTTTGCCTGTAAGAGAGTTGAGGAATGCTACAATACTCTCCACCTCTTTTTTACTTAGATTTTTACCAAGCTGTGTCTCACCCATAATTTTTACAGCCTCTTCAAGAGTCCATACGGCACCGTTATGGAAATAGGGAGCAGTATCTACAATATTTCTCAAAGTTGGAACTTTTACCATTCCGTTTTTATTCCCTTTGAAATCACCAACGTTTGCATATTTATAAGGTTTTGCTACAGGGAACGGCTGCATAGACCCACCAAGTCC
This sequence comes from Nitrosophilus alvini, assembly GCF_015100395.1. Classification (NCBI taxonomy): domain Bacteria; kingdom Pseudomonadati; phylum Campylobacterota; class Epsilonproteobacteria; order Nautiliales; family Nitratiruptoraceae; genus Nitrosophilus; species Nitrosophilus alvini. Next base: position 61,111 of record NZ_AP022847.1, on the reverse strand, counting down.
TATTCCGTTGTGACAAGATGCACATCCAACTTTTATAAAAGTCTTGAGACCATCTTTCTCTTTTTTGGTAAGAGCTTTGCTGTCGCCGTTAAGGTAAGCATCAAATCTTGAAGGTGTTACCAATGTTCTTTCAAATGCCCCGATAGCTTTTCCTATTGTCTCAATAGTGATCTCCTCACCAGGATAGGCTTTTTTAAACGCTTCTACATATTCCGGCATAGATTTTACAACTTTGACTGCCATATCTTTGTGCATATCCATTTCAGGCGGAGCCTGTATAGGTCCTGTGGCCTGATCTTCAAGGTCAGGACTTCTTCCGTCCCAGAACTGCCTTTCGTTGAATACTGCATTATATACGGTAGGCGAGTTGAGATGGTGAGGATTGGCAGTCCATTTATGTCCGGTAGCCGCAGGTATATTGTCATCTCCGCCTATGGCAAGATTGTGGCATGTATTACAGCTGATAAGAGCACTTTTGGAGAGTCTCGGTTCAAAATATAACTTTTTACCAAGTTCTATCTTCTCTTTTGTAAGAGGATTTTTCGGGTTATCTATCACCTTATAAAGCTCTTTGAGCTCATTTGGGATAGGCTTCAACCCTGCTTTTTTAGCTTTTTCTATAAGTGCATCGCTTGCAATTGCGCTGATTCCAAGGCCTAGAGTTATCACAGCCAAACTTTTTAGTAGTTTCATCTTTTCCTCCTAACGATTTTTTTGAAATTTTATCATTTTAAAGATTAATATTCCTTTAACAATTTTTTTCCTTTCAATATTTGTTGCCTTTTACCTGCTCAATAAACTCTCTTATGTCATCATGCAATGCCTGAAGATCCTCCTCATGCTCAACCTCATCAGCAAGAATCTGCGATACTATGTCATAAGTTACTATATCTTTATCCTTAGTTATTTTAGCAATTTCGGAATATATACTTATAGCGCACTGTTCACCTTTTATCGCATCTTCAAGAATACTCAGAACATCAAAATCTTCAGGAGCCTCATAGCCGCAGTTTGTATATTTTAGCCAATCAGAGGGACTAAGAAGAGGAGTGCCTCCAAGCTGTAGAATTCTCCCGGCAACCATATCGGCATGTCTTAGTTCATCGGCAGCATGCTGATCAAGTTCAGCAATCGCAGCATCTTTCATAATCCCTTTTATAACTTTTGACTCTATATAATATTGATAATATGCTAGCCACTCATCTGCATATGCTCTGTTTAAAAGTTTTACTACCTCTTCGGCCTCAATCCCTTTAAGTATGGATATACCTTTTCGTGCCATCTCTTCTCCTTTTATAAATTTATTCATGGTCCGTACTATAGATATTACTCTATTAACCTTAAAAAAGCTATTATTTTTTGACAATTTTTATCTTTTATAGTACAATCACGATAAATCCCAATTTACAAAAAATGGACATGGATATGAAACAGTACACGGTTATTTTGAAAGACTATGATCTCAAAGTCACACCTCAGAGGATAAATATCTTAAAAATAATAGATAAAGAGGGGCATATAAGTATAGAAGATCTGTATACGCAGATAAAAGAGTTTTTTCCTAGTATATCACTGGCCACACTTTACAAAAATATCAATACTATGTGCGATACCGGTCTTATAAAAGAGATAAAAATTCCCCACTCAAAATCAAAATATGAGTTATCCAAAGAAGATCATTCGCATCTTTTATGTATGAAATGCGGGAAAGTGGAAGATATAAAAATTTCCGCCGATAAATTCATACAAAAAGCAGAAAATTTAAGCGGATATAAAATAGAAAATATCTCTATACTCTTCAAAGGCGTATGTCCTTCTTGTCAATAATATCTCTTTTTGATATAATGCATATCCAAATCTAACCGGAAGGGGGTGATGTCAGATGCCTGGCATCCTCGTTAAGCCACATCAGTCGTTTGAGGAAGCATACAGACTCTTTAAAAAACAGGTCGACAGAAACTTGATAGTTACTGAGGCCAGAGCAAGAAGGTTCTACGAAAAACCTACTGAGCGAAGAAAAAAAGAGAAAATTGCTGCTCGCAAAAAAATGCTCAAACGACTATATATGCTCAGACGATACGAATCTCGTCTGTAACCAAAAGGCTTTTGCCTTTTGGCTTCTACCGATACAACTTCTGCCAAAACACTCTTTATAACTCACATAAAATAAAAATATCAATAACTCTTTTTGTGGTAATATCTATTCTAAATATTTTTAAAGGGGTGCCATGCAGAAAGCTTTCGGTTTATGGAGCGCGGTGTTTATTGGTATAGGTTCTATGGTAGGGGCAGGTATTTTCATAATCATAGGAGAGGCCGGCTCCATAGCCGGAAATATAGTATGGCTCTCTTTTGCCATAGGAGGAGTCATAGCACTTCTAAGCGGATATTCACTGGCAAAACTGGCCGTTAGATATCCATCAAGAGGAGGGATAATCGAATACCTGGTACAGTGTTACGGCGAAGGTTTTTTTTCGGGCTCCATGGGTGTTCTTTTCTATCTTGCCCAGCTTATTTCTCTTGCTGCCGTAGCCAAGTCTTTCGGAAGCTATGCATCCACTTTCCTGCAGGGAGGCTATACTCCCTTCTGGTCAAATGTCTTCGGAGTGCTTATCGTTATCTTGTTTGCTGTCATAAACCTTGTGGGAGCAAATTTTGTGGCAAAATCAGAAAATATCATCGTTATAATAAAACTTGCGGTATTATCTCTTTTTGCTATAACGGGATTTTTTTTCATAGACCCCGAACTTTTAAGCGCAAAAGATATGCCGCCTCTTATAAATATGCTTTTTGCCGTAGGACTCACATTTTTTGCATATCAGGGATTTAGCGTAATAACTAATACGGTAGAAGATATGGAAAATCCCAGTAAAACAGTTTTGAAAGCTATGATAATAGCCATATCGATAGTGGCTATTTTATATATCTCAATAAGTATAGTGGTTCTTGGTACTCTGCCTCTTCCGGAAGTAATTAAGGCAAAAGAGTATGCTCTTGCCGAGGCCACAAAACCGATATTCGGAGATACAGGTTTTCGCATAATGGCCGCAGCTGCTCTCGTATCAACAGCATCTGCTATAAATGCCACGCTATACTCCGTAACCGAGATCGGATATACCCTCGCAAAAAAAGGAGAACTTCCAAAAATATACGAATATAATGTTTTTAACTCATACGAAGGGCTGATAGTCAGTACGATAATAACTCTGCCTATGATACTTTTTCTGAATCTCTCCGAGATAACCACAATAGCCGCTCTATGCGTACTTGCCATACAGGCTCTTGTACATATTGGACACCTTTTCAAAACAGAGGAGACAAAAGCCCACAAGCACCTTATTTCTCTTGCGATATTGGGAATGGTAGCTACCATTGTACTAACACTTATGTATACATACAAAAAAATGCCACAGATTCCGTATTATATAATGGGAGCTCTGTTTTTGGCTTTTATGACAGAGGTGACTCTAAGACTTGTCACAAAAAGAATCATCTTAAGACAGACCATCCATCTTCCTGAATATCTGAAAAAGAAAAAAAATAAAGATCTCGAGCGATAACAACAGTGCAGAGTCTCTTTTTATATTTTATCTTTACCGGATTTATCAAACAAAAATATATTTGAATGTATAATTTGCAACATAAACAATAAAAAGGAAAAATTATGCAATTTACCACTCCTCTCAAACACAACTCTGTCAAAATTATGCTTTTAGGCAGCGGAGAGCTTGGGAAAGAGGTGGCCATAGAGGCCCAGAGACTGGGAATTGAAGTGATAGCGGTCGATAGATATCCAAACGCACCGGCGCACCTTGTAGCAAATGAAAGCTATGTTATAGATATGAAAGACAAATCACAGGTACTTGAAACGATACTGAGAGTAAAACCCACATATATTCTCCCTGAAATTGAAGCTATAAACATAGAAGCACTTTTTGAGGCCGAAGCTCTGGGCTTTACAGTCATACCAAACGCTGAAGCGGTAAACAAAACCATGAACAGAAAAAATATCAGAAAGTTTGCGGCAGAGGAGCTTGGGCTCAAGACCAGCGGTTACAGATTTGTAAAGACTTTAGATGAGCTGAAAGAAGCTGCGGAACATATAGGCTTTCCATGCGTTATAAAACCGGTTATGAGCTCTTCCGGACACGGGCAGAGTGTTGCCAGAACTTATGAAGATATAGAAAACTCTTTTGAGATAGCAAAAGAGGCAAGAGGTGATGCGAGTGAACTTATCATAGAAGAGTTTATAGATTTTGATTATGAAATCACACTTCTTACAGCCAGAAATGAAAAAGAGACCGTATTTTGCGAACCTATCGGCCATATCCAGAAAGATGGAGACTATATATTCAGCTGGCAGCCGATGGAGATGAGCGAAACGGCAAAAAAGAGAGCTCAGGAGATAGCAAAAAAGATCACCGACGGACTTGGCGGAAGAGGAATATTCGGTGTAGAGCTCTTCATAAAAGGAGACGAGGTCTATTTCAGCGAAGTGAGCCCAAGACCACACGATACCGGAATGGTAACTATGATAACTCAGAGCCAGAGCGAATTTGCGCTGCATGTAAGAGCCGTCCTTGGACTACCTCTTGGATTCAGATTCTACGGAGGGGGAGCAAGTGCGGCTTATAAAGCCAAAAGTGAAAGCTTCAATCCGGTTTTTGATATCGAAGAGGAGTGTTTTGCAGAAGACTCCTACATAAGAATATTCGGCAAACCTGAATCACACAAAGGTAGAAGAATGGCAGTTGTACTCACATTCGGAGAAGCGCAGGAAGCTTTAAAGAGAGCAAAAACTCTTATAGAAAAGATAAAAGACAGAGATTACCGTGAAACTGTAGAGGAAAAAGCGGCGCAAGAGGAGAACGAGGAGTCAAATATCTTCAGGAAAATAGCAAATATACTGCTTGGAAAGTAGTTTATGGAAATTTTTCAAAAAGAGATAGTTCTTGATCCGAAAAGAAGAGGCTTTCATCTCATAACAGATGAGATCCTCTCAAAACTGCCGGAAATTTCCGGTTTTAAAAGTGGAATTGCAAATCTTTTTTTGATGCATACTAGTGCGAGTTTAACTATAAATGAGAATGTAGATCCCGATGTAAGAAAAGATTTTCTGGAGTTCATAAACAGAGCCGTTCCTGAAAACGAACCCTATTATCGCCATATACTGGAGGGAAGCGATGATATGCCTGCACACATAAAAAGTTCTCTTTTGGGCGTTTCACTCTCTATCCCTATTCAAAACGGCTCCTTTAAAATGGGGATCTGGCAGGGAATCTATCTTTGCGAGCACAGAGACAATGCAGGATATAGAAAAATATTTGTGACAGTTATAGGAGTGAAAAATGAATATAGTAATACTTGATGCCGAAACACTCGGTAATGCGGATCTTAAAAAATTTGAAAAATTCGGTAAATTGACAGTATATTCAATAACTCCCAAAGAGTTGACAAAAGAAAGAACAAAAGAGGCCGACATCATAATAACCAACAAAGTTGTAATAGACAAAGAGATAATGGATAACGCTCCCAACCTCAGACTTATCTGCGTTGCGGCCACGGGAATGAACAATGTGGATCTAGACTATGCTTCAAGAAAAATGATAGCAGTCAAAAACGTTGCCGGATACTCTACCGAAAGTGTGGTTCAGCATACATTTGCTCTTGCTTTTTATCTTATAGAAAGTCTTGGATATTATGACGAATATGTAAAAACCGGAAAGTGGGCAAAATCACAGATTTTTACCCATCTGGGACGCCCATTTTTCGAAATAGCAGGCAAAACTTGGGGAATCATAGGACTGGGAACTATCGGTAAAAGGGTTGCCGATATTGCAAAGAGTTTTGGCTGCAATATTCTTTACTACTCCGCTTCAGGAGTTGACAGAAGCAGTGAATATGAAAGGGTGGAGCTTGAAGAGCTTTTAAAAAGAAGCGATATAGTCTCCATTCATGCTCCTTTGAATGAAAAAACAAAAAATCTGCTTCATTATGAAAATATCTCTTTGATGAAAGATAACTCTATTTTGCTAAATCTTGGCAGAGGCGGTATAATAAATGAAAGAGACCTGGCTAAAGCCATAGATGAGAAAAAGATATATGCAGGCATTGATGTAACGGAGCAAGAGCCGATAAATCCGGACAATCCGCTAAATTTCGTAAAAAACAAAGAACAACTGTTCATAACGCCGCATATAGCCTGGACCAGCATAGAGGCCAGAGAAAGACTAATCGAAGGCATCGCTAAAAATATAGAAGAATTCTTATCAAGGGGGATAAAATGAAAAAACTGCTTATTATACTTGCAGCAGCACTTTCCATGGCTTTTTTCACCGGATGTGCACAAAAAGGATATACCCAAGCCGACGTGGGAGAGATACAGATAGTCTATAAAGGAACCGTTACATCTACAAGAACGGTATCTGTCAAAGACAGTGGCGAAGGAATGATTCTTGGCGCCATTGTAGGCGGAATCCTCGGGCATCAGATAGGTGAGGGCAAAGGCAAAGACGTTGCTACTGTGGCAGGGGCCGTAGCAGGAGGAGTTGTAGGTAGCAAACTTGCAGAAGATACCGGACAGGAGGTTACTATATCTCTTGAAAACGGACAAACCGTTACGACTGTTATAAAAGTTGATAAAAACAATCCCTACTGGCTCAGACCTGGAGACAGGGTTGCAGTATATGTAAAAGGCAACAAAATCGTAAGAGTAGCCCCCATAATAAGCGAATAATATGAGATTCGACATTATCATTGTAGGCAGTGGCGGAGCCGGGCTAAGTGCCGCTTTGACCGCCAAAAGTATAGGACTCAAGGTAGCTGTTTTGTCCAAATCGTATCCCACAAGGTCACAGACATCAATGGCGCAGGGCGGAATAAACGCCGTTATCTATCCTGATGATGATTCTGTACAAAAACATATAGAAGATACTATCAAATCATCCCAGGGACTCGCAGATCCCTCTATTGTGGAATATGTATGCAAAAAAGCTCCCGATGCCATAAGATGGCTCGACTCCATAGGGACACCTTTCAGCAGAAATGGTGAACGTATAGCACAAAGAAAGCTGGGAGGAGCGGCAAATCCCAGAGCATGTTATGCGCAGGACTATACCGGTCTAAAAATTCTTCAGACTCTATTTGATCAGTGCATCAAAGAAGATATCGCTTTTTTAAACGAAAAATATCTGCTCAATATAATAACGAAAGATAACACCGCATACGGCGTTACCGCTCTTGATATGAGAACCGGCGAAGTCGAAGCATACTTCGCAAAAGCCGTTATTCTTGCAACCGGCGGATACAGCCGTATATACTGGGGATTTAGCACAAATTCTACACACGCAACGGCAGACGGCATAGCTGCCGCTATGAGAGCGGGTGCAAAAATAAGCGATCTTGAATTTGTACAGTTTCATCCGACAGCACTCAAAAAAAGCTCTATTCTTATAAGCGAAGCGGCAAGAGGAGCCGGCGGAAAACTTATCAATCAAAAAGGAGAGCATTTTGTAGACGAACTTGCCACAAGGGATGAAGTGGCAAGAGCGATACATGCTCAGATAGAGAGCGGAAATGATGTCTTTTTGGATATCACGCATCTGGGAGAGAAATTTATAGACCAAAATCTCCCCCAGGAGAGAAAGCTTGCAATTCTTTACGAAGGAGTCGATCCGGTAAAAGAGCCTATTCCGGTAAAACCTGCTGCCCATTATACTATGGGAGGAATAGACGTAAACAGAAAAATGCAGACAAATATCAAAGGACTATATGCCGCAGGAGAATGTGCCAATGCGAAGCTTCACGGAGCAAACAGGCTGGGAGGAAACTCTTTGCTTGAAATCATTGTTCTGGGAAAAGAGGCTGCACTCAACGCCGCTGAGTATTCGAAAAACATAACTCATATCGAAACCCAAAAACCAGAAACGCTGGAAAATGATGCAAATTTCATAAAAGCTGTCTACAACGGCTTCACGAATCAGATAGATTTTTACGAAAAAAGGGAATTTTTAGGCAAGATTTTCTATGCAAATGCAGGCGTGGTTCGGGAAGAGATGAGACTCAAAGGGGTTTTGTCTGCTGTAAGACAGATCCAAAGAGAGATCCCTTTCATGGGAATAAAAGACAAATCAAAAATATACAATACAAATCTCATAGATTTTATAGAATTCGGAAATATGTTAGAGATTTCAGAAGCGCTGCTTGTAAGCGCTATAAGCAGAAATGAGAGCAGAGGAGCGCATTTTAGATCCGATTTTCCCAAAAAAGATGACGAAAAATATCTTGCACATACGATTGTCTGGAAAGAGGATGGTGTTTTATGTGCTGACTTCGAAAGGATTAAAGCGCAAAATACAGATGAGCTTATAAAAAACAGTGATAATGAGAGCGATTTTTTTTATAAAGATGAAAGCGACCCTTTTAGGGATAACTGCTGCGAAGATATCGATTAGCCGAGATATTCATAAATCTGTAGCGAAATAAGAGCAACATTTGTAATTATTCCCATAATCGGTACAAAAAAAGGAACGTTTATCCCTTCGCATCTGCTCTTCCGCTTTATTTTTATATTCAGCAAAGCTGCATTTATTAGAGTAAAAACAATCAATATTCCAAAACTCGTAAGCTGTGCAAGTGTAACTATCTTTACCCAGACCGCCAGGAAAAACACAACTGCCGCTACAATCGCGGTAGCATAAACCGGAGTTTTTGTATAGGGATGGACTCTCCCTAGCCATTCTGGAAGCCATCCTTGGCTGCTCATACCGTAAAGAACTCTTGAAACCATTATTATCTGGACAAGCGCACCGTTAATAACAGCGAGAATGCCGATAATATGTAAAATCCTTACATCACCGCCAACCGCTTTCATAAATACATCTGCAAGGGGAGCTTTGCTTGCTGCCAACTCTTCAGGGGACATTACTATCAAAGAGACAAAAGCAATTGCAAAATATAGAAGTGTTGCAATTGTAATTGTTATAACAATTGCTTTTGGAAGTGTTTTGACGGGATTTTTCACCTCTTCTGCAACATTTACCATATCTTCAAAACCTATAAAAGCAAAAAATGCTATAAATCCGCCCAAAAATATAGAATACATTATGCTAATATCAGCTTTTGGAACAAACCTGCCAAAATCTATATTCTCAAAATCGGCATAATAAAGGCCGGCGCCAATAACCAATAAAAGACCGCCTATCTCTATTAGTGTAAAAAACGAAGCAGTTTTAACCGACTCTCCTATTCCCCATGCCGCTATAGCAAACAGCAAAAAAACAAGCGCAAATATGACTATCTCCCTTGAAAAAGGGATAAAAACTTCAACATACCCGTAAAACCCGCTCACAACAGCAGCGGAAGAGACAAGACCGCTGAAAGCCAATATAAAACCAACCACTACAGGCAATAGAGGCGATTTTAGCCCGAAACCCTCTTTTACATATACTGCTTCTGCTGCCGAGAAAGGAAACCTGGCAGAGAGCTCCGCATAGGAAAATACCGTAAATATAACGACTATACAGGCAGCTACAAACGACAAAGGTGCATAATATCCGGAAATTGCGGCAACTTCGCCGATAAGAACATAAATACCGGCTCCTATGATATTGCCCAGACCGTAAAATATAAGCAGAGGTAACGTTATCTCTCTTTTCAGCGATATTCTCATTTCAGTTTCCCATTCAGAACTCTTTTCTTCTATATAATATTATTATAGTACCTGAAATCCTGTTTTAAATCTTTTGTTTTTGTTTTTATTGTTATAATAAACTGAACAGTATAAATACATAACGACTACCAAAGGTTTGAAATGCTTTTGAAAATAAAACGCTATCATATCGATTTTGACCCTCCTTCGGCACTACTGGAATATGAAGTGCCCGATGATTGCCTTACTCTGCTTGAAGCACTGAATTTCATAAAAAGCAAAAAAGACGCCTCTCTTACTTTTTCGCAAGGCTGCAGAAGCGGCGTATGCGGAAGCTGCGCTGTAAGAGTAAACGGCAAAGAAGAGCTCGCATGTGAATACAGACCCAAAGATGGCGATATAGTAGAAGCTCTGAACTATATGCCTATTATCAGGGATCTGTGTGTGGATTTTTCCAAAGGCATAGACTCTCTTAAAAGAGCAAAAGCCTGGCTGAGTGAAAAAAGCGATACTAAAGTTGACGAAAAGGGCGAAAAACTTATAGAAAAACAGAGTGACTGCATACTGTGCTCATCATGCTGGAGTTCTTGTCCTGTTTTTGAATCAAAATCCGAATTTTTAGGACCTTTTGCTCTTACCAGAAACTGGAGATATTTGGTTGATGCAAGGGAGAACCACAAAAAAGAGAAGATCGAAGCAGTCATCAACAACGGCATATGGGACTGCACTCTTTGCGGAAACTGTACAGAAGTCTGTCCACAGGGAATAGATCCAAAAAGCGATATAATGATGCTGCAGTCAAAAGCTGTACAATTCGGATATCAAAATCCAAATTTCGCAAGCTTTGGAAGCTTCGGACTGGATTTTTGATGGAGTTTCGAGATTATAACATAGAACTCTTCTCCAGCGTTCCGACAAAGATCATCGATGATATCAACCGTTTTGGCAAGATTGTCATCTACCACAAGAATATGCCCGCTATGACCAGTGACGAAACGTCGCGCTACTTCTATTTCGTTATAAAAGGACGAATCAAGGTCTACCAGTTCAACTTTGAAACCTCCAAGGAGCAAACTATAAAAATCCTTAGCCGCGGCGATATGTTCGACATAGTCGTACTTCTCGACGATAAGCCCCACGAGGTAATAACAGAGACCTACGAAGAGAGCAGGGTTTTGCAAATTCCCATCGAGATGGTACGAAGATGGATCGACGAAAATACAGAGTTTCGAAAAATAATCTTTCGCTACATTGCAAACGAGATGAGAAGTTTAGAAGAACTGGCAATCGATTTGAGTCTGCACGACACCTCCACACGTTTTATCAAGCTGCTTCTCAAACATTTTGATCCAAAGACGGCGACACTTCGCCTCATCCAAGATCTCCCTCATGAAGAGATCGCTTCACTTATCGGTACTGTTCGCCATGTGGTCAACCGCCACATACAAAAGCTAAAAAAAGATGGTTCGCTGGAAGTGGAACACAGACGTCTAAGACTGGCCGACATCTCTAAACTTATTGACCGTCTGCAGCTCAAGTGACAAGCCTCAAAACAGTCTAAATTGTAGCCATTCAAACAGTCTGCAACTAAAGTAGCTGACGAATGGCTCGTGTTAGACTAAAATAACCTGATTGAAAAAAAATATGACAGGAGGAACACACAATGAGAAAGATACTTGTCTCTTTCATAGCTGCATCTTTATTGACAGGAGGACTCTTTGCCGGTGAAGCGAGTAAAGCCGAATCCAACAAAGCAGTAGCACAAGCGAAAGAGCAGGCTCAAAAAGAGCAAAAAAAGATCAAGATCGTCAAGGAGGCTGTGGAAGCCGTAGCTCTCACCCACAAAGTACTCTTAAAACTTGAAAAAGGAGATAAAGACAAAGCGATCAAAGATCTTGAAGATGCCATCGGCAAGCTGGAAGTGGTGCTGAGTGCTCCCAATGCTCCTGCACTTATTCCTATCGACAGCGCCATTGAAATCGTCGATTATCCCGGCAGCATTCAAAATATAAAGACTGCCCTTATTGCCGCAAAAGCACTTTTAGAGGAAGACAAAGTTCAAGAAGCTAGACTTATCCTTGATACTTTACGCAGCGAGATCGTATTTAAGGTTGTCAGTCTGCCACTTGCTAGCTATCCGGCGGCACTCAAACTTGCAGCCAAATTTTTACACGAAAACCGCATCGACGAGGCCAAAAATGTCCTCAATGCCGCTTTGGCCACGTTCGTTGAGGTCAATATAATCACTCCAATCCCACTGATTCAAGCGATCCATTTAGTAGAGGCGGCACAGTCCATGGCCAACAAAAAAGATAAGAAAAAGACACTCGAATACTTGGCCGAAGCCAAATTGGCTCTCAAGAAGGCAAATGCTCTTGGATATGTTAGTGAGAGTGACACCACATATGAACAACTTGAAGAGATGATTGAAAAGGTGGAAAAAGAGGTTAAAGGCAAAAACAGAGCTATGAAACTTTTTGAGGATCTGATCGAAAAACTCAAAGAGTTCAAAGAAAAAGCAGTCAAGTCTATCAATAAATAAGGAAGGAGAAGTAATGGCAGTAGTAGGATTTCATCATCTAGAAGAGCTCTTTAGGCAAGGTGCAAGTCTAGATATCAAAAAAGGTCACGCCAAAGAGGTGACCGATATTGTGGAGCAAAAGCTCTACGATCTGCTCCTTATGGGGCAAAAAACGGCCAAATACAACGGCCGAGACGTAATCTGGAAATATGATCTTCCAATTACAAAGGGTTTGGAGGAAACCATCAATGAATTCAGGAAACTGGAGCAAGAACTAGAGATCAAAGATATTATAGATCGACTCGCCACCTATCCACCTCTTTTGGAACTGGAGGTAGAGCTCGAGAAGTTTCTGCCCGAGTTGGTAGGTGGGCTCACCCTCGTTTTGGCGCGTATAATGAAAAAAATAGAGGAAGAAAACCGTGCAGTTTCTCACGAAATGATCAAACACGCCAAAGAAATCATGGACCTAACTCTATAAAGGATCAATCATGGTCGGATACCAAAATATCAAAAACCTCAACAAAGAGGTTTTGAAGCAGTTCGCCAAGCACTCCAAGTTCGTCGGTGTGATCTTTATACTGCTCGGCTTGGTTGGGATCTTATATTCTCCAATCATGTCCGTAGCAACCGCTTACTTCGTGGCATGGCTCTTTGTTTTTAGCGGTTTTTGGGTGGCTTTTCATACCTGGAATACAGATCGCAAAGATTGGCTTGGGTGGCTTAAAGCCTTCATCTACATCCTCACAGGTATCCTTGTGTCGATCTTTCCGTTTCCGGGAGTGGCTGCTTTGGCCATTATTTTGGCGGTCTACTTCTTTTTCGACGGATTTGCCAGCTTCGCGCTGGCATATCAAATGAAAGGAGAGAAGTACTGGTGGCTTATCTTGCTCAATGGGATTCTCTCAATCGTTCTAGGAGTTCTGTTTTTGACAGGTTGGCCAGTCAACTCTTTGATCCTAGTAGGACTCTTTGTAGGTATCAGTCTCTTTTTCGATGGTATAATCTTGCTGACAATGGGCAGCTATGCTAAAAAGCTGGAAGAAGAGATAGATTCGGATAAAAAAACCTCAAATAACCAAACCGACTCCAAAGCCTGAGAAGAAAGGGTTTTCCCCCTTCTTCTTTAAATAGACAAGTAGAAGTAACTCTGAAACCTACTATTTCACAAAGTTTTCTATCTATATAAATTATAACGGCAATTTGAAAAATATATCTAATGCCGCTGTTTCATAACTTTTTTTACAAAACTTTTCTACAATCTGCAAAAAAGGCAAATAATGGAGAAGATTTTCTCTCTTTTTATCCAACATATCCGAAAGAACCGTTTTTATGAAGCTCATGAGACAGTTGAAGAGTACTGGCATACAATAAGAAAGAGTGACCATCCAGAAAAAGAGGTAATCAGGGGATTCATAAATGCCGCCGTCTCTTTTGAGCTTTTGAAAAGAGGTAAAAAGGATGGTTTTAAAAAAGTATGGAAAAACTATCTCAAACACTGCGGAAATTTGGATAAAAGCCTTCCGAATTACAAAGTTTTTGCGGATATAAAAAGAGAAGTGGAAGAAGAGAAAAGGCGTATTGAAAAGATATTTGATTCGCATTCCTGCTGAAAAAAGTCAATGCTATCTGCTTTTTCGATGCTAACCACAATATTTGATTTGAATGTTATAATAAAAATGCGAGAAAAACCAACAAAAAGAGGAGGCCATGCCCTCATTTTTTCATGAAGTGTCAAAATATTTCAATCATAAAAATGAATCTTCACCGTTTTCGGTAAAATTCAGAACTCCAAAAAGTGTAAAAACATATCTTCCGCTCTTTAAATTTATTCCTTTCGATATAAAGAACGATATACATATGTTTATTTTCAGAATCGCTGGCTGCCCGGATGCACAGGACAAAACCCTTTTCTACCCCAGAATCGTTCCCAGTGCAGGCGCCCTATACCCCACGGAACTCTATTTTCAGACAAGAGGAGTGGAGGGTTTTGCCGACGGTGTATATCATTTCGATGTTGCCAACAGAGGTGCGACGCTTCTTTACAGTATCGAAGAAGAAGGTGTAGAGCTGTTTTTCGAAGATAGAAGAGAGATAGAGGGATTTATTTTTCTATTCTCAAGCGTATATTTTCGTACAAGCCGGAAATACGGAAACAGAGGCTTTAGATATTCTCTGCTTGATGCAGGACATATGACAGGCTCTCTGGAAGCAAGCTGTTATCTTTTCAACCACGGCTATTTTCTGAGGCATACATTTGATCAGAAGGCTCTTGGGCAGGCTTTCGGATTTGGTTCATCGGAATTTTTCGTAACTTCGGCCAATGTAGGAATCCCACGCAGCAAAAGAGTCGATAAGTTTGACATGAGGCTTCCCTATATAGATCCTATCGGATACTTTGTTCCAAACGATACCATAGAAAAGGCCTTTTTGCAAACTATGAGCCTCTCGGGATGCAAAAAAGAGTACGGCTTTTTCAAAACAGAATTTCATAAAAAAAGATTTGAAGAGGCCGTTTTCTCAAGGAGATCTGTAAGAGAGTATTCAAACGAACCTCTGAAAAAGTATGAATACGAATTTATACTCAATTTTATAAAAGAACCGATACCAAATGACTGCAGTGAAAGTATAAGTCTATACTCTGTCGTAAAAAGAGTGGAAGGCTATGAACCCGGAATATACAAAAACGGTAAAATAGTCAAAAAAGGAGATTTCTCTCATCAGACAGCCTACCTTTGCCTAAATCAGCCGCAAGCAGCAGGAAGTGCCGTTATTTTCTTTTTAGCTTCAAATGGAAAAAATTATCGTCCTATGCATATAAAAGCCGGTCACATGGGCCATAGGATCTACCTCTCTTCTGAATATCTAGGTCTTGGATGCTGTGCTATGGGAGCATTTTACGACGATGAGACGGCAAAGTTTCTTGAAACTGAAGAGATGGTGCTATACTCCCTTGCGATAGGGAAAAAGTAATAATTTTATATTTGAGTGTCTGTTTAGCGCCTATTTTCTTTAAAACCCCCTTCGGAAAGCTTCATAACATAATATGAAATCATAGTTATTTGATATGGCGAAAGATTTTTAAAGCTTGGCATTATGCCAATAACGCCCTTTTTACCGTTTCTTAAAATCGCTGAAAGTGTGGGAAGATCAAAATAACGGATATTAGGTCCATGAAATTTTATACCGCTTCCATCCTCTCCATGACAATTTGCACATCCTATCTTCTGGAACAGAATTTCTCCCTTGTCTCCTTTGGGAAATCCCTGCGAAACATACCGGGCCAAAACGGCGGCTCTTTCTCTGTTTGAAACCATCGGCGGCATACTTCCAGGATATCCTTCTTTGAAGTTGTGTCCCCCTTTTTGGATATGATGCAATGCGCTTTTAAAATCGATTCTTTTTGTCAGGTCAGCAGCAAATCCGTCTCTTCCTTTTCCGTCTTCACCATGACAGAAGATACATTTGTTGTTATATAGCCTCTTTCCGAGCCTTGCAAGAAGCTCCGGATCGGAATTATCAGCTATCGATTTAAGAAGAGCCTGATATGCCCGCTCCTTTTTTAACTCCTCATCTGATAAAGACTCTCCATAAAGAAACATCGCAACCAATATACAGAAAAGAAACAGTCTTCTCAAAGCAGAGCCTTCACATTCATACTTTATAATATTTTATAATAATGAAATAAAATATGACAGCAGATTGGCAAATAGTTTGCAAAATGGATATAAAAAAACTCTGAAAAGCTAAGTAGACGATACGTAGGAATAAAAATTATTGAAGAAGTTGAAAAATATTTTAAATGGTCGGAGTGGCGGGATTTGAACCCGCGACCTCTACCACCCCAAGGTAGCACGCTAACCAGGCTGCGCCACACCCCGATATCCGATAATATTATCTGGTTTCTACTGTTTTTGCAGATGGAATTATATCATAAACTTCAAATAGATTTGCAACACATGACTCTATCATATCATATACCTTTTCAAATCCATCAAAACCGTCGAAAAAATAGGGATCAGGCACATCTTCAGAGTCGTAACCGAACTCTCCAAGTTTTACAACATCTTCTGCACCCATCCTTTTGAGATCTCGTCTGTTCTGTTCATCAAGCGCTACTATAAGGTCGAAGTTTTCAAAATCCTCTTTTTTCACCTGTCTTGCCCTGTATGAAGAGATGTCGATGCCGTTCATTTTCGCTATTTTGACCGAGTGTTCACAGGGAGGCTCTCCAACATGGTAGTCTCCTGTCCCTGCGGAGTCAGCAACAATCTGCACTCCATGACTTTGGGCGATTTTTTTGGCAATACCTTCGGCTATAGGCGATCTGCAGATATTGCCAAGGCATACAAACAGTATCTTCATCACACAGTTCCGTTTTTTGTCGGTACGAAAAGACACTCTTCAAGCTCCTGGGAAAACAATCTTCCGCTTCTTTTGACAAATTTCGTAATTATCTGTCTGCCACCTTTTTCCATAGGGGCTACAAGTACACCCCCCTCTTTCAGCTGGGAAAATATCTCCTCCGGTATTTCGGAAGCGGAAGCGGAAAAAAGTATCCTGTCATAAGGGGCAAATTCGGGCCACCCCAAAAGGCCATCACCGTATCTTGCGTTTATATTATAGATAGAAAGATCGCGAAATCTTCTTTTTGCCTCGACTATGAGTTTCTCTATTCTCTCGACCGTAAAAACCCGCCTGAAAAGCCGGCTTAAAATCGCTGCTTGATATCCGCTGCCACAACCTATCTCCAAAACACTGTCGGCACCATCGGGATTTAGATACTGAGTCATCTTTGCAACCGTAAGAGGAGAACTTATCCATTGGTTTGCGCCCATAGGAAGAGCATCCAGTTTATATGCAAGATGTTTGAAACCTGCAGGGACGAAAAGTTCTCTGTTAATATCTTCGAATGCCTTTTTTATTTTCGGTTCAAGAGGAAATACACTATCGATATCCTCTGCCATTTTTTTACATTTTGCCGCTATTATCTTTTCCAACTACAACCCTATATCCATATATTTTCTCATCTTCTTTATCTCTTTTATATCCGCAGTTTTGCAAAGAATATTTTTTCTGTCGTCTCTGTAAGGAACTCCAAAAGGTGTAATTATAGCACTGCTTTTTGCCATATCATCATTCGCACTGTCCGAAGCAGCAAGATAACACTGGTTCATAAGCGCCAGAGCTTCTGTAAGCTGCTCAAAATGTCTCTTTCTCAAAACTCCCCACATGGCTGGAACGAGTATGATATCACACCCTTTTAGCTTTTGCCAAATCTCAATAAATCTGAGCTCAAAACATATAAGAATGCCAACTTTAAACCCGTCTATCTCAAAAATCCTGATATCTTCCATTTTTCCGGCTTCAAAGTAGTCGGTCTCGCCTCCGAATTTGAAAAGCTTTACTTTTGGCTGTTCGTATAAAACTTCGCCTCTGTGCAAAACTTTGGCAAAATTGTAAAATTTTCCATCTCTTTTTTCTATCATGGTAAAAACTATGGTTCTGTTTTGGGAAAGAGGCAGAAGTTCCTTTAGGGCATGCAGGCCAAAACTGGCAGCCTCATCAAATCTCTCATACGCAAATCCGGTAAGGCATACCTCCGGTGCAACAACGATAGAATCCTCTTCGCATCTTTTTACAAGAGTTTTGAGAGTATCAAGGTTTTTTGAAAAATCATCGCCTGTTTTGAACTGCAAAACAGAGAGACTCTTTTTAGAAGTCGTCAAAGTCCAGACTCCCTTTGGAGTAGTTCGTCACGTTTCCTTCAAAAAAGTTTGTCTTCTGATCGTTGAATTTGCTGAAATCGTCCACCCATTTTATCGGATGCTCCACGTTATATATCTTCTCAAGTCCTACGGCTCTGAGTCTCTCATCTGCCAGATATTTTATATACTGCTCTATAAGCTCGTCGGTAAGCCCCAGGATTTGTCCCTGAGTGATATATTTTCCCCATGAAGATTCAAGCTCGACCGCACTTTCAAACATTTTGTACACATCATCTATAAGCTCTTTAGTAAAGAGTTCTGGTCTCTCTTTTTTGGTTGCATTTATCATGTTTTGGAAAATAAGCAGATGAGTTACCTCATCTCTTTGTATAAATCTTATCATCTGGGCAGACCCCAGCATCTTTCCGCTTCTCGCAAGCGTGTACATATACGTAAAGCCGCTGTAGAAATAGATCCCTTCAAGTATCTGGTTTGCAAACATCGCTTTTACAATGTTTTCATCATTCGGATTTTTGGAAAGATTTTCATAAACCTGTGCTATATAGTCGTTTTTCTGCTTCAGCTGAAGATCCTCTCTCCACAAATTGTATATCTCATCCGTATTTTGACTGATACTGTCGACCATAACGGCATAGCTCTGGCTGTGAAGAGCCTCTTCAAAAGCCTGTCTTACCAGAACAAGGTTTATCTCAGGGGCCGTAATAAAAGGATTTACATTATCTATAAGGTTGTTTGTCTGAAGACTATCCATAAATATCAGCTGGGCGAGAACCTTGTCATACGCCAGTTTTTCTGCGTCTGTCAGCAGCTTGTAATCTCTAGCATCCTGCGTCATATCAACCTCTTTGGGAAACCAGGTGTTTGCCAGCATCATCTCCCAAAGATTGTATGCCCATTGATATTTTATCTTGTTCAGTTCGAATATTCCGGTAGGATCTCCTCCAAAAATCTTTCTGTCGTTTACACTCTCATTAGATTCGGGATTGTAAATCTTTTTTCTGTGATATGTCACGGCGGCTCCTTTATCCATTTTGCAAAAACTTTTGCAGCTAAAAATTTTTACAAAACCGAAAATTTCGCAACTGCAATAGAGAGATTTATAATACAGAATGTATAATAATTCTTCGATAAAAAAGCAAATGTAATTTAGGGGAGCCTTATGAAGTTCGCAACTGCTTTCGGTGCATCAAAAGCATCGCCCGATTCCAAAGAGTACAATGACGGTATAAAAATAGGACGCTTTTTGTCCAAAAAAGGGTATGTCGTAAAATGCGGTGGTTATCAGGGACTTATGGAAGCTGTAAGCAGAGGTGTAAAAGAAGAAGGCGGCATCTGTATAGGGATAACTTTAAAAAAATTTGACTCCATTAGACCCCAAAATCCCTATCTGTCAAAAAGAGTCTCATGTAACAGCCTGTTTGAAAGGTTGCAGTTTTTGATAGAAGATACATCTTTGTTCATTGTACAAAACGGCAGTATAGGTACACTGAACGAACTTTTTATGGTCTGGGCAATAAAGTACGGCAATCTATCAGATTTTAGAATATGTCTCGTATCAGAGAATTATGAAGAGTTGAAACACTCCTCTTTCATAAAAAAAGAGCAGCTTGATCTTTTAGAGTTTTATAAAGATGCCGATGATTTTATCATCCGCAATCCAGACCTATAAAATCTCTTTTGCCCAGTTCTGCATCTTTTCGTTGGCTTCCGGATTGGGTGCTTCGAGAAAAGATATAACAAAACTGTTTTCTGTTTCACATACACCTATACTTCTTGGTCTGACACCTACCACATAGGGATTTGGTAACTTCTTGCCAAAACAGAAAACAATATCTTTGGCATCTTTTATCTCCGGATTTATCTCACAATCTTCAAGACTTTTTGTATGGGCAAAATGATCAAACAGGGATATAAATACCGCTTCATCATCCTCTTCTATCTTTTTTATGAAATATTTTACAATCTCATCTACGCTTTTAATATTCGTAGCACTTTTTGGAATATCTGACGTATATACCGGATATTTGTCCATAAGCATCATTTTTTTCATATTTAGCTCCTTTTAGAAAAGAGTTTTATTTTATATACTTATTACTTTCATTTGAATAAATTATTATTTTCTAGGGGTAAAAATTTTAAGCAAACGGAGTTAATACAGTATCTTAGTCCCGAAGGAGGCGGACCATCTTCAAAAACATGTCCGAGATGTGCACCGCATTTGGCACATACTACTTCCGTTCTTACCATGCCCAGGCTGGTATCAGTGTGCTCTTTTACAGAATCCTTGCCCAAAGGTTCATAAAAACTGGGCCAGCCGGAACCGCTATCGAACTTTGAGATACTATCAAACAGTGGATTTTCACAACATTTGCATATATATACTCCCTCTCTTTTTTCATTCAATAGTTCTCCGCTAAAAGGCGGTTCGGTTCCTTTTTCAAACATTACATAATATTCAAATTCATTTAGTTGGCTTTTACAATTCATACTCTATCCCCAGTATTTTTGCACTCTTTTTGTAAATTTCAAAATCTTTTTCACTGTGAGTTACAAAGACAACATCAATATCATAATCAAAATACTCTTTTATATATCTTGCCGTTGTAATTAATGCTATTTTTGAAGCAATCTCTATAGGAAATCCGTATACGCCAGTACTGATAGAAGGAAAAGCAACACTTCTCAACCCGTAAGAACGGCACAGACAAAGAGAGTTTTGATAACATTTTTGCAAAATAACCTCTTCTTCGCTCTCACCGCCTTTCCATACCGGGCCGACTGTATGTATTACCCATTTTGCCGGCAAATTATATCCGTGGGTGATCTTGGCTTCGCCTCTTTTTGCACCGCCAAGCCTTTTGCACTCATCAAGCAGTTTTGGGCCGGCAGCCCTGTGGATCGCACCGTCCACCCCTCCTCCTCCAAGAAGAGTAGGATTTGCAGCATTTACTATGGCATCTGTTTCAATTTTTGTTATATCTCCAATTGTGATTTTTATCATCTGTTCTCCTTTAAGTAACTCTATTTTATATTTTACATCACTTTTTTTGATAAAATTAAAACAAAAAAGGTGTTTTTTTGAAGAGTATTATCGCTTTATTGCTGTTTTTTACATTTCCACTATTTTCGCAAACTCTTCAAAAAGTTATAGAAAGCGTAAATCCTGGAGCAAAAATAACGCTTCCAAAAGGTGTTTTCAAAGGCCCGATTTTAATAGACAAACCCCTCATACTCGAAGGCAGCGGTTTTGACAAAACCGTCATAGAAGGAGATGGAAAAGGAAGCGTCATCACCGTAACAAGCCCCTACGTAACGATAAAGGATCTGACAGTAAGGGGCAGCGGTAGCAGAAGAGACAGACTCAACAGCGCCATAAAGATAGAAAAAGGCGACAAATGTACGATCGAAAACTGTAAAATATATGACTCACTTTTCGGTATCACATTGACACTATCCAATAACTGCCTTATCAAAGGCAACCTCATCACATCCAATGAAGACTCCATTCCCAACAGAGGAGACGGCATAAGGCTCTGGAATGCGCACAACAACAAAATCATACACAACAAAATCGAATATGTCAGAGATCTTAGCGCTATCGTATCGCATAGAAATATTTTCCAAAAAAATAGTGTCACCTATTCACGTTATGGGTTATATCTCGACCATTGCAAAGATACAAACATTACAGACAACCATTTTGGCCACAACCTCTATGGGACAGTCTGCATGGGTTCAAAAAACATCCTTATAAAAAACAACTTCTATGCCAAGACATATGGCGACAGCAGTGCCGGAATCGTACTCGGAAAAGGGAAAAAACTGAAAATTTTAAACAACACCATAACAGGCTCCGTCCAGGCCATATACATAGACAGCTCCGCAGCTGAAAAGGGTATGCAGCGCTGGATAATGCACAACAGGATTGCATTTAACAACGAAGCTTTTCATTTTCACGCCGTCATAAAAAACAACGTCATAAAGTATAACAACATAGAGGGCAATCTGGACGATGTGGTGATAAATGTAAAAGGAAAAAGCAAAAAAGAGAACGAGATTTTATTAAACTACTGGGATAGATACGAAGGGTTTGACAAAGATGGAGACGGTATTGGAGATATACCCCATATAGTGATGATATATGCCGATCAGCTGTGGCAGTTCGACCATAGACTCAAGTTTTTCTATGCCACACCCACACTCTCTTTACTCAATTTTCTTGGAAAACTGGCACCTTTCAGCGAGCCTGTACTGCTGCTTCAAGATACCAGACCGAAAATTTTCCCGTACACAGAGTGCGGAGCCATCTCTCATTGACAGCCCATACACTCCATACTTCTGTCGGCAACATCTGCTGCCACTTCGGGAGACTGACTTCTTAGATAATATGTTGATTTTAGCCCCAGTTTCCAGGCAAGCGTATATATCTCATGCAGATATTTTCCGCTCGCTTTATCTAGTCTGATGAATATATTTACACTCTGACCCTGATCTATCCATTTCTGTCTGACAGCGGCTGCTTTTATAATAATTCTTTGATCAAGATCGTACGCAGGCGTATAATACTGCCAGGTATCCGGTGACAGATTTGGAACGACAACGGGAATAAGCCCCGAGAGGTTCTCTTCAAACCATTTTCTTTTATATACCGGCTCAATCGTCTGCGTGGTTCCGGTCAAAATAGAGATGGAACTGGTGGGCGCTACTGCCATAAGATAGCCGTTTCTCATACCATCTTTTTTTACCTTTTCTCTCAGTGCGTTCCAATCATACATATAACCGAAAAGCCCTCCCCTGTCCACAAGCTTTTTTGCTTCGGCATTGGCCGTATCGATAGGCAAAATTCCCCTGCTCCATTTTGAACCTTCGAATTCGGGATATTTTCCTTTTTCAAGTGCAAGATTTGAAGACGCTTTTATCGCATTGTAGCTTATGGCTTCCATTATCTCATCTATTTTATAAAGGTGCTCTTCACTTCCCCACTCTATCTTATGCTCTGCGAGCATCTGCGCTTCGCCCATAACACCCAGGCCTATCGCTCTTGTCTTCAGATTTGTCAGCTTTACTTTCTCAAGAGGATAAAAGTTGAGATCTATTACATTATCGAGCATTCTTATCGCAACAGGAACAACTCTTTCAATATCTTCGCGGGTGTTTATTTTGCTGAGGTTTATACTTGCAAGGTTGCAGACAGCTGTCATTCCGTCCACTTTCTCTTTTTCGACGATAAAGACTTTTTTGCCTCCTATGCTGTCAAGAGCCGTGACCTTTTTGGCTTTTTTTACTATTTTGCCGTCAACTTCTATATTTTCGTCTTCATCGTAATACTCTATGCTCCCGTCTTCAAACTTTATCTTTATCTTATAATAGTTTGGCTCTGTATTTTGAAATATCTCCGTACAGAGATTTGAGCTTCTTATTATTCCGAAGTGATCGTTCGGGTTACATCTGTTTGCACTGTCTTTGAAACAGAGAAACGGACTTCCTGTCTCAAAATAGCTGAGCAGTATCTTTTTCCAGAGCTCTTTTGCTCTTATTTTCTCTTTTAAAATAGAGTCGTCTTTTTCATACTCTATATATCTTTTTTCAAACTCTTCTCCCCAAAGCTCTGTTAGATCCTGCGTCTCATAAGGGTCAAAAAGTGTCCAGATGCCGTCCTCTTCTACTCTTTTCATAAAAAGATCGTTTATCCACATTGCAGGGAAAAGGTCATGCGCCCTTCTTCTCTCTTCGCCGCTGTTTTTTTTCAGATCAAGAAAATCAAGCACATCTACATGCCACGGTTCTATATATACGGCAATGGCTCCTTTTCTGGTTCCCAATTGGTCCACCGCTATTGCTATATCATTGGCAATTTTCAAGAAAGGAACAATTCCGCCTGCGGCATTTTTATGTCCGTCTATAAAACTTCCCATTCCTCTTACTTTTGTCCAGTCCCATCCTATACCTCCGCCATATTTAGACAGAAGAGCCATCTCTTTGTAACTGTCAAATATGCCTTCTATATTATCCGGGGTGGACCCTATGTAGCAAGAACTCAGCTGATGCCTCGGAGTTCTTGCGTTTGAAAGAGTGGGAGTTGCCGCCATAACTTCAAATTTGGACAAAATGTCATAAAATTTCTTTGCCCATGTCTGGGAATCTAGCTCATTTTGGGCCAGAAACATCGCAACTGCCATAAACATATGCTGAGGAAGCTCAATAGGTCTGTTTTCCCTATCTTTTAAAAGATATCTGTCATAAAGCGTCTTAATTCCAAGATATGTAAACTGCAGGTCACGCTCGGGCTTTATATACTCATTGAGATCATCCAGATCATACTTATCTTTTAGCCCCGGCACTATACGCCCCTCTTTTTCCCCTTTTTCGAAATAATCTCTCAAATGCGGATATCCTGTAAAACCGCTTACTTTATGATATAGATCATATAAAAAGAGCCTTGCAGCAACAAATGTCCAGTTTGGTCTATCCACATCTATTTTATCAACTGCAGTTCTTATAAGTGTCTGCTGAATCTCTTCGGTAGTTATCTGGTCTCTGAACTGTATTTTTGCATCAACTTCAAGCTCGCTTTGACTTACACCTTCGAGTCCTTTTACGGCAGCATATGTGTATTTTTGAATTTTTGAGATATCAAGCGGCTCAATTCTTCCGTTTCTTTTAATAACTGTCAGCATATCTGTTTGTCCCCTTCTGCTATAAATTGAAGTGCGAAACAGTGAAACGGCAAAAAGCGCCGAACTGTTTCACAACTTCACCCCTTACTTAAATACTCTGTCAAAAATCCTGTCTACATTTTTTGTATAGTAGCTGTAGTCGAAACACTCCCTTATCTCTTCTTCGCTCATCTTTTCTCTGAGCTCTTTATCATTCAATAGATATTGCAAAAAGAGGCTCTCTCCTTTCTCATTCAGCGGAGCATGCCCTTTTTGTATCTCTTCCCATACTTTCATAGCGTTTCTCTGTACTATTTTGTACGCATCTTCACGGCTGACACCCTTTTTGGGAAGTTCCAGAAGGACCCTTTGTGAAAACACAAGCCCGCCTGTAAGGTTTAGGTTTTTCATCATATTTTCGGGATACACAACAAGATTTGCCAAAACATTGTTTAGTCTGTGAAGCATAAAGTCCGTAGTTATAAATCCGTCAGGCAGGATAAACCTCTCCACAGAAGAGTGACTGATATCTCTTTCATGCCAAAGTGCAACATTTTCCATAGCAGGTATGACATAGCTTCTTATAACTCTTGCAAGTCCTGTCAAGTTTTCGCTGAGCACCGGATTTCTTTTATGAGGCATTGCAGAGCTGCCTTTCTGCCCTTTGCTGAAGTATTCTTCCGCTTCATAGACTTCTGTTCTTTGAAAATGTCTGATATTTACGGCTATTTTTTCTACTGTTGAGGCAAGAAGTCCCAGTGCACTGAACAGCCTTGCATATCTGTCTCTTTGTATCACCTGATTTGATACCGGAGCAGGTTTTAGCCCAAGCTCTTCGCATACGTACTCTTCAAGCTCAACGGGAGCATGGGCAAAGTTTCCCATAGCTCCGCTCACTTTACCTACACTTATAACCTCAAGAGTCTCTTTCAGGTTTTCTAGATGCCTTCTCATCTCGTCATACCATATGGCAAGAACAAGACCGAATGTTATAGGCTCACCGTGAATACCGTGACTGCGTCCGACCATAAGAGTCATTTTGTGTTCAAACGCTCTTTTTTTGATGGTTTCCATAACCATCTCCACATCTTCTATAACAAGTTTCAAAGAGTCTCTCATCTGAAGTGCTACTGCCGTATCGATTGTATCGGAACTGGTCATTCCGTAATGAACCCATCTGCTCTCTTCGCCCAGACTTTCTGCAACACTCGTTAGAAATGCGATCACATCATGTTTTGTCTCTTTTTCTATTTCATCTATTCTTTTCAGGTCAAATTTTGCGTTCTTGACAATCTTTTCCATATCCTCTTTGGGAACTAGACCCAATTTGTGCCAAGCTTTTACCGCTGCTATCTCCACATCTAGCCAAGCCTGATACTTTGCCTGCATAGTCCATTTTTCAGCCATCTCTTTTCGTGAATATCTCTCTACCATAACCACCTCTTTTAATGAATAGACCTTCTTTGAATATATGCTGCAAAAAAGGTAAAATGCCTTAAAGAGGCATTTTATAAGTTGCCGCTTTATCCAAAGAGATCATTTTGATAAAATATTAACAAAAATGTCCTTAAAAAATCACAGGATTACAAAATATTTAAATATAATATTTTCTTATAAAGGATTGGGTTGGCATTTATAAAGAAGAGATTCTATATACAAAACAGACAAAAACTTTTCGGTTTTTTGATGAGAGAACTGAATATTACACAGGGGACTGCGCAGAAACTGATAGATACAGGCAGAGTATTTGTAAAGGGTACAGCAGTAAAAGACAAATCGTTGTCATTATGCGGCGAAATAGAAGTTTTGCTTTTCGAACCCTCTTCAAAAGGTCTCAAACCTATTTTCAAAACTCCGGAATTTGCCGTTTTCGACAAGCCGAGCGGTCTGATCGTGCACCCCAGAAACAGAAGAACTCCCTACTCATTGCTTGATGAGGCAAGAGCACACCTGGGATTTGAAGCAAATGTTACACACCGCATCGATATGGAAACAAGCGGCCTTTTGATAGTAAGCGCAAACAAAGAGGCTGAAACAGAAATCAAACGCGCTTTTGAAGAGAAAAAGATAAAAAAAGGATATCTTGCCCTCATAAAAGGACGATTGAAGAAGGAGCTTTTTATAGACGAACCCATAAAAAAGAACAGAGATTTTTCCACAATAAGGCTAAAAGTTCTTATAGACAAACAGGGGAAAAAAGCTCAGACTATCATAAAACCGCTGGAGTATTTCAACAACATGACTCTTGTGGAAGCGATCCCGCTGACAGGTCGTCAGCATCAGATAAGAATACATCTGTTTCACGTGAAACATCCGATAGTGGGAGATCCTATATACGGAGTGGATACAGATATCGCCATAAAATATCTTGACAAGAAACTATCCGAAAAAGAGAGGATTTTTCATACTGGTTACAAACGGCTTATGCTGCATGCAAACTGGATTGAGTTCGAATATAAAAACAGATATAAAATCTATTCGAAACAAAATTTTTTAGAAGAGTGTAAAAAAGCGGTGTATTGATGATATGAATTTAAACCCTTAAATTTTTAGTGTTCGCAAACCTTTATCTCATCAGGAAGTTCTCTTCCTTCCATAAACGCAATAAGATTTTTTAAAGATTTTTCTCTTATTCTATCCAGTGCTTCCTTTGTAAAATAAGCCATATGGGGTGTATAAAGAACATTGTCCCTTTTTATTATCTCTTTTTGTTTAAGTGCATCAACATTTTTAAAGAGCATTTTTTCACCCTCTATCACATCCAAACCGATTCCGTATATCCTATCTGAAAGAAGATCGAGTGCTTCAAGACTTATCACTTCTCCTCTGGCGGGATTTATTACTATACAGCTCTCTTTTAAAAGGGAAGCATTGTTGATGTTCAGCATATGGTATGTCTCTTTTGTCAAAGGAACAGCAAACACTATAACATCAGAATTTTTTAGAATATCTTCATATGAACTTTTTTCAATTTTAAGCTTTTTTATAAGTTCTTCGTCATAGTTTCTGGAATATACAAAGATTTTCATACCAAAACCGGAAGCGAGTTTTGCCAAATGCCTTCCTATCGTCCCAAAACCCACTATACCTATTTTCTTGGAATTAAGCTCAAATCCGAGAAGATCCTGATACTGAAAATTATAGTTTTTGGATCTTTGGACTGCTATATATGTTTTTCTCGAGATATTGAGCAGAAGAGAAAAGACAAATTCTGCTACAGCCGGACCTGCGTACCCTTTTACGTTTGATACAGCTATACGTTCTTTTGCCAAAATTGAACAGTCTATGTGATCATATCCGGTTGAGCGGGTCTGAATATATTTAAGATTGGGAAGCTTTTCTATCTCGGACTCTGTGACTTT
This sequence comes from Nitrosophilus alvini, assembly GCF_015100395.1. Lineage (NCBI taxonomy): Bacteria > Pseudomonadati > Campylobacterota > Epsilonproteobacteria > Nautiliales > Nitratiruptoraceae > Nitrosophilus > Nitrosophilus alvini. The sequence goes on along the minus strand of NZ_AP022847.1, from coordinate 33,194 downwards.
TGAATGTACAAAAACGGATATTGCATCAAAGTCTGCAAATTCACAGTTTTTCAGGAATTCATTGAGTGTCTGTGAATAAAAGAAGCATTTTGCATTTTTTATTTTTGATTTGAAAAATCTGATATCTTCGTTTGAAACCTCAAAAAAAGCTATTTTCATTACAGGTCCTTTTTGTTTACCATTATAAAGCCGATCACTCCCACCAAGAATGTTATCCCGACAATTATAAGCATCGCATAATCAAGCAGTGTCATCTTCCCTCCGCTATCTCTTTTTCTTTAAGCTGTCCGCACGCAGCACTGATATCTAGTCCTTTTGATTCCCTTATCGTACATAATACACCGTGTTTCAACAGATACTCCTGAAACTCTTTTACACGCTTTGGATCGGGTCTTTTGTATGGCGAACCGGGATAGGGATTGAAGTAGATAAGGTTTACTTTTGCTTTTATACCGTGCAATAGTTTTACCAGTTTTTTTGCACTTTTTATATTATCATTGAGATCTTTTATCATAAGATATTCAAACATTACTCTCTTTCTCTGGTCAACAGGAAAGCCTCTTACCGCCTCCATAATCGATGAAATATTGTACGCTTTGTTTATCGGCATCAGTGTTTGACGAAGTTCATCATCCACCGCATGTAAAGATATGGCAAGAAGAACCCCCAACTTCATCTCGCCTAACTTTTTTATTTTTGAAGCTAGACCGCTTGTTGAAATTGTCTGACGGCGAGGTGATATAGACAGACCATTGGGGTCGGAAAATATCTTTACAGATTTTGCAACATTGTCGAGGTTATCCAAGGGTTCACCCATACCCATATAAACAATATTCACTCTCCTATTGGCAGCGATATCGTTATCTTTTTTTATCTCCAGAACCTGCCCTACTATCTCACCGGGAGTCAGATTTCTTACAAAACCTCCTTTGGCAGTCAGACAAAAAGAACACCCTACCTTGCATCCCACCTGAGTGGAGACACATATGGTATATTTGGCCTCTTTGATAATATTTCCTGCTTCATCTTTCTGCTCTTTTTTCATAGGCAACAAAACAGCTTCAACTGTATGCCCGTCTTTAAGACCGAAAAGATATTTTTTGCTCCCGTCTTTGCTCTGTTCCTTTTTGATTATCTGCATTGAAGATATCTCAAACTCTTCATCAAGTTTTTTTCGGAGCTCTTTTGGAATATTTGTCATATCATTAAAAGAGTCGGCATTTTTTTGATATATCCACTGATATATCTGTTTAGCCCTGAATTTAGGAGATACTATATTTTGAAGCTCTTCATTTGTATAGTCAAGAATTGTCTTTTTCACTCATACCTTTCAATCCAGGATATTTTTCATATATATATTCGTTTAAAAGTCTCATGGCTTTTCTATGGTTTCTTTTAAACTCTTTATGGGCATCAGGCCCGCAGTAGTTTGTTACGACAAATATTCCTCCACACGGAATATCAAACTCCTTTCCAACACTCATCACCGAAAAAAATTCCATATTTTCTATACCGATATTATGTTTATTAAAAAATTTCCCGACTGTCGAATCGGTAGTAATATAGTTTGAAGAGTTTACAATTGTTTCATGTGAAACATTTATTCCGTCACTTGTTATAACATTATCAATAGGTGTATAGCATCTGTCTTCAAAAAAACATATTTCGATATTCGAAGAAGCTCTGGACTCAACTATATCAAAAGGTCTGTATTCTCCGTAACTTCCTGCAGTCCCGGCAAAAATTAAAAATTCTGGTTTGTCAAGGAGAGCAAGTCTTGTAAGATTTATAGCAGAATTTATCAGCCCTATACCAACAGGATGAGCAAAAGAAAACTGTTCAATATCGCCAGCACATACAATCATAGTCTTACCGGTATCCCTTCTTTGTAAAGATATCTTTTCAGTTCCATTATATCAATCTGGCGGTAGTGAAAAATAGTTGCAGCAAGAGCAGCATCCGCACCGTTCAGGAAAGCATCTTTTATATGTTCCATTGTTCCTGCACCGCCGCTTGCTATAACAGGTATATCAACAGCCTCACTTACCGCTTTTGTAAGAGGAAGGTCATACCCGGTAGTTGTTCCGTCTGCATCCATTGATGTAAGAAGTATTTCACCTGCCCCTCTGTTATAAACCTCCTTTGCCCACTCTATAACATCTTTGCCGGTATCAATTCTTCCGCCATTTATAAAAACATTCCATCCGTCACCTGTTTTTTTTGCATCTATAGCAACAACTATACATTGGCTTCCAAATCTCTTGGCACCTTCGTCAACAAATTCCGGTCTTTTTATCGCTGCAGAATTTACACTTACTTTGTCGCATCCAACATTTAAGAGTCTGTATATATCATCAAGCTCTCTTATCCCGCCTCCCACAGTCAAAGGTATAAATACCTCTTTTGCAACTTCTTCAACAATATGAACAATAGTATCTCTGTTTTCATGTGTTGCTGTAATATCAAGAAATGTTATCTCGTCAGCACCCTCTTCATTATATCTTTTGGCAACCTCAACCGGGTCACCCGCATCTCTGAGTCCGACAAAATTAACTCCCTTTACAACTCTGCCGTCTTTTACATCAAGACACGGTATAATTCTTTTTGCAAAATATTCTTTCATTGCTTCCCTGATCCTCTTTTTTTAACTAATGAAATTATACTACTACTATTGCTATAATGCAAAAAAGAGATTATAATAACAACCTAAATATCAAAATTATCTAAATGTAAGAAAAAATTATGTATCATCAGGGGTAGACAAGGAGAAAGTATCGAGCATAAGGCCAAAAAACAGTTTGGACAAAATTTTCTGAAAGACAGCGCAGTACTTGAAAAGATCATCGAATCGATGCCCAAAACCAAAAACAAGATTGTTGAAATTGGGCCTGGATTAGGTGATTTAACACAGAAGCTATTAAGCCAGAAGGATGTGATAGCTTTTGAGATCGATAGAGATTTGTGTGCTATCCTCAAAAAAAAGTTTGAAAAAGAGATTGAAAAAAAGAAATTGACACTCATCTGTGAGGATGCACTGAATCATTGGAAAGAAAAACTGATAGACGAAGCGTATGATCTGGTTGCAAACCTACCCTATTACGTTGCGACAACTATAATTTTAAGGGCTTTAAAAGACCCCAATTGTAAAAATATAGTTGTTATGATACAAAAAGAGGTAGCACAAAAGTTTGCAGCCAAAAGCGGGGAGAGGGAGTTTTCTTCTTTGGCAGTTCTTGCACAAAGCGCCGGAGAAGCAAAAATTCTTTTTGATGTGGGACCGGAATCATTTGAACCAAAACCTAAAGTGACATCAGCGGTTCTGTTGATTAAAAAAAAGAGGAGTTTGAGAGACTCCATGTTTGAAAAGTTTTTAAAAACCGCTTTCAAACAACCCCGTAAAACGCTTCTTAAAAATCTGTCAGCCGGCTATAATAAAGAGATATTGAAAAATACATTTGAAAAAGCCGGTATCGAACCAACTATACGACCTCATCAAGCTACCACATCCATCTATCACCGGTTATACAATTTTCTGGAAAAAAGGACGATAGATGGAAGAGAAAAACAATCAAGCGCAGAATAATCAAAAACAGAACGATTTAAAACCTGCACAAAACAAACCTGCAAAGCAGCAGTACAAACAAAAAAAATCTCTTGGATGGTACAGAGATATAAAAAAAGCCATTGAGGCAAATGAAAGAGTACAAAAAAATAGACTCTCTAATGAACCAAAATATCCAATCAATACAAAAAGCAGAATAAAAATAACGCCTCTTGGCGGACTGGGTGAAATCGGAGGCAATATAACTGTAATAGAAACGGAAAAGAGTGCCATTATCATTGATGTTGGCATGAGTTTTCCCACTGAAGATATGCACGGCGTGGATATACTCGTACCCGATTTCACTTATCTCAGACAGATAAAAGACAAAATTGCAGGAATCATCATAACCCATGCCCATGAAGACCATATAGGAGCAGTACCATATCTATTTAAAGAGATGCAATTTCCTGTATACGGAACACCGCTTCCACTTGGTATGATCGCAAACAAATTTGACGAGCATAACTTGAGAAGCTTTAAAAATCTGTTCAGATACGTAGAGAAGAGGAAACCTATAAAAATAGGAGATTTTGAAGTTGAATGGATACATATCACTCACTCTATAATAGACGCTTCTGCTCTTGCTATCAGCACGGAAGCAGGAACTATTATACACACTGGAGATTTCAAAATTGACCACACCCCTATCGACGGTTATCCTACCGATCTGCACAGACTCGCTCATTACGGCGAAAAAGGTGTACTTGCACTTCTTAGCGACAGCACCAATTCTCACAATGAAGGAATTACAAAAAGCGAAAGCACGGTTGGCCCTACTTTTGACCTCCTTTTTGCAAGAGCAAAAGGAAGAGTCATCATGTCCACCTTCTCATCAAATATTCACAGGGTATATCAGGCGATTGAACACGGCATAAAATATGGAAGAAAAGTATGCGTCATCGGACGATCAATGGAGAGAAACCTTGAGACAACGATGCAACTTGGATATATAAAACTTCCGCAAAACATCTTTATAGATGCTCATGAGATAGGCAAATACAGTGACAACGAGATTCTCATTGTAACAACAGGCAGCCAGGGCGAAACTATGAGTGCACTGTATAGAATGGCAACCAATGAACACAGACACGTAAAAATAAAACCTAGCGATACGATAATAATTTCTGCAAAAGCGATTCCAGGAAATGAGAGAAGCGTCTCTTCCGTTATAAACTTTTTGCAAAAATGCGGCGCTACAGTAGCATATCAGGACTTCAGTGAAATACATGTCTCAGGTCATGCGGCACAGGAAGAGCAAAAGTTGATGTTGAGGCTTACAAAACCCAAATTCTTTCTGCCTGTCCACGGAGAATATAACCACCTGACGAAACATAAAGAGACAGCTGTTAAATGCGGAATACCTGAAAAAAACATATTCCTTATGCAAGACGGCGACCAGATTGAACTGACTCCGAAATATATTAAAAAAGTAAAAAGTATAAGAACCGGAAAAACCTATATAGACAATCAGATAAATCAGGAAATCGAAAGCGACGTTGTTATTGATAGGCAGAAAATGGCAACGGAAGGTATCGTAATGATAGTTGCCCAAATTTCGGAAAATGACAGAAAACTTATCTCAAAACCGAAAGTTTCAAGTTTTGGACTTGTAGCGGACAAATATGACAAAGAGTTTGCAAAAGAGATAGAAGAGGTAATAGAACACTTTTTGCAAAATATGAAACCCGAACTCATCTCTGCACCCAGAAGACTGGAAAACGAACTGAGACAGGCAGTAAGAAAACATATATTCAGAAAAATGAAAAAATATCCAACAATAGTCCCGACTATATTTATAATGTGAGGCGTGTAAAAAAACGACAATAATTTGTCGTTTTTAGCGCCGCAAGCCGATACCGATGTTTGGAGCGTAGCGACGAACCGGCAGACGGCAGTTAACCGATAAATAAACATGAAAGATATGTGGGCATGTTGGTATTAGTGTGAGTGTGGGTGTGAGTGTGGGTGTGAGTGTTGGTATAAAACCAATCACGAATCAAAAAGAGAAGGCAAAACAATGGATTTTGTAAAAATAGCCAAAGATGTACTTCAGACAGAAGCGGACGCTTTAATCGACTCAAAGAACAGAATCGGAGAGAACATCAATGAAGCGGTAAAAACCATATCATCAATCAAAGGTAAACTTATCGTTACGGGTGTGGGTAAAAGCGGTCTTGTAGGGGCAAAAATAGCCGCCACTCTTGCAAGTACAGGAACACCTAGCTTTTTTATACACCCTACTGAAGCTCTTCACGGCGATTTGGGGATGATAGGAAAAGAAGATGCCGTTTTGGCTATCAGTTACAGCGGCGAAAGCGAAGAGCTTATCAAAATACTTCCTCATATAAAGAGATTTGATATTCCATTGATTGCCATGGCAAAGTCAAAAGATTCTACCCTGGGCAGATATAGCGATATATTTATTTCTATCAAAGTTGAAAAAGAGGCTTGTCCGCTTGATGCCGCCCCTACCTCTTCCACTACCCTCACTATGGCTCTGGGAGATGCTATTGCTGTATGCCTTATGAAAAAAAGAGGTTTCAAAAAAGAGGATTTTGCAACTTTTCATCCGGGAGGAAGTCTCGGTAAGAGGCTTTTTATAAAGATAAAAGATCTGATGAGAAAAGAGAACCTTCCGGTTATTAGCGAAAATGCAAAACTCAAAGACGCTGTTGTAGCTATTAGCGAAGGAAGACTCGGAAACGTCCTCATTACGGACAAAAACGGATCTTTAAAAGCTGTTTTAAGCGACGGTGACCTTAGGCGTGCACTTATGAAAGAGGATTTTTCCTTGGAAGAAAAAGCAATAAAATACGCAAACCTGAATCCGAAAATATGCAAAGACGAAAACATTCTTGCCAGCGACGCGCTCAAAATTATAGAAGATCATAAAATACAGATGCTTGTAATTACAGATGAAAATGATAAAATATCAGGTGTGCTCCATATTCATGACCTTGTTGAAGCGGGGATAAAATAGCTGATAGTCTGTTTTAACGACAACGATACAGATAAAGAAGAGAGATGAGGCTTAACAAATATATTTCACACAATACCACATATTCCAGAAGAGAGGCCGACAGACTCATTCAGGAAGGCAGAGTAAAAGTAAACGGCAAAGTTGTAAGAGAGCCCTTTTACGATGTTCAAAAAGATGATGAGGTCTATATAGGCTCAAAAAAGGTAACGGAAGACAACCTCTTTACAGTCATTGTTTACAATAAGCCAAAAGGCGAACTGGTCACCAAAAAAGACCCGAGAGGCAGAAGAACAATCTATGATACTCTTCCTGCAAAATTCAGACATTTTATACCTGTCGGCAGACTCGATTTTGCCACTGAGGGGCTGCTGCTGCTCACCGATTCTCCGAAAGTGGCTCACACTCTTATGAACTCCTCTTTGGAGAGAATCTACAAAGTTAAAATCAGAGGAAGTATCACAAAAGAGATGATAAAGGCTATGGAAGAGGGACTTGAGCTTGAAGACGCAACCGCGGGAGGACATGAAAAAAGCAAAGTCAAATCGATGACATTCGCACCTTTCTACGCCTATCAGATAATAAAAAACGATGAGAAGTACTCAAAACTCAAAATTGCCATAGGAGAAGGGAAAAATAGGGAAATAAGACGCTTTTTTGCCCATTTCGGAAGAGAAGTGGTTGACCTTAAAAGACTCGAATACGGCGGTATCACACTCAGTGCTCTTCCCACAGGCAAAACAAGATATCTTACCAGAAAAGAGTATGATGACCTCAAAAAATTTTTAAAGGAGCAAAATGCAAAAGGTAACACTAAAATCCGATCATAAATCGGAAATGATAGATATAACCGAAATCGTTAAAGAAGCAGTTATAAAGTCCGGTATAAAGAGCGGTGTATGCACTATTTTTACGCCGCACACAACCGCCAGTGTTATACTGTTTGAAAACGTTGATCCTAATCTTCAAAGAGATTTTCTCAGAGAACTCCACAGGCTTGTTCCCTCAAATATAAGGTATGCCCATGCAGGAACAAATGCAGATGCACATATAAAATCCGGTATAACAGGAACAAGCGTCTCGATTCCGGTAGAAGATGCAAAACCTCTCCTGGGAAAATGGCAGGGAATTTTTTTCTGTGAATTTGACGGCCCCAGAGAGACAAGAGAGATATATATAAAAGTAGTAAATGGATAATCTTGCCGAAATTCTAAGACCAAAAAACCTTGAGCATTTTGCTGGACAGCCCCATCTGCTCTCCCCTGATGCAGCGTTTTACAAACTTATAAAAGCCAAAAAAATTTCGCACTCTTTCTTCTGGGGGCCTCCGGGATGCGGCAAAACGACTCTTGCCAGAATAATAGCAAACGAACTTGATGCTCCTTTTTATGAGCTAAATGCTACAAGTCTCAAAATAGAGGAGATAAGAAAAATAGTATCTATGTACAGAGGCTCATTCGAAAAACCTATCATTTTTATAGACGAAGTGCATAGACTCTCCAAAACCCAGCAGGAAGTCCTTCTGCCGATAATGGAAAAAAACGAAGCGTTGATATTGGGTGCAAGTACCGAAAACCCTTACTTCTCACTAACAGCCGGTATAAGGTCCAGATCCTTTCTGTTCGAGTTCAAACCTCTTGAAGAGAAAGATTTGGAAAAGATATTTCAAAGAGCCCGGAAGCTTATCGATTTTGAGATAGAAGATGATGCAAAAGAGTATATCATCTCTTCTTGCGCCAAAGATGCAAGAAGTATGCTAAAACTTTTGGAATCTGCACTGGCAATAACAAAAAAGATAGATTTAAAAACACTCAAATCCCTTCGTCCCGCTTCTTTGCATGAGGGTTCAAGCTCGAAAGAGAGCCATTACAATCTCATAAGTGCAATGATAAAAAGCATCAGGGGCAGTGATATAGACGCTTCTTTATACTACCTTGCCAGACTTGTAGCCGCCGCGGAACCTCCGGAATATATTGCAAGAAGACTGGTCATTCTTGCAAGCGAAGATATAGGAAACGCAAACCCGAACGCCCTGAACCTTGCTGTAAGCACAATGCTTGCAGTTTCAAAAATAGGATATCCAGAAGCCAGGATAATACTTTCCCAATGTGTTATCTATCTTGCCTCCTGCCCAAAATCAAACAGCGCATACAAGGCTATCAACAACGCAATGAAAGCGATAGAAGATGGGGTTCTGCTACCGGTGCCAAACTACCTGAAATCACCTTCGCCCGGCGGATATCTCTATCCCCATGATTTCGGAGGATATGTAAAACAGAAATATCTTGCAAAAAACCTGAAATTTTACAAATCAAAAGATATAGGATTTGAAAAGACCCTGAACGAATGGATCAGAAAAATAAAGAACAGATCCTCCTAAACAGCTTTTTGACCAATAGAGGTTCTCTGTTGTAAAATAAATAAATATTTCCCTGTTTCTGCCTACATCCACATTAACTGCGACAATATTATGATAATGACAACAAGAGTAAAAGGAAAATAGTGGCTTTTGAAAACCCAGGGATTGATTTTGAAAACTTTTTGATTAAAACCCCGTATACCGAGCCACAAACCCAAAAACGCCTTGATTAACAGTAACATCTGAAAACGGGTCAGCCCCTCATCCCCCACTTCTCCAAAAACATTCCAAAACATATAGATCCCTGTCCCTACCACTACAAACAGTGCATAGGGTACAACCTTGCGTACATGGATCATGATCGCTTCCCTAGCTTTGGCTGCTTCTTCCGCAGTCAAAGTCTGCCCCATTTTGGAGAGAAAAAGAATATCCACAAAAAGAAAACCGCCATATACAAATGCTGCCAGTAGATGTATGATATGTATAACTGTATACAACAAAACTTATCCTTTGTTTTAGAGATCCTCTTAATATTATAGCTTCAAAAAATACAATTTATTAAAATCGAGTGGGAAATTTTATATTATTTATCCTTCTTGTAACCTGTTATACCCTTGCCCATCCATGCATCTTCCTACCTACAATCGCACAATTTTTTTCATCCAAGTCTATATCGTTGATTGCCACGTAGTTGCACTTCTCCAAAAGAGCAGCAATCTCCTCTTTACACTCTTTTGAAACAGGGACTATAATATTTGCCGCATTCTTCATCATTCTGTATATTTTTCTGAAAAATAGCTCAATATCCTGAAGTGTCGATATATCGATATTTACAAAAACGGTATCGTATAGTGTGGAACGAAGATTGTATTTGGGTTTGTTAAACTCTACTTTTCTTAACTTTATGTTTTCGCCTTCCAAAGAGTTCAGTTTATAAAAGAAATCTTCACTGAAAACAACAATCTCCAGTTCGAAATCTCTGTTTCTGGCTTCTTTGGAAAGTTCTTTTGAAAAATCGATATTATCACTGAACTGATACACCCTCACTCCCGGCAGATCGGGGATAATCCCAAACAGTGAATTAATCTCCATTTTTTATAACTCCTGCAAATCTTCCGGTTATTTTATCTCTTCTGTATGAAAAATAGTCTTTAAAGCAGCATGTACATACAGGAGTGAGATTGATATTCTCCTCTTTGAGGCCTGAAGATTTAAGCTGATCTATATTCATAGCTGCCAAATCCAGAAATCTCTCATTATGGATATATTTTCGCCCGTAACACTTTTTGACAACACCTGCAATCTCTTCTGACACTTCATAACAGCATTTTCTGATAGAAGGTCCTATAAATGCCATAATCTTTGAAGAGTCACAGCCATAGAATTCTTTCATCATATCAACACTCTTTTGTACAATACCCAGAAATGTCCCGTTTCTGCCTGCATGAACGGCAGCTACTATCTCTTTTTGGGGTTCATAGAGCAAAATTGGATTACAATCGGCTACCATGACACAAAGAGCCACATCTTTTAGATGGGTCAAAACCGCATCGCATCTGTGGATATCGTTTATATTTTTTTCATCAATCGCAACGACCCTATCGCCGTGTACCTGATCCATAAATACAATACGATCAGCTTTTATCAAAGTTTTCAGAAAATTCCTGTTTTTTTCCACGTTTTTTGGATCATCTCCCACATGAAAAGCGAGATTGAAAGTGGAATAAGGCTCTTTGCTGTATCCGCCGTGACGATTTGTAAAGAGATATCTCATTTCAGTTCTTTGGAATCAATGATAAATGTTACAGGTCCGTCGTTTAAAATTTCCACTTCCATCATCGCCCCGAATACTCCCTGTTTTACAGCTATATACTCTCCTATGTTTTCACAAAATTTCTCATACAGTTCTTTTGCCCTTCCAGGTTCCATAGCTTTATCAAAACTCGGTCTTCGCCCTTTTTTGACACTGCCGGCAAGAGTAAACTGGCTGATTATCAGCGCTTCGCCTCCCACATCCCTTATAGAAAGATTCATTTTCCCCTCACTGTCCGAAAAAATCCTCAGATTTACTATCTTGTCTACCAACTTGTGTATATCATCTTCACTATCCTCTTTTAAAACTCCAAGCAGTATATTTATACCCTTCCCTATTTTTGCAATTTCTCTGCCGTTTACAGTGACGCTTGATCTCTTGACTCTTTGAAGAAGAGCTATCAAAACTTCTCCTTTGATGACTTTTGATATTTTTTGATATATAATGATACTATAAGTCTCAAAGGAGGCAATCATGTTTAAAGACCGTTATGAAGCAGGTCTCAAACTTGCAGAAAAACTTAAAGAGTATGAAAACAGCGACAGTGTCATAGTTGCTCTTCCAAGAGGCGGCATACCTGTAGCAGCGGTAATAGCCGAAAAACTACATATCCCTATGGATATTTTTTTCGTAAAGAAAATTCCTAGCCCATACAATGAAGAGGCAGCCATTGGTGCAGTGAGCGAAAACGGTTTTGTGTATGTAAACGAACATGCAAAAATCATGCTCAATGTTGCGGATGAGTATATAAAAGAGAGAGCCGAACAGAAAATGCGGGAGATGAAAGAGAAGAGAGCTCTTTACGGCAAAAAAAGAATCAACCTTAAAGACAAAACGGTTATCATAGTTGACGACGGTATAGCAACCGGGGCAAGTATGCTCCTGGCCACAGATGCCCTTCGTGAAGAAGGAGCCAAAAAAATAGTCATTGCCGCTCCCGTTGCTCCTCCTGATGTGGTTTCAAAACTGGAAAAATCGGCTGACGAAGTTGTGATACTTCAGACCCCGCCCGATTTTATGGCGGTAGGACAGTTCTATTATGATTTTCATCAGCTTAGCGACGATGAAGTTCTTGATATATTGAAAAAATTCAAATAAGAACACCCCTGATAAACAGACTGAGCAGTCCAAAATATTCGTGCAGTGCAATATAGGAATCTTTGAAATTCCTCATTTTTGGGAAAAAAGACCATATGTCTATCTTTAGTTTTTCGCCGGTTTTATAGTCTGTAGCAGATGGTTCGACTTCAAATCCGAAATATTCAAAAAGTTTTTTTGCTCTTGGCATATGATAAGCTGAAGTTACAAGCACTATTTTGGGATTTTTTATACCCTTTTTTTTAAAAATATCTTTTGTATATTTTGCATTTTCGAAAGTATCGCGGCTGACATTTTCCAGATAGTAGCACATCGCCTTGAGTCTGTGAGAATTTTCAAATCCCAGTCCAAGAGAGCTGTTTATCTCGTCAAAACACTTTTCGGCCCCCTTCTCTACTCCGCTGTATATTAGGGGCAATTTTCTTTTTTTGGCCTCCATAAATCCCCATAAAACTCTTTTTGTTCCATCGGCCGTCAAAGGAAGATTGGGTGCAAAATTCACATCGCCTCCTCCCAAAACAACAACTGCATTCGGTTTGGTATCCGAATTTTGAAAACTTTTGTATTCAAGAGGCTTCAAAAGCATATGAGGGACAAAATCGGTAGAAAAAAGCCAGAAAACCAGTGCCGAAAATAGCAAAATTTTTCTGAATCTTTTGGCAAAAAAAGCGGATGCCGCCAAAATGAGTATAAATATTCCAGGCGGCAGGAGAAGATATGTAAAAAGTTTTGAAACTATATATATCATTCGATAATTTCTACACCCCTTTGGCCAGCTTCAAGCTCTCCTATGATATATCCTCCGCTAAGAGACATAACATCCTTTACATCTGCAGGGTCTACAACAAGAACCATTCCCACACCCATATTGAAGGTTCTGAACATTTCTTCTTCATCGATATATTTACCCATAAACTCAAATATCGGCAGCGGCTCAATATGATTTTTCCTGACGACAGCCTTTACATTTTCGGGAAGTACTCTCGGAAGATTTTCTATCAGCCCTCCTCCGGTAATATGTGCAAGAGCTTTTACTTTCTCTTTTACTTTTTTGTATGTTTTCACATATATGCGGGTCGGCTCCAAAAGCACATCTATAAGTGGTTTTCCTTCAAATTCGGTATGGTGGTGCCATTTGAGTTTGTCAAAAAAGAGTTTCCTTACCAGTGAAAATCCGTTGGAGTGTACACCGCTGCTCTTCAGAGCTATCAACACATCCCCTGCTTTGACACCCCTCTCTTTTACAACATCCTCTTTTTCGGCAATACCTACCGCAAAACCAGCCAGGTCAAAGTCATTTTCACTATACATTCCCGGCATCTCGGCAGTTTCTCCTCCGATAAGAGCACACTCACTCTCCCTGCAACCTTCGGCAATACCTTTAATCACCTCTTTGGCTGCGTCAACATCAAGTTTTCCGGTAGCATAATAATCAAGAAAAAACATCGGCTCGGCAAAACTGCATATAAGGTCGTTCACACACATTGCTACCAGATCGATACCTACAGTATCGTACTTTTTGGATTCGATAGCAAGTTTCAGTTTTGTCCCTACCCCATCGGTAGCCCCAAGCAGTACGGGCTCTTTGTATCCTACAGGAAGCGCATAGGCACCGGCAAATGAGCCTATACCGCCTATAACGTTTTCGTTGAAAGTTTTTTTGACAAACGGTTTAATCTCTTCGACCAATTTAGCACCGGCATCTATATCCACACCGGCATCTTTATAGCTTATACTCATTTTTTTCCTTCACACTTAATAATTCGTGATTTAAACCAGTGAAGCTATCAGTTGGCAGTCAACTTTAAAAACTGACGGCTTAAGACTCCTCACTTTTCTCATTCCATTTGCACTTTCCGAATACTTTGTTGAAAAACCAGAGACTCGGGCAAAAATTGGTAAATGCAAATATCAAAATCATGATAATGATAAAAGTCTGTAAAAGTACCCCGAACTGTATCTGACCGGTAACGAAAAGATACATGGAAAGTCCCAGCATTATCGCCATCAAAATTCTCTGCGCTCTGTCTCCACACATGTAAGCATCCCCCCTTCTCTCCCTAAATTTTTTTTCAAATTATACCATAAGAGACCGGGCTAAAAAGCTTTTAAAAAAGTTATGATAAAATCAGACAAAAATTATCGGAGATTAAGTATGTGGTTTGAAGAGATACATAACGGCTTTTTCAAACAGGCTGTAAAAGTAGAAAAAAAACTGGCTGAAAAAAGAAGTAGATATCAAACGATAGAAGTATACGAATCAAAAGAGTTCGGGCGTATAATGGTCATAGACGGGCACGGAATGCTTTGCGATAAAGATGAATTTATATATCATGAGATGATTGCGCATGTTCCTGTATGTACACATAAAGACCCTAAGCGTGTTCTTATTATAGGAGGAGGAGACGGTGGAACAGCCAGAGAGCTTTTAAGACATGAAGGAATAAACGTTGATATGGTAGAAATCGACGAAGAGGTAGTAAATATCTCCAAAGAGTTTTTCCCACAGTTTGACGAAGTGTGGAGCAATCCCAGGTTCAACCTTATCATAGGAGACGGAACAGAGTTTGTAAGAGAGGCGAAAGATAAGACTTACGACATCGTTCTTGTGGATTCTACCGACCCTGAAGGTCCTGCAGAAGGTCTTTTTAACAAAACATTTTATGCACATATAAACAGAATACTGAAAGATGACGGAATAGTTGTGGCGCAGGGTGAAAGCTGGTGGATAGATATGCCTCTTCACAAAGAGATAATGAGAGTCATAGGAGATTTTTTCAAAATAACGATGCCCTACAGATTCGAGATGTATATGTATCCTGGATGCAACTGGAACTTTATCGTAGGAAGCAAGTTTTATCATCCTACCGCCGATATAATTCTTCAAAGAGCAGATTTGATCGATAATCTCAAATATTACAACTCAGATATTCATATATCAAGCTTCACTCTTCCCACATATGTGAAAAAAGAGTTGGGCGAACTTTACAAATGGTAAAATATAAAATTAAAAGCAACTGATAACGGGCAGGGGAACAAGAATTGATAAAAAGGTTTTTCAGCAAATGAAATATTCAAACAAAACATCTGCATCCCCTCACCGCTTTAAATACGCTATTGCTCTTACAGGTGGAATTGCAAGCGGAAAGAGCACGGTCAGCAGTCTGCTCAAACTATACGGTTTTTCCGTGATAGATGCGGATAAAATAGCACATGAAGTTTTGGATACCCAAAAAGATAAGATAGCCGAAATTTTCGGGTCCGAATATATAAAAGAGGGCAGGGTGGACAGAAAAGCTCTGGGAAAGCTTATATTTTCCGACAAAGAGGCAAAAAAAAAGCTTGAAAATCTACTTCATCCCATTATCAGAAAAAGAATTGAAGAAGAATCCCGTAAACTAGAAAGATTCAAAATACCCTATTTTATCGACATACCTCTCTTTTATGAAACAAAAGCATATCCGATAAAAGAAACGGTTGTTGTATATGCTCCGGCAGAACAGCAGATAAAAAGGCTTGTGGAAAGAGAAGGATACACGCCAGAAGAGGCAAAAAAAAGAGTGGATGCTCAGATAGATATCGAAGAGAAGAAAAGAAGAGCGGATTATGTTATAGACAATTCCAAAGATCTAAAACATCTGCAAAAAGAGTGTGAAGAGTTTATAAAGACGATAAAGAGAAAATATGCCCTGGAAGGATAGATATGCAATTGACAAAATACAGCGCAAGCGGAAATGATTTTGTGATATTTCATACATTCAGACATAAAGACAGAAGCGACCTTGCTGTAAAGCTTTGCGACAGATTCACCGGAATCGGCGCTGACGGTTTGATAGTGCTTCTTCCGCATGAAAGTCTAGATTTTGAATGGCAGTTTTACAACAGCGACGGAAGTAGTGCTGCAATGTGTGGAAACGGGAGCAGGGCGGCTGCACACTACGCATATATAAACTCCCTTGCCGGAAGTTCCATGAAATTTATGACCGAAGCCGGAGAGATATCGGCAAGCGTTAACGGCGATACGGTAGAAAGTCAGCTTACAGATCCAATAATATCGAACAAAGAGATATCGCACGGCGGACTTGAATGGTGGCTTCTAGATACTGGTGTTCCGCATCTTGTAGCCTTTGTTGACAATCTTGACAGATTTGACAAAAATGAAGCAAAAGAGCTAAGAAAAAGTTACAATGCAAATGTAAATTATGCCAAGATTGAAAATGGTATAATATATATAAGAACATATGAGCGCGGCGTCGAAGATGAAACACTTGCCTGCGGTACAGGCATGGCTGCAGCATTTTACAGAGCTTTTCTGGAAGGTCTGGTAGATTCTGTAGCAAGAGTCTATCCAAAAAGCAAAGAAGAACTTATACTAAGTATAAAAGATGAAAAACTTTTCTTTAAAGGAAAAGTGAAAAAAATATTTGATACATGCATGGAGGAGGTCGGTTGAAAAGAGTTTTATTGACAGGACTGGGTATTGTTTTGTCCGTCAAACTTATGGCGGCAGATTATAAAAGCATCCCTGAGTGGTACTATAATATCAAAAATATCAATACTCAAAAAGAGAAATTTTTTGAAATTTTGACACCTTTGGTAAAAAAAGAGAATCAAAAAATTCTTGAAGAGAGAAGGTTTATAAAAAATTTTTTCAATGAGATGTTCAAATATCCAAAACTGCCGGAAAATAAGCTTAAAAGGCTTGTCAAAATAGCAAAAAAATATAGAATAAAAAATATCTACAACAAGGACGAATACCTAAAAAAGATTGATATCATCCCTCAGTCTCTGGTTCTTGCGCAGGCGGCTCTGGAAAGCGGATGGGGAAAAAGTAGATTTGCAAAAGAGGCAAACAATCTATTCGGAGAATGGACTTTTGGTAAAAGAGGTCTAATTCCACAAGAGAGAGAAGAGGGCAAAAAGCATAAAATAAAAGTTTTTGGCTCAATTTCTGCTTCTATAGCTTCTTATATGCTGAATCTTAACAGACATGCAGCTTACAGAGAATTTCGGCAGGCAAGATATATAGCGAGAAAAGAGGGGAGAAAATTTACCGGTCTTCAGGCGGCGATGACTATGCAAAGATATTCGCAGATAGGCAAAAAATATAATCGTCTTGTGGTCTCTATCATAAAGAAAAATAGGCTACATCATCTTGAAACTCCGAGAGGATGAGCCAAAACTCATTCTTTTCGAAATTTCTTCAAAGTCAAAGAGTCATTTCTTCTGGTTGATGATTTTTTTCGAACTTATAGTCCGGCTTCTTTGATTTTTTCTGCCTGATAGTGTGCTATAAGAGGTTCTATTATCTCATCAAACAGACCGCCTTGCATAATCTCGTCGAGTCTGTAAAGCGTCAGGCCGATTCTGTGATCGGTTATCCTGTTTTGTGGATAGTTGTAGGTTCTGATTCTTTCGCTTCTGTCACCTGAGCCTACCTGAGCTTTTCTTTCACTACTTAGTGTTTCTTGTTGCTCTTTCATCTTCTGTTCGTAAATTCTTGCCTTAAGTATTTTGAGAGCTTTTTCTTTGTTTTTATGCTGAGATTTTTCATCCTGCATAGATACAACAATGCCTGTAGGTATATGGGTGATTCTTACCGCACTGTCTGTAGTGTTGACAGACTGTCCCCCGCATCCGCTTGAACGGTAGACATCGATTTTGAGGTCACTTGGATTTATCTCTACATCAACATCGTCAACCTCAGGCATAACTGCAACGGTAACTGCAGAAGTATGAATCCTGCCTTGGGACTCGGTAGCAGGGATTCTCTGTACCCTGTGAGTTCCGGCTTCATATTTAAGGCGACTATAGACCTTATCGCCTTTGATTTTTGCTATTATCTCTTTGTATCCGCCTGTCTCGCTCTCGCTTGAACTGACGATTTCAACCTTCCATCCTTTCAGATCAGCATATCTTGCATATGCTTTAAAAAGGTCTGCTGCAAAAAGTGCAGCTTCTTCTCCGCCTGTTCCGGCCCTTATCTCAAGGTAGATATTTTTATCGTCGTTCGGATCTTTCGGAATTAGCAGAAGCTTTATCTCTTCTTCGAGATTTTTTAATCTTGGTTCAAGCTCTTTGAGCTCCTCTTTTGCAAGTTCTCCCAACTCTTCATCTTCAAGCAAAGATCTATTCTCTTCGATAGCTTTTAAAACTTCATTGTACTCTTTTGCTTTTTCTACGATAGGTTCAAGATCAGACTGCTCTTTGGAGAGCTCTGTCATTTTTTTTATATCTTTCGTTATATCGGGAGAACTAAGAAGCCTGTTTATCTCTTCGTATCTGTCTATGAAGGGTTGAAGTTTTTCTTTAAGCATATACTTTAAATCTGCAAAAGCTGCTTATGCAGCTTCGCTCATTGAGTTTACAAGTTTATGCAATCTCGCAACTTTTCTTGAAGCGGTATTTTTCTTCAAAACACCTTTGCTTACAAATTTGTGCAATTCTCTGTTTGCAACTTTCAAAGCTTCGACAGCTGCCTCTTTATTTCCTGCTTCTACAGCCTCTCTGACAGCTTTAGCGATATTTTTGATTCTTGTTCTGTAAAATCTGTTTCTTTCGGTTCTTTTTGCTGTCTGGCGAATTCTTTTCAGTGCGGATTTATGATGTGCCATTCTTTTTAATCCTTTTTAAAATTATTTTAGGATAGAATTCTATCTCACCTATTATTAAATTTACTTTAAATTAATGATTATTTAAGGATATTGTATGAAACTCTTCGGAACTGACGGGGTAAGAGGAGAAGCCGGAAAAAAACTTACTGCTATGTTTTCAATGAGACTTGCCATGGCCGCCGGCATCTATTTTAGAAAAAATTCTGTTACAAACAAAATACTTGTAGGTAAAGATACCAGAAGAAGCGGATATATGATAGAAAATGCGATTGTAAGCGGCCTTACGGCAGTCGGATATAACGTTATACAGATAGGACCAATGCCAACACCCGCCATTGCATTTTTGACTGAAGACATGAGATGCGATGCCGGTATTATGATAAGCGCAAGTCACAATCCATATTACGACAACGGTATAAAATTCTTTGATATGCATGGAAACAAACTGAATATCGAAGAGGAAAAAGAGATAGAAAATATATATTTCAATGAAGAGATTATAGATTCAAAACAGCAGACAAGAAAAAAAATAGGCTCTTCCAAAAGAATAGATGACGTAATAGGAAGATACATAGTTCATATAAAGAACTCTTTTCCGAGCAACCTGACTCTTAGCGGCCTGAGGGTCGTACTCGATACCGCAAACGGTGCAGCATATAAAGTAGCCCCCACAATATTCAACGAACTGGGAGCAGATACTATAGTGATAAACGACAAACCCAACGGTTTTAATATAAATCTAAAATGCGGTGCAATGCATCCGGAAGATCTTGGAAATGCAGTAAGAAAATACAGAGCCGATATCGGTTTTGCTTTCGACGGAGATGCGGACAGACTGGTAGCCGTTGATGAAAACGGCGAAGTGATAGACGGTGACAAACTGTTGGGCGCTCTGGCTATATATCTCAAAAACAGAAAAAAACTTAAAAACTGCTCCATGGTAGCCACTGTTATGAGCAATAAGGCTCTTGAGGACTTTCTAAAACGAAATGATATAAAACTGTACAGAAGCAATGTGGGAGATAAATATGTTCTCGAAGAGATAAAAAGAAATGATCTAAATTTTGGAGGAGAACAGAGCGGCCATATAGTTATGACCGATTTTGCCAAAACCGGCGACGGACTTGTCAGTGCACTTCAGACGGTCGCATATATGCTCATATCCAACAAGAAAGCAAGTGAGCTGTTCAATCCTTTTGAGCTTTATCCGCAGATACTGGAAAATATACCTGTAAAAGAGAAAAAGCCTCTTGAAAATATAGAAGGATATGAAAAATTGGTAGAGTCTTTCGAAAAAGAGGGAACAAGAGTGCTTATAAGATATTCCGGAACGGAAAACAAACTGAGAGTTCTTTTGGAAGGCAAAGATAACAGAGTGCTTGAAAAACAGATGGAAAATGCAAAAAATTTTTTTAAAGCGGCCCTGAATGGTTAGAAGTTATACTGTTTTCTTTTTTGCTGCCATAGGCGTATTTATAATAGACCAGACTTTAAAAGAACTTTTTGTAGAGGGCTTCTATTATGAAACAAAATGTATAACTCTTGGTTACACTTTGAACAAAGGTGTTGCATTCTCTATGCTCTCATTTCTGGAAGGATACCTTAAATGGATTTTACTTCTGCTTATCGTTGCGGCATTCGGATATATAAACCTTAAAAGATATATTTTAAAATATCCTTTTGTATTAGGTATCCTTTTCGGAGCTGCAGTCGGCAATCTATATGACAGATTTATACACGGCGGAGTCGTTGATTATGTATATTGGCACTGCTGGTTTGATTTTGCCGTTTTCAATTTCGCTGATGTTATGATAGACCTCTCGGTTCTGTGGCTCATAATAATAAATTTTAAGAAAAAATAAATTTTTTGTCTGTTATAATGCAGTCCATTTTAAAAGACTTCCACTTTGAGCGGTCGCGTAGCTCAGGGGTAGAGCACTACGTTGACATCGTAGTGGTCAGAGGTTCAAATCCTCTCGCGACCACCATAAAAAAATAAAAATGAATAATGAAAATGAAAGTTTCAATTTCTTCTTCTATTTTCTCCAGACAAAACAGTACCGATTCATTACATTATTCAATATTAAAGGGTAAATATTGGAGCCGATAGCGATAAAAAAAGATAACGAGATTATAGACCTGCAGACAGCAGAAGCAAAAAATATAGATATAGACTCAGCGAAAAAAATCCATCCAGAAAACACTCCCGATGCTCTCGAAGTCATAAGACACTCTACCGCACATTTGATGGCACAGGCGATAAAAGAACTCTATCCTGATGCAAGATTTTTTGTCGGACCCGTAGTAGAAGAGGGCTTTTACTACGATTTCAGGGTTAACGAAAAAATAGGTGAAGAGGACCTTAAAAAAATTGAAAAAAAGATGGCCGAAATAGCCTCTAGAAAACTTCCTATCGAAAGATATGAAATATCAAAAAAAGAAGCCATAGAGAAATTCAAAGAGGATGACCTCAAACAGGAAGTTCTCAAAAACATACCCTCAGACACTGTTTCTATTTACAAGCAGGGCGATTTTGAAGACCTTTGCCGAGGGCCCCACGTTCCCAATACAAAATTTTTAAAACATTTCAAGTTGATACGCGTTGCCGGAGCATATCTTGGCGGCGACGAAACGAAAGAGATGCTCACCCGTATATACGGTATAGCCTTTGCTGACAAAAAAACTCTCAAAGAGTATATTACAATGCTCGAAGAGGCAAAAAAGAGAGACCACAGAAAACTAGGAACCGAGCTTGAACTTTTTATGTTCAGCGAAGAAGTGGGGGCCGGTCTTCCTATATGGCTTCCAAAAGGCGCTAGGCTTAGAAGCAAACTGGAGCATCTGCTTTTCAAAGCGCACCGCAACAGAGGATACGAACCGGTTAGAGGACCTGAGCTTTTAAAAAGTGAACTCTGGAAAAAGAGCGGGCATTATCAAAACTATGGCGAAAACATGTATTTCACCGAAATAGATGAACAGGAATACGGTATAAAGCCGATGAACTGCCTAGGTCATATAATGGTATATAAATCAAAAAAGAGAAGCTATCGCGAACTTCCTTTAAAATTTTTTGAATACGGCGTTGTTCACAGACATGAAAAAAGCGGCGTTTTGCATGGGCTTTTGAGAGTGAGAGAATTTACCCAGGATGATGCTCACATCTACTGTACACCGGAACAGATCAAGCAGAACGTTTTGGAAGTTTTGGAATTTGTCGACAAAATTATGAAAAGTTTCGATTTTTCATATGAGATGGAAATATCCACAAAACCTGAAAAATCGATAGGAAGCAATGAAATATGGGAAAAAGCGACAAAAGCTTTGAAAGAGGCTCTTGACGAAAACGGCCTTGAATACGGCATTGATGAAGGCGGCGGCGCATTCTACGGACCAAAAATTGATATAAAGATAACAGATGCTATCGGCAGAAAATGGCAATGCGGAACCATCCAGGTAGATTTCAACCTTCCGGAAAGATTCGAGCTTACATATATAGACGAAAATAACGAATCAAAACAGCCAGTTATGATACACAGAGCAATTTTGGGTTCGTTTGAGAGATTTATAGCAATACTTACAGAACATTTTGGGGGAGAATTTCCGTTTTTTATCGCTCCTACACAGATAATATTTATTCCGATTGCACAGTCTCACCAAAAATATGCAAAAGAGCTTGCATCAAAGCTGATCGAAATAGGAGTGGATACGGAAATTTACGACAGAAACGAGAGTCTTAACAAAAGAATAAGGACCGCTGAAAAACAGAGAGTCCCTATGATAATAGTTCTTGGTGACAAAGAAGTTGAAGAAAAAAGTGTCGCCGTAAGGGACAGAAGAGAAAGAATACAGTATAATATTTCTGAAGATCAATTTTTTGATAAAATAAAGGAGAAACTCAGTGAGGTACGTTTTTGAGTAAGAAAAGAGATGAAGTGCTCTTAAATGAGCAGATAAGGGCTCCGCAGGTAAGGTGTATAGGCGATGACGGCACGCAATACGGGATTATTTCAAGAGACGAGGCATTGGACATTGCCGAAGAAAAAGGGCTTGATTTAGTTTTAATTGCACCCGATGCCAATCCTCCTGTATGCAAAATAATGGATTACGGCAAATTCAAATACCAGCAGGAAAAAAAGAAAAAAGAGGCTAAAAAGAAACAGAAGCAGATAGAAGTTAAAGAGATAAAACTATCTGTAAAAATTGCACAAAACGATATAGATTACAAGATAAAACATGCAAGGGAATTCCTCGAAAAAGGAAAGCATGTTAAATTCAGAGTATTTTTAAGAGGCCGTGAAATGGCTCATCCTGAAGCCGGCATCGAGGTTTTGAACAAAGTGATTCCGATGATTGAAGATATAGGCACTATAGAAAAGAAACCCCATCTGGAAGGCAGATATGTCAATATGATGGTAGTACCCAAAAAAGAGGAAAAAAAGAAATAGTTTTTTTATTATCAGTGTATCGGTTACCTGAAAAAATCCGATACACTGATAATCATCTGCTATAAAATTCTTATTTTAATCATTATTTTATACTTCTATGATATAATAAGCCCCTTAAATTTTGCAAAGGAGATTGTGATGCCAAAAATGAAAACACATCGCGGTGCTGCAAAACGTTTTAAGAAGACTAAAAACAAGATAAAAAGAGGAAGCGCTTTTAGAAGCCACATCCTTACAAAAAAGTCTCCTAAAACAAAAAGAGAGCTAAGAGCACCAAAATATGTCAGCAAAGCTGATGAAAAAAGAATCGAAGAGTTAATTTCTACATATTGATAAAAGATTAACTCCGCCCGAAACGGGCCAAGTCCTCAAAAGAGGCACCTAAAAAACAGAAAGGTAAAGGAGAAAAAATGAGAGTAAAAACTGGTGTAGTCAGAAGAAGAAGACACAAAAAAATATTGAAAATGGCCCGCGGTTTCTACAGCGGCAGAAGAAAACACTTCAGAAAAGCAAAAGAGCAGCTTGAAAGAAGTCTTGTATACGCATACAGAGACAGAAGACAAAAGAAAAGAGACTTCAGAAAACTTTGGATCACAAGAATAAATGCAGCCTGCAGACTGAACGGAATAAACTATTCAAATTTTATACATGGCCTTAACAAAGCCGGAATAGAACTTGACAGAAAAATTTTGGCAGATATGGCTATGAACGAACCTGAAAACTTTGCAAAAATTGTAGAAAAAGCAAAAGCAGCACTATAAAATTTCCGGGTTTATCCCGGAAATTCTTTCATCTGTATAAAACCTTCAAAATCTGATATATAATCGCAATATTTACAATCCGATAGCAGCAATACACTGCCATCAGATTATTATTCGTTAATTAACAATCATCTTTCAATACAGCACCGTTTGCAGCGTTTGTTACAAAACATCTGTACATTTTGAGCCATTTTGATTTTACATCTCTCATATTGGGTTTGAACTCTTTTTTCCTTTTTTCTATCTCTTCATCACTGATATCAACTTCCAGAATATAGTTGTCAACATCTATAAAAATTTCATCTCCATCTCTCAACAAACCTATAAGTCCACCTTCTGCAGCTTCAGGACTGATGTGACCTATACTTGCCCCTCTTGTAGCCCCACTGAATCTTCCATCGGTGATTAGAGCCACCTTGTCTCCGAGTCCCATACCCATAATAAGGCTGGTGGGAGAGAGCATCTCCTGCATACCCGGACCTCCTTTTGGTCCCTCATACCTGATAACAACAACATGTCCCGGTTTGACACGTCCTTCCATTATGCCTTTTATAGCATCATCCTGCGAATCAAAGCATATCGCTTTTCCTCTGAATCTTCTCATATCTCCGACAATTCCAGCCGTTTTTACCACAGCCCCCTCACGGGCAAGGTTGCCGTAAAGTATGGCAAGACCTCCTACTTCGCTGTAAGGATTGTCGATAGTATGTATAATCTCCTTGTCTTTTATTTCGGCACCGGCAATTCTTTCTCCTATTGTCTCGCCTTCGATAGTAAGGTTGTCAAGATAAAGTACGGTATCACTTCTTTTGCTTATCTCGTTCATAACCGCACTTACGCCACCGGCTCTGTTTATATCTTCCATATGAACAGTTTCAAGACTCGGGCTGATTTTTGCAATATGTGCTACATGTTTGCTAATCTCATTTATTCTTGAAAGATCAAAATCTATTCCTGCTTCTTTCGCTATAGCCATCATATGAAGAACAGTATTTGTACTTCCGCCCATCGCCATATCTACCACAAATGCATTATGCACAGCTTTTTCGTTCAATATGTTTTTTATTCTGAATTTTTCGGTAAGCTCCTCGCTTTTGGCTATTTCGCACACTCTTCTTGCAGCTTTCCTCAAAAGCTCTTCTCTTTCAGGAGTTAGAGCCAGAATTGTCCCGTTTCCCTTCAGAGCTATTCCCATAGCCTCCATAAGGGTATTCATCGAATTTGCAGTAAACATTCCGCTGCAGCTTCCTCCTGAAGGACACGCAGCACACTCTATCTGATAAAGTTCTTCGTCTGTTATCTCTCCCTGTGCTCTTTTTCCAACAGCCTCAAAAGCAGTTGCAAGATCGATAGGAGTTCCGTCAGGCAGGTGTCCGGCTCTCATAGGACCGCCGGTAACAAAAACTGTGGGAACATTTACCCTTAAAGCTCCCATTATCATTCCGGGAGTTATCTTGTCACAGTTCGGAATCGCAATCATGGCGTCAAGTTTGTGTGCGTTCATAACAGTTTCGATTGAACTAGCAATAAGCTCGCGGCTAGGAAGCGAATATAGCATACCGTCATGCCCCATCGCTATACCGTCGTCAACACCGATAGTATTGAATTCAAACGGAACGCATCCGCACTTTCTTATCTCTTCTTTTATGATTACAGAATATCTGTTCAGAAAAAAATGCCCCGGTATTATTTCGATAAAAGAGTTTGCGACCCCTATAAAAGGCTTGTCAAAATCCTCGTCTTTAAGTCCTGTTGCCCTTAAAAGACTTCTGTGTGGGGCTCTTTGAAACCCCTTCTTTATTTCATCGCTTCGCATATTCCCTCCGATTGTTCTATTGTGAAATTATACAAAAAAAAGTACAATTTCCGGTTATTAAAAAAGCTTTCTTAAAAACTATTTACATTTTACCCCATTTTGGTTATAATTACACTCCAATTTTGCGGGAGTAGCTCAGGGGTAGAGCACAACCTTGCCAAGGTTGGGGTCGCGGGTTCGAATCCCGTCTCCCGCTCCATGTGCCCGGGTGGCGGAATTGGTAGACGCAAGGGACTTAAAATCCCTCGGACATTTTGTCTGTGCCGGTTCAAGTCCGGCCCCGGGCACCACTCGATAAAAAGAGTGGTGGGTTTGGGCATTTTAGCCAAAATCTTCTTTTCTTAGGCGGCATAGCCAAGTGGTAAGGCACGGGCCTGCAAAGCCCTGATCCCCGGTTCGAATCCGGGTGCCGCCTCCAATATTAAAGCAATTTCTGCTATAATTACTCTTCCAAACGGGGAGGTGGCAGAGCTGGTTGAATGCACCGGTCTTGAAAACCGGCGTGGGTGATGAGCCCACCCAGGGTTCGAATCCCTGCCTCCCCGCCACTTTAGTTGATAGTCGATAGTTTATAGTAACTAGCATCAAATAAATCTATCAGCTATAAACCATCAACTATCAGCTAAACAGGGGAGATGGCCGAGTGGTTGAAGGCGCACGCCTGGAACGCGTGTAAGGGTTAACAGCCCTTCGAGGGTTCGAATCCCTCTCTCTCCGCCATTTATTCGTCGAAGGTGAGCATTGAGGTCTTTTTGAAGGCTTGAATGCTCCTCTTCAGACCTGTGCAATAGCCTTTCGGGGCAACGCTTCAGGGTGGGAACACAGCAGAGCACCCCGATTGGCTATGTGCCGCAGGTATCTGGGGAGGAGTCTTACTTCTCGATTTTTATTTTTTCGCTGTCTATTTCTATAACTGTGTGAACATTTCCTCTCGGATTGAAATCTGCTACAAGTTTCATATATTTTGGTTTGAGTCTGTTGTAAAGCGTGTCATAAATTTCGTTTGCACTCTCTTCATGACTTATATGGCGGTCTCTGAAACTGTTGATATAAAGTTTGATAGCCTTAAGTTCCACAACCCACTCATCAGGTATATATTCCAGATAGAAAGTCGCAAAATCAGGATAACCGCTTCTTGGACAAAGACATGTAAATTCAGGCAAAGTTATTTTTATAAGGTAGTTCTTTTTATGTTTGTTTGGCCAGATTTCCAGATCTTTTTGCGGATCAAACTCTTTTATCTCTTTTTCACCGTATCTCATCTTTTCTCCCTGATAAATTCTATCAATTCTTCAAAATCCATAGGTCTTGCTACTGCATACCCTTCCACATAATCTACACCAAGATTTTTAAATATCTCTACAAGTTCTTCATTATCGATAAATTTGATCACCGATTTTATCCCCAGCTCTTCGAAAGCCTCCGTCCATGATCTTAAAAATACTCTATACGAAAGAGTATTTATCTTTTTTGTATACTCTTTATCAAAATGGACAAAGTCCACAGGAATCTCTTTTATATATTCAGTGGCTGCATTGTATGCGCCGAAATTGTCATATGCAATCTTGAAGCCCTCTTCTCTATACAGAGAAATAATTTTTTTATAATACTCTACATCTTTATAGAGCCTGTTTTCATAAAGCTCCAATATGATTTTTTCTTTCGATACCGGATATTTTTCAAACAGATTAAATATATTTTTTGTAAAATTTTTGTCTCTAAGCGAAAATGGAGATATATTGAAGCTAAACATCATATCAATCTGCTTGCCGCTGAGTACCTCCAAAACCTTTTGCGTTAAAATTTCATCAAATTTCTTCTCAAAACCCAAACGGTTTACTACAGGAATAAACTGGCTAGGATGGATAAGGCTGCCGTCCGGCTGTTGCAGTTTTACAGAAACTTCAGCCATATCGTAAAGACCTGTTTTGAGATTGAGCGCAGGCTGAAATCTGAGAGATAAAGACTTTTTTTCAATCGTATCTATTATAAATTTTTCAAACTCGCTTGCTTCCATACTCCTTTTTGCGGCAACAGCCACTCTTTTCGATACAGGACGATGAGAGTATTTTGCATAAAGTTCATAAAGTCTTTCTACAATCTTTTTAAGATCTTTGCTGTAGCCTGTATCTATCATGGCTGCAAAAAGTTTTATCTCAACATCATCTATTACGCTTCTATCATATTTTTTCAAAAAATCATCCACATATTTTTTAACATCGTCTTTTTTTATATGCAGCCCTACAAGAAATTCCCCACCTTTGTAATGACCTATCGGGATTTTATTGC
This sequence comes from Nitrosophilus alvini, assembly GCF_015100395.1. Taxonomy (NCBI): domain Bacteria; kingdom Pseudomonadati; phylum Campylobacterota; class Epsilonproteobacteria; order Nautiliales; family Nitratiruptoraceae; genus Nitrosophilus; species Nitrosophilus alvini. The sequence continues at coordinate 5,418 of NZ_AP022847.1, read as the reverse complement.
CGCAGCACTTTTTAAAAAAAGAGTCGATTATTTTAACGACACCCGATAGTATATTATCGCCTTTTTCAATTCCATATCTTTCGTTTATATCGGCAATATTGTCTACTGAAATTAAAACAATCGTATAATCCCTGTTTTTTTCTATCTCATTTTGAAAAATATCGGTAATAGCTTTTCTGTTGAAGGCTTTGGAGATAGGGTCTATAAGTCTTTCGCTGAATCCCTGGTAAATCATAAAAAATATAAAATAGACAGATATTACAACAGCGGTAAAAATAAGTATATATTGAAAAATTTCCGAAAATTCTCTGTTGAAAATTACAAATAGTAGTGCAAAAACCAGCAAAAAGATAGGAATTCCTATCCTCAGTGCCAGTTTAAAGCGATTAGACCTTTCTTTCTCTTCGGAATAGAGCATTATACATCCAGATGTTTGACATCTTTTGCATGTTCTTCTATATATTTTTTTCTTGGCTCAACTTCATCACCCATAAACAGACTGAACACATCACTTGCACTCTCAGCATTTTCAACAGTAACTTTAAGTAATCTTCTGTTTTCAGGATCCATGGTTGTTTCCCACAGCTGCTCCGGGTTCATCTCGCCAAGACCTTTGTATCTTTGTATATAAGCACCTTTTTTTGCGCTTTTTTCTATCTCTTCAAGTATCGAAACAATATCTTTTTCTTTAAGATCTTCGGGTACCCTTTCAAGAATTTTGTCATATATAAAAAGAGCTTCGTTATAGAAAGGGTTTGTAAAAAGTGTATCATCTATAACGATCTCTTCAAGTCCATCTTCTGTCTGAACATAAAGATGGATTTTCTCATCATCTATATTGGACGAAAGTATGTTATATCCGAGAGTATTGAGATAATTTTCTATCTTTTTAAACAGCTCTTTATTTTCAAGAGCTATAAGATCTCTGTTTTCTATCAGATATCTCACCACTTCTATAAGAGAAAATCTCTTTTCAAGCTCTTTGAGAATCATTCTGTAATGGGCTACAATTTTGAAAAACTCTACAAGATCTTTTTTACCCATTCCTGTTATGTTGAGCGAATCGATACCGTTCTCTATCAAAAATTCACTGAGAGCTGCATCATCTTTGAGATAGACCTCAGTTTTTCCTTTTTTGTATCTGTAAAGAGGAGGCTGGGCAATATAGAGATATCCTTTCTCAACAACTGTTCTTAGGAATCTAAAGAAAAATGTCAAAAGAAGTGTCTGTATATGGCTTCCGTCCACATCAGCATCGGTCATGATGATTATTTTGTGATATCTAAGCTTTTCTTCGTCAAACTCTTCTCCTATACCGCATCCGAGAGCCGTAATGATATTTTTTATCTCGTCTGATTTGAGTATCTTGTCAAGTCTAGCTTTTTCCACATTTAATATCTTTCCTTTTAGAGGAAGTATTGCCTGAAAAACTCTGTCACGTCCCTGTTTTGCACTTCCACCGGCACTATCACCTTCAACCAGATAGAGTTCGCTTATGCTTGCATCTCTGCTCTGGCAGTCAGCTAGTTTTCCGGGAAGTGTTCCTACACTCATAGCATCTTTTCTTCTGGTAAGCTCTCTCGCCTTTTTTGCAGCTTCGCGTCCTCTTGCAGCCATAAGAGCTTTTTGCATAACAGTTTTAGCATCTATCGGATTTTCTTCAAAATATTTTGTCAGTTTTTCATATATAAGTTTCTGTACTATCGGTTTTACATAGCTGCTGCCAAGTTTTCCTTTTGTCTGCCCTTCAAACTGCGGCTCCGGAACTCTTACGCTTATAACGGCTACAAGGCCTTCCCTTACGTCATCTCCGGTTATTTTTACATTTTTCTCTCTCACACCAACATTTTTTGTAACATAGTTTGATATTGCCCTGGTAAGACCGCCTCTGAAACCGCTCTCATGTGTTCCGCCATCAGGAGTTCTTATATTGTTTACGAAACTTAAAACCTTTTCATCATATCCGTCGTTATACATAAGCGCAATATCAACTTCAACATCTTCTATTTTGTCTGAAATGAGTATAGGTTTTATAAGTTCTGTTTTTTTATTGAGATCCTCAACAAACTGTTTAAGACCTCCTTCAAAATGATATGTTTCTTTCTTTCCGACTCTTTCGTCTTTGAAAACTATTGTAATATTAGGATTAAGATATGCAAGTTCTCTGAATCTTTTTGAGAGAATGTCAAACTTGAATTCGACCGTTTCGAATATCTCCTCATCCGGCCAGAACTCTATCGTTGTTCCTGTTCTGTTTGTCTCACCTATCACTATCAGATCAGTCTGGGGAATTCCTTTTTTAAACTCCTGCCTGTATATATTTCCATCTCTTTTGATAGTCATTATCAGCTTTTTGGAAAGTGCGTTGACTACTGATACACCGACACCGTGAAGTCCGCCGCTTACTTTATAGGTATCTTTGTCAAATTTTCCGCCGGCATGAAGAACCGTTAAAACAACCGTAGCAGCAGGAATATTTTCAGTAGGATGCATATCTACGGGAATTCCGCGACCGTTATCGGATATGATGGCGCTTCCCTCTTTCGTAAGCGTAATCTCAATCTTGCTGCAGTACCCTGCCATCGCTTCATCGATGGAGTTATCAACAACTTCGTATATAAGGTGGTGCAATCCTCCAACACTTGTATCACCGATATACATACCGGGTCTTTTTCTGACAGCTTCAAGACCTTTTAAAACTTTTATATTTTCTGCACCGTAGTTTTTGTTCATGAAAAATCCTCGTCTATCTGATATAGATTATTTTTAACTAGTTTTGGTATTTAAAAGGCGAAAATGCCTTTTAAATATTACTGATTATATCTTTTTTATTATAAATAACCTATTAGATTACTATAGGCATTACGATAGTAAGGAAGTTTTCATCTTGAAGTGAAAATGGCAGCTCCGGCTCGTTTAGCCCCAGTTTAAACTCATTTCCGTCTATGTTTGCGAGAAAATCGAGAAGATATCTACTGTTGACAGCCATAACAAATTTTTCCTCAAAAGGGGTCGGAACTTCCACTTCAGTCTGGGCTTCTATGTTTTCATCACTGAGACTTTTGAAGATAATTCTGTCTTTTAAAAAAGTCAGTTTTATCTCATTTGATATTGTTGTAATCTGTTTTATAGCTTCGACCATTTTATCTTTAGGTAGCATCATCTCATATTTTAAAGATTTAGGAATGATTCTTTCGTAATCAGGAAATTTTCCGTTTATAAGTTTTGTAAAAAAGAGATAATTGTCAGATTTAATTATCAGATTTGTCTCATCGTAATATATCTCTATTTCGTCAAAAAAGAGTTTTTGTATTTCAAGTATTGCTTTTCTTGGAATTATAATAGAGAGTGTACTGGAAGGTGAGTTTTGAAGTTTGACCACGGCAAGCCTTCTTGTATCGGTTGCAACAAGGTTTATAACATCTTCTTTTATATCTATAAGAGCACCGTTGAGTTCGAATTTGGGATTGTTTGTGTCAATTGCAGGAGTTATCTTTTTAAGAGATACTACAAGTTTTTGGCTGTCGATCTCTATTTTCGGTTTTTCATCGATTTGAGGAAACTGGGGAAATTCATCTGCGTTGAACATGGGGAGTTTGAATCTTGACTGTCCCTGTTTGATAACAAGTGTGTCGTCTTTTGATTCGAGTATGATTTCGTCGTCTTTTAATATTCTTATAATGTCAAGAAGCTTTTTACCGTTTGCCGTTGCAGATCCATGATCGGTAACATTTATGTTTTTTATATCCGCTTTCAGACCCATCTCATAATCTGTTGCTTTCAGTTCTACAGAATCGTCTGCTGCATTTATGAAAACATGTGATGTTATCTGGCTAGTGTCTTTTTTCTCCAAAAAAGGCTGTATCTGGCTGAGTGCTTGTTCGAGTATACTTTTTTGTATAGAGATCTTCATATTTTTCTCCTGAATTTGGTTCTATGTTAATTTTATTAAAAAAGAGTTAAACAACTCTTTATATTTTTAAAATTTATAGTCGTAGTAGTAGTTTGATGTGTTTTTGTGAAAAAAGAGCTTTTTATCCGTTTTTGTGGATTTTTTTCACATTTCTTCGATTTCTTTTTTTTCACATCTGTTCACACTTTTTATGAATGTTTTATTTTGTGTATCAGCTCTTCTATCTTTACTTTGAAATTTTCGTCTTTTTCCATTATTTCATTTATCTTTTTCATTGCATGACTTACGGAGGTGTGATCTTTCATTCCGAAAAACTGTGCAAGAGTAGGCATGGAATTGGGTGTAAGTGTACGTGCCAGATATATGACTATTCTTCTTGCACTTACTATATTTCTGCTCCTGCTTCTGCTTTTTATTTCGCTTGGTTTTATATTGAGCTCCTTGGAAACTACTTTTATGATCTTTTCCATTGATATGTTTTCCTGCTTCTCTTTTATCTGCTCTTTAAGAACGCTTTTTGCAAAATCGAGAGTTATTTTTTGGTTCATCAAGGATGCGTAGGCGTTCAGTTTTATTATAGTTCCTTCTATTTCTCTGATATTATTATCCATTTTTGTTGCCAGATAGTTTATAACTTCGTCGCTCAGGATTATTCCGTCAAGTTCACACTTTTTCTTTATAATAGCTATTTTTGTCTCAAGTTCAGGCGGCTGGATATCTGCAATGAGTCCCCATTCGAAACGGCTTTTGAGTCTGTCTTCAAGTCCGGCTATCTGTTTTGGATGTTTGTCGGAGGTGAGAACTATCTGTTTTGATTTATTGTGAAGTTCGTTGAACGTATGGAAAAACTCTTCCTGGGTCTGTTCTTTTCTGCTCAGAAACTGTACGTCATCTATAAGAAGAATATCGCATTTTCTGTATTTTTCCCTGAATCTGTCCATTGTCTGGTTTCTAAGGTGATATGTAAAATCGTTCATAAACTGTTCTATTGTGGTGTATATAACCGATTTACCCTTTGCAAGATTGTAGTTTCCGATGGCTTGCAAGAGGTGTGTTTTTCCCAATCCAACTCCTCCGTATATAAAAAGAGGATTGTAGAGCTGACCTGGTTTTTCCGCAACACTCAGAGCTGCAGTATAGGCGAACTGGTTTGAACTTCCCACTACGAAATTTTCAAATGTATATGAAGGGTTCAGTTTTGTACTTGAGGTCTGTTTCTGTCCGGAAATGGAAGCAGTATTTAATGATCTTTTTTTATTACTGCTTTTTTTCCCTACAACTATATCAACCTGCGGTTTTACACCGGTTTTTAGCTCAAAAAGATTTGATATTTTTTTTGAGTATTTTGTTTTTACCCAGTTTGCTATAAATGGATTTGGTGCCGAAAATACGGCATAATCCGACTTTGAAGAATTTTCGTCGTATTTCAGCTGTTTTATGTATCTTTCATATTCTATGTTTGTTATTTCATCTTTGAGCATATCAAGAATATTTTTGCCTAACAA